>JAFTKM010000002.1 GCA_017453245.1 Clostridia bacterium
AGTCCTCTGCTCTACCAACTGAGCTACAGAGGCGGATAGGTGGTTTTATTTTTTCGAAAAATGGCGACTCGGATGGGGCTCGAACCCACGACCTCTAGCGTGACAGGCTAGCGCTCTAACCAACTGAGCTACCAAGCCATTTTTCGTATGGGATTGCTCCCTATGGTGGAAAGTACAGGGCTCGAACCTGTGACCCTCTGCTTGTAAGGCAGATGCTCTCCCAACTGAGCTAACCTTCCATAAACGCTCCACTATTATATCAAATAAAAAAAGGTTTGTCAAGGGGTTTTTAAAAAAATATCAAAAATATTTGCATACACTATTTTTAATTCGAAATGATTTTTTTATAGCAATAACCCTATTGTTAAAAGTCTTTCTCATTGCCCTGTAACACAACGACGATTTATTGTTTTGTTTATTCGCAAGCATTCTCGTCAGATATTCGATTATCAACAATAATAACAACTCCCCGTTATCTTTTCGTGTCAAGCATAAATCGGGGAGTTATTGCGATATTGTCTATTTTCATTTACATTTACTGTCGTTTTTGCGTTTTTTCGCAACGTGGTCGTTAACGATGTTAAACACCAATGACAGTGAAATTACACCACCGGCGATACCCAACGCAACCGCTCCGGCATCACCAAGCCAAGAAAGAGCAGAGGGGATAAGCCCCCTTACGAAATCGCGGACAGCGCGGTAGAGATACCCTCCGGGGACGGTGGGAATTACGCCCGCCATAAGGATAATTATCGAAGGAGCTTTTACGGCTCTCGCGTTCACCTCGGCAAAAAGCGCAGCGACTGCGGTGGAAACAAACGCTGCCCAGAACAAGGATGACGTGATAGTATAAATGCCAAAGTAGGCGGCATAGGTAAGCGTACCGCATATGCCTCCATTGATAAGATGGCGCTTGTTAGCCTTCAGGAGTATCGCGAACGTCACAGACGTGATAAAGGACGTGACAAGCTGTATGAGGAACAAATTCCCCTGCTCTGCGCTCACCTCGGGAATAAGTCTGTCCCCAAGTAACGCATAAGAAAGCATATAACCAAATCCGATCATCAACGTCTGGATAAGAGCTTGCAATATCTTAAGCGTGCCCGCGATTAGGTCACCGCACAAAAGGTCACGCATCGAAGTACCAAACATAAGTCCCGGGACAAGAAGCATGATCGCGCCGATAATTATCGCGTCGACATTTGTCTCGGGAAGAATTATCAAGGCGACACCCGCAAGCGTTGCAGCGACAAACGATGAAATTACCGTTTTTGCCATACTATTCAGCCTTGTCGACGGATAATTCAAAATAACTGCAACCCCAAGACCTATAAAGAAGGTGATAATCGAGTCAATGACACCTCCACCAAAGAACAAGCAAAACGCACAAGCAACAAGCGCTGACGAAAGTGTATGAAGCCAAGCCTTATAAGGCTGATTTTTCTTCGCCTCGTGCAAGGCCTTGTCAAACTCGTCGAGCGAGGGCTTCTCACGACACACCCTGCGCGAAAGAGCATTGAGCTCCTCAAGTGTGTTCAGATTGGTCGTTGTCTGCTTAACTCGTCTTAGCTGCGATGAATAAGAGCCGTCCGGCATTCTGACCGCGGCATTAATCATTGATATAATGGTAAAGACCTCAACGTGCACCGCGCCGTAAGCGCGGCAGATACGCTCTATGGTATCCTCTACCCTGGCAACCTCGCCGCCGTTTTTAAGCATTCCCTCGCCGACGTCAAGCGCCAGACAAAGCAAATATTCGGTGAAGTTTTCCTTATATATTTCACGTGCCTTATTTTCCACTTCCCTAACCTCTTTTAACGTCTTATAAAGCAGTCTTATTCAACCGTGAATTCGCAGACAAGATGAAACTCGTGAGCGTCAGCGGTCGCGGTCTTGTTTGCCCAGAAGGACTTGACTATGCGGTACTTACCGGGCGTGAGATTTCCGTATCTCTCTCGGAACTCGAAGGTGTGAGTCAACGTCTCACCGGGCGCGAAGATCATAAGCTCCATAGTGTTCGCAAGCTCGCCTATCTGGGTAACCGTGTACCACTCTCCGTCCTTTTCTGCCTCAAGAGAGTAGTCTCTCATATTACCGCTCTGCCAGGTGGAATCGGTATTATTCTCAATCTTAACGGTAAGCGAGGACGAATCAGAGGAGACACGCGTTATAACCGCGCCCTGCTCCTCTGTCTTAGGATTGTCGGACTTGTCTCCGAGCTTAATATCGTCACCAAAAAACTTATTTATCATATCACAACTCATAAGCGACGCGCAAAGTAAAAGGAGCGCCGCGGCAATAATTATTTTTTTCATATTATTCTCTCTTAATCGGGATACTCACATTTTATCACATAAGCGCGAAATGTGCAATATATTTTCAAGATATTTAGGAAAGTATTTTTTGGTGAATAACACGCTTTATACCTGTCGAAAATATCCACATCACCCATAGGGAAAAGGAGGTAAACGAAATGTCACCGAAGGAACTACTCTATATTGAGGATACGCTCAGCCACGAAAAGCAGGTTAAATGCACCTGCAAGGACAGCGTCGAGAAGCTTGAAAACAAGGAGCTGGCAAGCTTTGTCGACGGCTTGGCGGCAAGGCACACACAGTGCTTCAACAAATTTTACGGTCTTGTAGGAGGTAACAATGCAGGATAAGGAAATCATGGAGAACATTCTTTTGAACCTCAAGGGAGAGTGTGATCTTCTTATGCATGCTACGGTTGAGTCCTCGACACCAAACGTACACGCAGCGTTCAAATCCGCTCTCGACGAGACGCTCGCTATGCAGAGCGAAGTGTATGCAAAAATGGCAGCCCAAGGGTGGTATCCCCAGACTCCCGCGGAGCAGAAGCAAATCGACGCCGTAAAGCAGAAGTTCTCTGCAGGATGCTAAAATAAGTTTTTTGTAAACTTTATTTAGCTTTTTATCAAAAAAACGTGCGCTAAGTCTTTGCTACTCAGTTAGCATTGATTCAGCGCACATTTTACTTTTTATGCTTTCAGCAATTATTTCTTCAAGAAGTTCTTCTTTGCGGCGAGCTCAATAATACGGATTATCGCAGGACACAGAACCACATTGAGAATAAGCTCGATGATAAAGTTCATTCCCGCAAGGCCGAACAGAAGCATACCGATGCCAACCCCGTTCTCCGCGGCGAGAGCGACAAGCTCGCTCCAGATGAAGATATAACATCCGAGAACAAAAACGCTCGTGTTAACTACGGGAGCTACGACCGCCGCGCAAATCACACCGCCGGTAGGATGCTTTTTCGACATAAGCTTGTATACGAGTCCTGCAAGGTAGCCTGCCAGAAGTCCCTTGAGCATCAAGGTAAGAACCGTACCGAAGGGATTATAGGTAAGGAACAGTGCCGCCTCGCCAAATGAGGTAAGCGCGGGAATAACCGTCAGCCACGCTCCAACCCAAGTGCCGCAAACGATAGCGCCGATAACGACCACGGGTAAAACAAGAGTCACGGTCGCAGTACTTACAACAGGTATCTTTATATAGCTGAGGACGGTAGCAAGGGCTGTCAGAATACCTATCAGGGCAACCTTGCGTACAACCTCGTCATTTCTTCTTTTCTGATTCATTGTTTTTCCTCCAAAGTCAATTTACAGTCACTTTCCGAGATGCTCGAAAATGATACTCCAGACAGCCTCATCCTGCTCGGTCATTCTCTTCCAATCATAGGACGCAACAAAGCTTGCCTTATCCTCTTTCGTAGCCTTTTTACTGCGGGCGATCTTCGCTCTCGCCTTACCGAATTCGCCAAGATACCTGACCGCGTCATCGGTGTAATTCGGGTTATGTCCCTTGCCGCTTACGTACAGGAAATCAACGTTATCTCTGCCCTCGAGCCCCGCCCTAAGTATCTCGTAATGCTTGGGACGGCACATAGCATCGTTATCCGAGTAAATGAGCAGAGCCTTAGTATTCGATTCGCTCAGCGTTTTCACCGCATTGAATTCTACGAAGTACGGATTCGACTCTCTCTCAAGCTCAAGAATTGCCTTGCGATAAGGCTTAAGAATTCCCGAGAAGAAGGTGCCTATCATATCCTCAACAGAGACAAAGCCCGACATAGCGACGATGTGAGAAATTTCGGGGTGAAGCGCAGAAATATTCAAGGTCGAAAACGCACCCCAGCTATGTCCCATAACCGAGATATCAAGGTGGGAGAAGCGCTCGTCGGATTTAAGCATATTGATTGCGTCGTTAAGGTCGCAGAGCGACTGCGAGAGTCCCCTCGGAGTTTCTCCGCCCGACTCCATACAGCCGGTGTGGTCATATGCGAATACCTTGTATCCGCCCTTACAGAGCATATCAACTTCTCTCATATAAGCGCGATGACCGCCGCCGAAGCCGTGGTCAAACACAATGAGTCTATCCTCTCTTGCGCCGTCGTATTGATATAGATACCCCTGAAGAGTATGTCCGAGCGACGAGGCGAAGGCTATCGGCTCGCTGCAAAGCCCCGGAAAATCCTCCGCGGAGAAATAGTAAACCGTCTCGGTATCATCGCACCGTGTGTGCATCATACCCTTATACATATTTACAACTTGCTTTTCAAAAATCATAATTATGCCTCATAGAAAATTAAGATTACTTTTACACAAGATAAATAGCGCGTCTTTAGCGTTACTCTCGTTGTATTATAGCACAAAAAAATAATATATGCAAGTGTAAGTTTCAAAATCAGTTTTCAAAACCGCTTGCAAAGAGCTCCTTTGGGTGGTATAATAATTATAGAATTCATTTTTTTAGCAAGAGAGAATAATACGTTCATATATTTTCTCTTGCCTAAGGAGTTAATATGCAGACCGTTAGACTTGGAAGAACCAATATTACAGTAAGCAAAAACGGCTTTGGAGCGCTCCCCATCCAGCGTATCTCAAAGGAGGATGCCGCCCACCTTTTAAGAAAGGCGTATGAGGGCGGAATCAACTACTTTGACACCGCGAGATTTTACACGGATAGCGAGGAAAAGATAGGCTACGCGCTCTCGGATGTCAGAGAGAATATTATAATTTCCACCAAAACAATGCGCACCACGGTCGAGGGCTTCTGGCGCGACCTTGAAGAAAGTCTCTCGCTCCTTAAGACCGACTATATCGATATTTATCAATTCCACAACCCCGCGTTTTGCCCGAAGCCGGGTGACGGCACGGGGCTCTACGAGGCTATGCTAGAGGCGAAAAGGCTCGGCAAAATACGCCATATAGGTATGACCAATCACCGTCTCGCGGTAGCCGAGGAGGCTGTACGCTCGGGACTTTACGATACCCTGCAATTCCCATTCTCCTACCTCGCGAGCGAAAAGGAGGAGGCGCTTGTAAGGCTCTGTGAGGAAATGGACGTCGGCTTCATCTGTATGAAGGCTCTGGCGGGCGGTCTTATCACCCGCTCGGATGCGGCATACGCCTTCCTCGCCGATTACCCCGTAGCTCCGATATGGGGTGTGCAAAGGGAGCATGAGCTCGACGAATTCCTCGCCTACAACGAAAATCCGCCCGCGATGACAGACGAGATAAGAGCTTATATAGAAAAGGAGAAGGCAGAGCTCTCGGGTGACTTCTGCCGCGGCTGCGGATACTGTATGCCCTGCCCCGTTGGAATCCAGATAAACAATGCGGCGAGAATGTCCTTAATGATACGCCGAGCTCCCGTAGACGCTCAGCTTTCCGAGGCAAGTCAGGCGATGATGAAACAGATAGAAAAGTGCATAAACTGCGGAAAATGTAAATCTTTGTGTCCATATGGGCTCGATACGCCAAATCTACTCAAGAAAAACTACGAAGACTACAAAACATTCTTATAATAAAAAGAGTCAGCATCACAGTGCTGACTCTTTTTTAACTGTTATTCAATAAAGCGGACGTCACCTATCAATCGAGCACGCCGATAAAATTGCTATTCTCTATCTTGCCTGCTGTATAAGGAGCATTTCCCGAAACAGATATTTGCTCCCTGAGCTTTATATCCCGTGACGATGCTCCGATAAGAACGTCATACCTTCCGGGCTCTACGATCCACTCATCAAGAGAACGGTTATAATAGGCAATATCAATAAGAGGTACTTCGAGCACAACCTCACAGCTATCACCGGCGGCGAGACTGTATTTTCCGAAGCATTTAAGCTCCTTTATCGGTCGGGTGAAGGCGGTCGTAGGATAGCCCACGTAAAGCTGTACTACCTCACTTCCCTCGCGCTCTCCCACGTTAGTAAGCTTAAGCTTCACGCTGATAGCATCATCGCTCGTCTCGACCTTCAGGTCCGAATAGGTGAACGAGGTATAGGATAGTCCGTGGCCAAACGGATAGGCAATCTCCTCAGGATGCTTATCATAATATCTGTATCCGACGTCCAGCCCCTCGGTATAACGAACGCGAACGCCGTCACCGGGATAATCAAGATCCTTTCGCTCCTTGCGCGGGAACGTCTCGGAAAGCTTGCCCGACGGATTTACTCTGCCCGTCAGAACATCGGCTATCGCGCCACCGCCGCCTTCACCTCCGAGCCACATTTCAACAACCGCGTCAGCTCGATCATTCCATATGTCAAGTATCGGAGCGGTGCCGGTCTGGATCACTACCGCAACACGCCTTCCTGATGCAAGCGCCTGACGGATGTAAAACTCTTGATTCGGGTTGAGTCGGGCAGTATACTTATCGTGCTCCTCGGTGTCCTCGGACTCCATCGATCCAACGAAGAAGAGAAGCAGATCCGCGCCATCTATCGCCTTGTTAAACTCATCAAATCTTGACCAGATAAAGGTATCAACGTGCTCCGCCTTCTTATAAAACTCGGTATAAACAAATTCAACCTCATCGCCAAGCTGGCGGCGAAGCTCCTCTAACGGAGACTCGATATACTCGTCAGAGGTATAGACCTCAGCGCTTCCCTGACCACCGAGCAGCGGACTCTTAGCATACTCACCAAAGACAGCAATTTTCTTGTACTTCTCCTTGGTTATGGGTAAGGTGTCATTCTCATTTTTCAGAAGAACTATTCCCTCTCCGGCGAGCTCGCGCGCCAAGGCGTGCTGGGTGTCCCTGTTATATGCGGCGTCCTTTTCTCTGTCCTTCATAGCAAAGCGGAGTATACGTTCAACCGCCTTATCAATATCGTCCTCTTCTATCTCTCCGCGCTCAAGAGCAGTCTTTAATTGCGGTAAAATGTCAGGTATAGTTGGCATTTGAAGGTCCATACCCGCCTTCAGTGCTCTCGCGGAATTTTTCACCGCAGACCAATCCGACATAACAAAGCCTTCGTAACCCCACTTTTCTCTGAGCACGTCGCAAAGCAAATACTTATGCTCCGAGCACCATATTCCATCAACTTTATTCTCCGCGCACATAACGCTTGCGGGATTACTCTTTTTTATAACGATCTCGAATGCCTTAAGGTACAGCTCGTGGAGAGTTCGCATATCAAGCTCCACGTTAACGTAGTTACGGTGCATCTCCTGATTATTAACGGCAAAATGCTTAACACAGGTTCCGATTCCGTTTTCCTCAAGCCCCTTTACGTACTCCACCGCAAGCTCTCCCGTGAGGATGGGATCCTCTGAAAAGTATTCAAAATTTCGGCCGCAAAGATTATGTCTCTTAATATTGATTGCCGGAGCTAAGAGCATATCAACACCGTTTTGTACGCACTCCCCGGCGAGAACCTCGCCATATCTTTTTGCGCTCTGCTTACTCCACGTCGATGCAAGCGAGGAGATAGAGGGCAGGAACGTATTATTGCGTTTGGCGGTAAATTTATATCCCTCCCTGACGCCTGACGGTCCGTCCGCAACAACCACCTCGGGTATCCCCAGACGCTCTATCGGCTCCGTTCCCATCGGCGTATAGCCTGTGAGCATCAATATTTTCTCATCGAGCGTCATTTTACTTATTATATCTTTTATATTTTTCATCCTGACCTCCTCATTTTTTCTTCATTATATCACAACAAAAAATGTTTTTCAATACGTTAATAAAAATCCCCGGGGGGGTATTTATTTTCGGGTAAAACCCTAAATGTTACTGGCGACTCACAAGTGCGTTTTAGATTTGCCTGCCAGCCATGCATTTGTTACCTGCTACCCGTAAACGGGTTGAAGAGAGAATGCCTTCTCCTGTGGGAGAAGGTGGCACGAGCAAAGCGAGTGACGGATGAGGAGTTAGTTAAAACTCTTATCATTATGGACACCTCATCCACCATAAATGGTCCCCTTGTCTCGCTTCGGCTCGGTCACGTTTCGGCTCTTGCGTTATTAACGCAATTCACTACCGAAACGCCGCTTCGCTACCCACTGGAGAAGGCTTTTTTTCACATCATTTTCCTCATCGGTTAACCTCTTTTGAACCTCGCGACTATCGCGTGGTTTTCGTTATACAAAGAAAAGACCTGCGGCATTTTTCCGCAGGCCTTTTTTGATAATTCAGTTTGCCTTACCGCACTCGATAAGCTGACCTACCGTAGTGTCGGTATCCGTCACGTAGACTGTAACCACATGTACGGTCTTGTTGCCCGAGAGGTCGGTTGCTGTAAGTGTTAACGTGTGAGTGCCCTCATAGAGTCTGCCTCCGAGGTCAATAGCGCCATCGCTCCACTCGCTGACGACGTCAACCTTATCGTAGTTATCAACGCAGGAGATGACCATACGGCAATACGTGCCGACGGATACGTATATCTCGCTCGTCTCAAAGAGTATCTCGGGAGCCTCGGTATCGGGAGGACCTACCGTGACGTTAAGAGTGAGAGTCGACCTGTTACCGTAGTAATCGGTAGCGCTGACAACGCAGGTGTGCTCACCCTCGAGCATATTACCCTTCGAATCAAGAGCTCCCTCGCTCCACGCATATTCAACGTCAACGTATCTTCCCTCAAACTCATCATAGGCGGTAATACCCGGCTCAAAGGGCTTGCCCGACGAGGTAAGTATATCGGTTTCACCATCATAATTCAACACGGGGGCGCACTTATCGTCATCCTTGAGCTTAATGACGACGCTGTCAATATAGTAGTTCGCGTAGGTTCCGCTGTTTCTTCCGATAAGGCAGAATGCACCGAGATTACCGTCGGAATTTACTAAAGTGTCCATCGATGACGAGCCGAAGAATCCCGAGCCCGTATGACTCAGGACTACCGTATTCCACTCACCCGTGGGAGCGGACGAGCATCTCATTATCCAATCCGTGGTATTGCCGTTTCTCATTCTGAGCTCGGAATAGGAGGTCGGCATAAGGACCTTGAAGCTGATGCTATCAACTATACCGATAGGTATTTCGTATCCGGAAAAATCTAGGCACACGCCGATATAGGATTTGCCGGAGTTATACGAGATCTCATATACAGTTCCGTTATAACCGTTTGCTATTCCCTTCGACTCTGCCTCCGCCTCCGTCAGCTCTGTATATTTACCGTCGTAGGTCGTGTCGGCTATCGACGTATCATGCGGAACAAACGGAACGCTCTCAAGTCTGATAAGAGAGGTGCTTGCCTTTACGGTTATGCGAAGCTCGATAAATGACTCATTACCCGAGCGGTCGGTCGCGATCACCTTGCAGGTATGCGTGCCTGCCTGAAGCTCTCCGAGGCTATTCGCCGCCCCTGCGCTCCACTCGTAGCTGATAGTGGCGGAGGAGTTATCGTATTCATCAAACGCGCTCAAGCCCTCAATCGAGAGCTTCTCGCCCTCGGATGCAGTAAGCTCGGTCGGACCGTTATAATTTATTACGGGTGGCGTCAAATCGTCCGATGCTCCTTCCTTGTACTTGATGCTGACAGAGTCAATGTACGCCGCGCTTTCCGACGGACTCTTCAGTCTGAAAATAATGCAGAATGAGCCGAGGTTTCCCTCAGAATTTGCCAAGGAATCAAGGCTAAAGCCCGACATAAATCCCGAGGTATTATCAAGAACGACGTCTACCCACGCGGAGAATGCCGAGGGGGTAGCTCTGACTATCCAGGAGGATGCCTTCGCCTTGTTCATAATTCTGAATTCGCTGGCTCCGCCCGAGGGAATATAGACACGGAAGGATATCTGCTCGACCGAATCGATCGGGATATTCTGATCGCTGTAATCAACGCAAACACCTGCGTGTCCGGAGTCCGTCTTTGGAGCAAGCTTAAGAGCATATCCCGAGAAGCCCTCGGGAACACCCGCGTCAATACCGTCCTGACCGTAATACTCCGTGATTACGCTGTCATACGTCTGTTCCGCAACCGAGGTATCGTGCGAGGTGTACGGTATCTCGTCCTTTGCGGAGCCTGTGTCAGAGGCGTGTACGTTAATACTGCCGAGCATAAGAGCCGCAATAAGAGCAAGGCTTAAGCTAGTGTGAATAACGTTTTTCATCTCACTCCACCTCCTCAAGCATAATGTCCTTTATCGAGGCTATCTCATCAGCGGTAACGCCGATGTCAAGAAGGAAGTCCTCAACCTTCTCCGAGAAGGTATCTCCCTCATAGTTGTTATCAATATAGAGATAAGTGTTGTGTATGGAATTGCGAAGGCCGTCATTATACTTAGTCGAGCCGTAAGCGCCCCAATAGGAGAATACCGAGAGCTCATATTCCATCATAAGAGTGTTCTCGTCAAGACCGAGAAGTCCGCCGAGCACTAAAGCAAGAGTACCCGTACGGTCACGTCCGAGAGAGCAATGGAAAATTATCGGATAGTTGTCGGGATCCGCAAAGACCTTGACGGCTTTAGCAAGCTCATCCTTATTGAACTCGTCATACCATATACCGTTCTCGCCGGTTGAATACCAGGGAGCGGCTACGGTTATATGCTCGAGCTCAGAGACGGGATGAGTCGTGTTCTTTAGATTGGAATAATATCCTCCGTTTCCATCGGACGTTCTTGCGCCTCTGAGGTCAAGATCGGTTTTTACGCCTAAAATGTTAACCAGAGTGTACTTTCCAAGCTCTGTAATGTCATCAAGCTTTGCGGAGCGGTAAACCATTCCCTGCTTGATTCTCTTTCCGTCGGCTGTAATATATCCTCCGATATCGCGCGAGTTGCTGACACCGTCGATACAAACCGTCCTCGGTGTTTTAGCCGTTGTGAAGCTGAATATTTCGCTTCTCACGGTATGGTCACCGTACACCGCGTCAACGTACCAATAGTAGGTAGTATCTACGTACAAATGCTCAACCGAAAGCTCGGCGAGGTTTGTCAGATAGCACTGCGCGGAATTAAAGGCGGAGTTATTTGCTACGTAAACCTTGTAGTATTTCGCCGCCTCACCGACGCTCCACTTGAATACGGGAACGCTCGGGGTGAAGATATCCGACTCAAGCCAATGCGCGTCGGTATCGGTCGTCTTGTAATCGTAAGCCTCGTACCATTTTCTGATACGGTCGTTTGCAAGATAAACGATTGCGCCGTCGGTGGGAAGAAGCGCCTCGGTCTGCCAATCAATTACCAAATCGGGATACTCACCGTAGCGCGCTCCGCATATCTCACATTTTGCTCTTTCGTTCACGGTTGCTTCGCCTCCCGTGTGCTCTGCCTCATCGAGTTTATCACCGCACCTTGAGCACTCGATCCAGTGACCGTTATCATCGTGGGAATACTGCGCATTGTATGAATGCGAAGCAACTCCCTCCGTGATACCGCAGTTAACACAGGTCTTGGGCTCGGTGCAGGTCGCGTCTGCAAAATCGTGCCCCAGCTCCTTGCCCTCGACTAATCCGCAAGCCTTGCAGGCCTTGGCAGACGTACAAGTCGCGTCGCTGAAGTCGTGATCAAGTTTTTCTCCGTAGCTCTCGCCGCACTCGTCGCAAACCGCCGCCTTAAGGCAGGTTGCCGAGCCGCCGGTATGCTCGTGCTCCTCCTTGCCGCTATCCTTACCTATAATGCTGTTAATGACGTCGCATCCGGTAAAAACAAGCGTAAGCAGAGCTACAAGTAAAAAGCAGAATAAAAGCCTTCTCTTCATAATTGTGCTCCTATATAGAATTTTTAGTTTATTTCACACGCCTAGGGCCTTAAGGACCTGATCCTTGATCTCAGTCATACCGAGAGCAGTCGGATGTCCGTTTATCTTGTCTATCTTTTCAAGCACGATCGACTCGGCTCCGATTCTTTCAGAGGCGTTCTTTATTCCCTCAACTATTTCGGACTTTATCTCCGTGTTGCAGATTGCGTATATCCGAGCGCTCGGGAGCGTCTCTCTCAGCTTTGTGAAGAAGCAACCGATTGCGGGAAGGACTCTGTAAAGGTCCTCGCGCTCCCATCCCTCGTACATTTCCCCACCAAGAGGCGCACCGCACCAGCTATCGTTAGTACCGCCGAAAACTAACACGGTATCCACCCCGGACATCTCAAAGAAGCCCTCGGCCTTAAGCCTTTCAAGTCTTGTGATAAACGAGCTCGTTCTTGAATAATCTGCTCCGTCATAGCCGGTGTAGCCTATGGTCGAGCCGCTCCAGCTATCGTTTCTCACAAGCTTCCAGCCCGTCTGCTTGATCACCATCGCCCACCAGGACTCGTCCCAAGAGCCTATGTCGGGAGGAGTCTCTCTTGCGCCCGAGTAGTAGGTCGCATAGCCCTCGGGAATACATCCCGCAAAGGTCGAGTAGCTGTCACCGAATATAATTACGTTTTTGGGTTCCATAGGATGTCACCGCCTTTCTTTACGTCTACATTTTATCATACGTTCACGTGAGGAGTCAATAGAGTGGACAAAAAATGCGGCTCCTCCGAGCCGCATTTCAACTATGTATTTTCAGATTATTCCTCTGTGGGAGCTTCCTCAATGGGAGTCTCTTCTGCAGGTGCTTCTTCAGCCACCTCGGGAGCTGCCTCCTCGGTCTGAGTCTCGGCATCAGCCTCCTCGGTAACTGTCTCCTCTGCGGGTGCAGTCTCAGCGGGCGCTACGGGATCAACGTTAACGAAGCCTTCGCCCTCACCGTAAACAACCTCCTCGGTCGGAAGAGCGAGAAGCGCGTTATGCGCCTTGATGCCGCTTACAAGCGACCAGATAACGTAGCCGTGGAAGAGTATGTCGACAATGGAGTCGAGAGATATACCGTAAAGAGCAAACATACCTACGGTATCGATCACAAAGAGAATAAGCGCCGCCATAAGGAATCCGGGCTTCTTCTTAGAGAAGAACCAGAAAACGAGATATACCGACACGATAAGCAACGCAATTACAGCGAAGATGGGGAAAACAGACGGCTCGAAAACGATCATCTCCTCAAGACCGTCGACGTATGCCTCAGGCGGATACTTACCGCACAAAAGCATACCCATATCCGCGATAAAATACGGAATGGATGCCGAGAAGAGGAAGTAGGTGAAGCTTCCCGTCGCAAGAAGGATAATGTTTATAGCGGTGAAAGCAACAACGAGCAAAAGATTCACTCTCGCATTCGTGTACTTTGTCTCATACGCTCTGCGCTGAGCCGCCACGGGGCTGAAATTGTTCATAATATTATTTGCCATATTAGACTCCTTTTCTAAATGTTATTACTTAGATTATATATCTTTTGTCTTTATTTGTCAATATCTTCCTACTCATAGGCAACAACAAGCAAAGCCAAGGCAAAGACAGGAAGTACAATAAATATTGCAGGAGCAAATAAGAACGGAATAAAGGCGCAATAAGCATCCCAAACCAAATCAGGAATAATGCTATACGCTAAGCTTACAGCAGCAAACGCCGCGCCAAAATATATCGCCATCCACAGCGCAAGACCTAATCTGCGATTGTACCTGAAGTAATACTTTCTGATAAACCAGAAATTAAGCTCGAAATACAGATACACGGTATTAAAAACACATATCGGTATCATCACCGCAAGCACTTCTCTGCACCGCGTGTATAAAAACAAATCAACCGCACAGATGAGTGCTCCTATAAGCGTCAACAAAACAGTTATCCAAAAGCCTTGCGACGTATCTCCCGGAGTATTATGATACATTGCATATATATCGTCTTTCTCTTGCATATCCTTCTCCTTTCACGGCTTTTAAATGCAACAAAATCTTAAATAAAGGAAATTACCTCAAAATATATCGAGAGAATTAACAGTGGAATTCCGATAATATATGCCCACTTTTTCTCTTTTTTTGCGTTTTCCTTTTCCTTGGCATAAAGAAGAATTATCGCCATAAAGCATACCGGAAGACAAACAGGCAAAATAAGAGTAAAGAGTTCACCGCTCACGATAAATCTTGCGGTACCAATAACTACCATATCAACAAAGATTACGATACCACAGATGACAAGGAGCTTGTTTATACCGTTTGGCAGTTGATTCCTAAAGCCCCAATTTATTATGCTGATTGCCATAATAACAACTAAGCACTCTGTCACTATATAGTCAAGAACATCAACGATAAAGTATTCGTTCGGTTCGAATAGAAGAGCGCTTATCATCAAGAAGAAAAATAGCACCAGCACTATGTAATTTCTGATATTTTTCATCAGAGCATCATCCTTTCACATAATTCGTACTAAACTTCATTTTTGCCTATAAATGCAAATTATTGTTGTCTTTTAACAACTTATATCACAATCACGACAAAGCCGAGAGCAAGCTGTACACTTACAATGCACAACGGAATACAAGTCAGTATCCTTTCAGAGTTGTACCGTTGCACGAATTCCGCTTAAAATTTCTCGCTCCTGCGTCTTTCCGAGAGGAAGTGCGCCTTGCCGCCGTCCTCGGGGTAAAGATAGTTGCTGAACGCCTGGCGTCCGCCCTTGATCAGCATCTCAAGCTCACCGCCGTTAAGAAGCACGACCTGAAGGCAGGTCGCAGTCTTGAAAAGACCGGTTTTGCAGCGCAGTATTCCCGCGTCCTCAATAACCTGCGGGAACTCGATAAATGCGGCAATCATCTCATCATCGGGATCCTCGTTCTTCCACTCAAAGCTGTGCGAGTAAGTTATGTGAGTCTTATTGTAATACGCAAAAGTCGCGACCAGCATCAGCTTATTGTAATACCATACGAGTGTTTCCTTATCGCTAAGGTCCTCCTCTTTGTCTACGAACATCACGTATTCATTGTTTGATCCAACGGTGTTTTGGATCTTAGGCATTTTGTAATCGCTCGCGCCCATAGTCGCAAGCTTCCAGAAGGGGTATTTCTCGGTCGGCTTGTATACAAGAACGTCGACGTGGAATCCCGCGTCAACGATCGGATGCAGGACCATACTGTCACTCTGCTCGAAATATTTGTCAAAATGCTTTGTCAAAGCTTCCATTTCTTTTACTTTCATAATTGCACCGCCTTTCTGTGTTCAGTATAGCATATAAACCTCAGTATGTCAATCCGTTGCACCGAAGTCATACGGAACCGCATTAAATTCGAGCTTTGCCCCGCAAAAACGAAAAAGGACACCCACACGGAGTGTCCTTTTGTTTTGGAGGTGCAGGCCGGATTTGAACCGGCGGATAACGGTGTTGCAGACCGGGGCCTTACCACTTGGCTACTGCACCAAATATTTAATTACTTTGATATTATAGCAAAGTTTTTTTACTTTGTCAATAGGGTGTCGGGAAATTAATAAAAGATTTTTGCATTGCTAGCTCCCGAATATAGATTATGCTTTATGATGACTTTTTGCCATTGCTGTTGCGCTTGACACGTTGAACAGTTCTATGGTATACTAAACACAAAAAAAGCGGTGTGGATATAAAATGAATTAAATCATTGTTTAAAAAGTAATCATTATAAATTTTAATATCACGAAGAAAGGCGATGTGAATATGTTCTTAACGAAAAAGGGATTAAGAAAAATAATACTTGTAGCTCTTTGTTATTTTGTTCTTGGCAGCTTTTGCATAGTAAGAGGTATATCGAATATCGACGTAAGCTCATACTCCAAGTTTTTAATTGTCTTAGGAGTAATTTGCTACGTTCTCTGCCCTTTTATAACGTTTACGGGGTATTTTTCAGAAGGAACGGGTAAGGTTATCAATTTAGGTAACAAGCTAGTGCGCCATGAGCTCAAGCCTGCTGAATTTATTAAGGAATATCACCAATTAACGAACGCATCCGATCTCATCGTCAATAAACCGAATATCTACGTGCTGCAACTGGTTGCTATGGCGTACGATTGTTTAGATGAGAGAGAAAAAGCCCTCTCATCCGCAGATGAAATGATAGCTACGGCAAACGAGAAAAAAAGAACGTATGCAAAGCTTATCAAATCCTCGCTTTTATTCGCCTACGGTATGAAAGAAGATGCTGAGGCTCTTTTCACGGAAGCTTGTGCTTCTAAGCAGGATTTTACCAGCAGAACAATAACAGAGATGATTATAAGAACCGATCGCGCCTTCGCTATGGAAGACTATAAAACGGTGGAGCTATACAATCTCGACCTACTCACACATAGCCTTGCTAAGCAAAACAAGCTCTCGCTCCTGACCATCCATTTCAAGCTGGGAGAGGTGTACGAAAAGACAAATAATAACGAAAAGGCCATCCCTCATTATCAATACTGCGTTGAAAACGGTGGAGAGACAGCGCTCAAGAATTCTGCGAAAGTAGCATTGGAAAGAATTCAATAATAGATATTTTCATCATACGTATAAACAAAAAAGCCGGCTTTATGCCGGCTTTAACTTTACTTTTTATCAAACTCTTTTCCGTTTACTAAATAATCTATTGATACGCCAAAATACCTAGACAGCTTGCGGAGCATCTCAAGATCAGGGTTTCTCTTTCCGTTTTCGTAGTGAGAGAGGGCTTCGCGACTAATGTTCAAATCAAGAGCTACCTTTAATTGGTTCAGTTTCTTTTGTTTTCTGACCTTTTTCAGACCGATAAGGCCGGCTTTCTCGTCCATATTCACACTTATTCTCCTTTTTTCGAAAAACCTCTTGACTTTATTGTAACAAAATGTTACAATGTAAATGTTACAATATGTAACAAGCATTTTGTTTGGGAGGATACACTATGAAAAAGCTATTGGCTATGCTGCTTGTTATCGCCGCTCTTACGTCCTTTATGGCGTGCGACCTTCTTCCGTTTGGAAAGGAAAAGCTCTCGCGCGGAGCAATCGACGGCAACGCTTACGTTAACGAATACGTCGGTTTCACCTTTACCAAGCCCTCGAGCTGGGTTTATGCCACCGATGAAGAAATTGCCGAGACTATGAACATTGGCATCGAGCAATTCGCAGACGAGGACTTCAAGAAAGCTCTTGACGCGAGCGGATCACTCTACGATATGATGGCGGTAGATAAGTCCACCGGAGCCAACATAAGCTTCGGATATGAGAATCTCGCAAGAACGTTATCCACGAGAATCACTATTGAGGAGTACGTTGATGCTCTTGAGGAGCAGACCAAAAATCTGAGCGGAATGACCGTGACCTTCCCCGATGAATACGATACCGTAACCCTCGGCGAGAAGGACTATACCCGTGTAATATGCAGTGTAACCGCAAACGGTATAAAGATGCAGCAGATATACTATATCGTCAAGGTAGATAAATACATGGCATTCGCGATCGTAACTATTCCAAACGGAAGTAAATATACGGTTTCCGACATAGAGAATATGTTTAGCTGATTACATATAGACCGAGTCAGACGACTCGGTCTTTTTTTATCCAAGCCACAGGCTTGGTATATCATCAGCCTCTGTGTGGCCGGATATTATCACGGCAAAGCCGTGTATCTCATCACGCGCCAGCGTGCATTTTCCTGCGGCGTAATCGGGATATACTCCCCCTCTCTTTTAGTGCAAATTCACCCACTTAAACTTCTCTCTTTCTTCAAGTTTATCTATTCCTACAAAATTATGTCGAAAAAGTGAATTTTATATTGTAAAGATTTTAAGCGCGTGTTATAATACCCTTGTCATAAAAATTAAATAAAAGGAGACTTCTAATGGAAAAACTGTTTCATCTGAAAGAGAACGGTACTAAGGTTTCCACCGAAATCATGGCCGGTCTCACGACGTTCTTCGCGATGTCCTACATCATCGTCGTTAACCCCAGCATTCTCTCGCAGTCGGGCATGGAATGGGGCGCAGTATTCCTCGCGACCATCATTTCCGCCATCGTGGGCACACTCGTAATGGGTCTTGTTGCCAACGTTCCCTACGCGCAGGCACCCGGTATGGGACTCAACGCCTTCTTCGTATACACGGTTTGCTTTACTCTCAAGTTTACTTGGCAGCAGGCACTCTCTATGGTTTTCATTTGCGGTGTCCTTAACATAGTAATCACCGTAACCAAGATCCGTAAGTACATAATCAAGGCTATTCCCTTAAGCCTCCAGCACGCTATCGGCGGCGGTATCGGTATCTTCGTAGCTTACATCGGCTTCCTCAACGTTGGTATGGTAGACTTCAGCGCAGGCGTACCTGCTCTCCCCACCTTGAACCAGCCTAACTACTGGGTATTCCTCATCGGTCTTATCCTCATCGTAGTTCTCCTCGTTCTCAAGGTTAAGGGCGCGATCCTCATCGCGATCGCCGCTACCACCGTTATCGGTATTCCCTTCGGCGTAACCAAGCTTGGCGAGACCATCAGCTTTGTTGACGCTTGCTCTCAGCTCCCCACCACCTTCCTCGCTATCTTCAAGGAGGGCGGCATTGGCAGTCTGTTCACAGACCTCAGTAAGCTTCCCCTCGTTCTTATAACCATCTTCTCCTTCAGCATTTCCGATACCTTTGACACCATCGGAACCTTCATCGGTACAGGACGCCGCTCGGGAATCTTCTCCGAGGAGGATGAAAAGGCTATGGAGGAAGGCACCGGCTTCAAGTCCAAGATGGACAAGGCTCTCTTCGCAGACGCGACTGCTACCTCTGTTGGCGCGCTCTTCGGTACCTCCAACACCACCACCTTCGTTGAGAGTGCGGCAGGCATCGGCGCAGGCGGACGCACCGGTCTTACATCGGTTGTTGTTTCCATCTGCTTTGCTATCTCCGCGTTCTTCGCAACCTTCGTCAGCGCAGTTCCCTCCGCGGCAACCGCTCCCGCTCTTGTTGTGGTTGGTATCATGATGATCTCCTCCTTCAAGGATATTGATTGGGGCGACTTCGACGAGGCTGTACCCGCGTTCTTCGCAGGTATCTTCATGGCTCTTTGCTACAGCATTTCCTACGGTATTGCTGCAGGCTTTATCTTCCACATACTCGTTAAGGTATGTAAGGGTAAGGTAAAGGAGATCAATCCCATTCTCTGGGTATGCACCGGCTTGTTCGTGCTTAACTTCATTCTCCTTGCAGTAATCTAAATTACATAATAAAAGGCTTTCTCTCATCCGAAAGGGCGGGAGAAAGCCTTTTTTATTTCTCAAAAAAGAAAACGCAACAAATTGACACTCGTTATAATATGTGGTATAATTAATTTAAGAAATGAATGTATAGGAGGTTGGCAAACGATGTATCAGATACTGAACAACCTATTATCCGACAAAAAGGGCGGCGAGATATTCTCCTGCTTTGGGCTATGGCACTTTATCTATATTGCTCTTGCGGCTCTGACATTTACGGCTGTATTTCTCTTGTTAAAGAACAAGGATGAAAACGCAAAACGCAAGGTTATGCTAACCTTAATTAACATTTCCTTTGGTTTATACGTTCTCGACTTTTTCCTTATGCCGTTCGCATATGGAGAGATAGATATTGAGAAGCTACCGTTCCATATCTGCACCGCGATGTGTGTTATGTGCTTTCTCTCAAGCCACGTCGAGTGGCTGAAGCCACTGCGAGTACACTTTGCCCTGCTAGGCTTTATCTCAAACCTCGTGTATCTCATCTACCCTGCGGGCGTTATGTGGCACGCGACGCACCCCCTCTCCTACCGCGTGGTGCAGACGCTTATCTTCCACGGGATTATGACTGTGTACGGTCTTTTAACGCTTGTTTATGACGGCAAGGAGCTGAGCTTCAAGACCTGCTACCGCGACCTAGCGATAATTTCGGGCATGACGGTATGGGCGCTTATCGGTAACCTCTTATATAACGGTGAGGCGGGCGAGTATTCCCACTTCTTCAACTGGTTCTTTGTTATACGCGATCCATTCTACATACTCCCTGCTGATATCGCGCCGTTTATTATGCCGTTTGTGAATATCGGTCTGTTCTTCGGTGCCGAGATGCTTGTGTATTTGATAATCAAGAAAACGAAAAGAGAAAACGTATGATATATCTTCAGAGCTTTACTATGCCGACGGCGAGTCAGGAGGAGGATTTCTTCCTTGGCAGCCTTAAAGCTAAAAAGACGTGCTATACGTCAAAATACCCCTTTGGACTTTTCAGATACAGGAACCTTCCCGAATTCTTCTTTTACGATGTGACTATTTTCTACGGTAACAACGGCTCGGGAAAAAGCACGGTGCTTAACGTCATAGCCGAGAAGCTTGGGCTTAAGAGAAATACACCGTACAACCGCACCGACTTCTTCGATGACTACGTTGAGCTCGCAGACTATACCCTCGGTATGGCCCTGCCAAGGCAGAGCGAGATAATAACGAGCGACGGCGTCTTTGAAAGAGTGCTTGAGATACGCCGCCTCAACGACGGTATCGACGACATGCGCGAGGAGCTGGTCAAGGAATACATCGAGGAGGTATCGAAGGAGGAGCCGAATCTCTTGCGAGGTCTTGACGACTTTGACAGATGGAAGAGGGCGAGCGATATGCGCAACCCCAACAAGTCGCAGTCATCCTTCCTACGCAGGAATCTTGTCAGAAACTTTGAGGAGAGGTCCAACGGCGAGAGCGCGCTTGCCTTCTTTGTCGATTCTATCAAGGACAATACTCTCTACCTGCTCGACGAGCCCGAAAACAGTCTCTCTGCGGAGAATCAGCTTCAGCTCAAGTATTTTATTGAGGACTGCGTGAGAAATCACGGCTGTCAGTTTATAATATCCACACACTCGCCCTTCCTTCTCTCGATAGCGCACGCAACTATCTACGATATAGACAGTACACCGCCCGAGGCAAGAAGGTGGACAGAGCTTGAGTCGGTCAGAGTGTTTTATGACTTTTTCAAGGAAAACGAGTGGAAATTTGAGGACTGAAAGGAAAAGTAACAATGGATAAAAAGGTCATACTTATTTCAATCGACGGAATGCGTCCTGACGGACTCAAAAAATGCGGCAATCCGTACGTCGAATATCTCGAGAAAAACTGCACTTACACATACACGGGTGCCTCCGTCGTCCCTTCCGTGACACTTCCCTGCCACTACTCGATGGCGCACTCGGTCTTGCCCGACAGACACGGAATTCTAACCAATACCTACGTCCCCGAAGTGCGCCCCGTGGTAGGAATCTTTGACAAGGTGGGCAGCTTTGGCGGTGTCGGCGCATTCTTCTACGGCTGGGACCCTCTCAGAGATATTGCAAGGCCTGGAGCATTCAAATTCACTACCCATATACAGTCATATACGTCCGAGAGCGTTGATACCAAGCTGACCGACGAGGCTATACGAGTTATCGGTGAGCACAAGCCCGACCTAGCCTTCCTCTATCTTGTCGACACCGACGAGAAGGGCGGACACGACAACGGCTGGATGAGTGAGGAATACCTCCGCAGAATATCCATCGCGATAGACAATACCAAGAGAATTATCGATAACTTCGGTGACGAGTACACAGTCATAATTATGGCTGACCACGGCGGTCACGAGCGCTCACACGGCACTACCCTGCCCGAGGATATGACCATTCCCTTCTTCTTCTGCGGTGAAGAGTTTGAGCGCGGCAAGGAAATCGATGGCGTCTCCCTTCTCGACATCGCACCAACTATCGCAAAGCTGCTCGGTATCCCACCAGAAAAGGAATGGGAAGGCAGGAGCGTGTGCTGACCTTGAACTCCAAGACTATTTCAATAAAATAAGAGCGTTCAACTTCGAACGCTCTTATTTCTTTATTTTCGGGTTATCGCTTATACCGAGGATATAATCAACGGAAACGTTGTAAAATGCAGAAAGCTTGATCAATATATCTGTCGGGATATCTCTCTGCCCCAGCTCATAGTTGCTGTACACCTGCTGTGAGCAGTTCAACGCTTTGGCCATTTCCTTCTGCGTCAGATCCCTATCTTCCCTTAAATCTCTGATTCTTTTATACACCATATCAACTCCACTTTTGACAGTTTATGAAAAAATTATACCAAACCGCAAAATGCAGTATTGACTTTTACCGCAAATTGCGGTATAATATATTTACATTTAGTCGAAGTTGATGTTTTTCGGTGCGCTGACTTTGATTACAAAATTGAACAAATATTTTTCAAGAGAAGAAATGAGGAAGAAATATGGTAGATTATAAAGCTGCTTATGAAACCTACAAGAAGTTCCCATCAATTAATTTCGTCATCACACTCATTTTATCCATAGCTTGGGCTATTATAGATTTCAGCGTAGAAATAACCGACATTGAGGGATTTTTATGCTTCATCGTTTGGCCTATGGCAGGAGTAGTACTTGGCTTGTTCATTATGTACATAACAATGATCGCAATATCTCCAACCATCGTAAGAACCGATGCTATTTGCGAGTTGGTAGATTTGGCGAAAGAGTAATTGAAATAATAATCAGCTATAAACCGTAGACCGAAACGTCGGTTATGTTAGCTAACTGCGAGCCTCGTTTGAGGCTCGTTTTTTTTGCCTTCTCCGGCGGGAGAAGGGGGCCGACCACTTGTGGTGGATGAGGCGTCCAACAAAGTACCGCATTACGCACTTGTTTCAAGCAATACAAACGCCTCATCCGTCGTACTCGACAAGACTCGTACGCCACCTTCTCCCACCGGAGAAGGCTTCATACAACCTCGCCTTATGCCTAAATCTCGCCGGCATGCTAATCACACTTCCCCGTCTCATCGCGGTAATTCTTTCTAAAAATCAAGTCTGATATTTGCCCGAATAAAGTGCTAAATAACGTCAATTACGCTACACGGGTATGCCTTATGTCTATAATTGGCAGGGTATGCCACATTTACTATTGACTCTTATATATTTTTGTGTTAAAATAAAGGGCACAAATTAAACTGCCCGAGGCGGTCGATAATAATATCGCGAAATTCGAGCGAAATACGTATCAAAGGAGATACCGTGAAAACACAGGAAAATATGATCTCATTCGGCGAGGGGAATCTCAGCAGGCTGATGCTGAAATTCTCGATACCCTGCATACTCTCGCAGCTGGTAAGCTCGCTATACAATATAGTCGACCAGATATTCATTGGCAACAGTGAGCTGAGCGCACTCGGTAACGCCGCGACGGGCGTTGTCTTCCCCGTCTTTATCATAGCGCAGGCATTTGCCTGGTGCTTCGGTGACGGATGTGCGGCATACCTCAACATCTGCCAGGGTAAGAACGACTATGAAAACGCGCACCGCGCGATAGGCGCGAGCATTACTGCGGCATTTGTTGCAGGACTTGCTATGATGGCGGTGATATACCCATTCAAGGTGCCGATCCTCACGCTCTTCGGCGCGTCTGAGAATACCATCGGCTACGCTATAGAATATCTCGACATAGTCTTGGCGATGATGCCCATCTTCATACTATGCAATATGATGAACTCGGCGATAAGGGCGGACGGCAGTCCGACGTGGGCGATGGTTTCCATGCTTGCGGGCGCTGTAACCAACATTATCCTCGACCCCGTGTTCATTTTCGGCTTCAAGTGGGGTATGGCTGGCGCCGCCTGGGCGACCGTTATCGGTCAGGGCGTGACCTTTATTCTCACGCTCATCTACTTCACCAGAACAAAGACCTTCAAGCTGACAAAATCAAGCTTTATCCCGAGACTCGATGCACTCGTAGAGGTTGTGAAGCTCGGTATATCCACCTTCTTCACTCAGCTTGCGATAGTTATCGTAGCGATACTCTCGAATATTCAGCTCGCTAAATTCGGCGCCCTCTCGAAATACGGCGCGGACATTCCTATTGCTATCATCGGTATACAGAGCAAGGTGTTCACGCTTGTCCTTAACCTCGTAGTCGGTATCGTGCTCGGCTGTCAGCCTATCATCAGCTTCAATATGGGCGCGAGAAAATACGACAGAGTCAAGGAGCTCTACCGCAAGATCATGGGCTGTACGATAGTTATCGGCCTTGCCGCGACGCTCCTCTTTGAGCTCGCTCCCGATTTCGTCATCGGTCTTTTCGGCACTCCGAGCAATATCCCCAATCCCGAGGATTACTGGGAGTTCGGCAGAAAGACGCTTCGTATCTTCCTCTCCTTGACGACTATAAGCTGTCTTATCAAGATGAACTCCATCTTCTTCCAGGCGGTGGGTAAGCCCGTACACGCGGTCGTAGCCTCTATGATACGCGACGTGGTCTGCTTCACTCCCCTGATACTGATACTTCCCCTTATTTCTCCCGACGTTATTCTTATCCTTTACGCCGCGCCTATATCCGACATTATCGCGATGATCGTTACGGCATTTTTGTCAGTTTCCTTCATAAAATCGCTACACGCCCCCGTGGTAAGCGAAGAAGTGGAGGCCGTCCTTAAGCCCTCGCGCCCCGGTGTTATCATCACTATCGCGCGTGAGCACGGCTCGTCGGGTAAGCAGATCGGCAAGCTTGTCGCAGAGAAGCTCGGCATACCCTTCTACTACAAGGAAATGACCGCTCTGGCGGCTAAGGAGAGCGGACTTGACCGCGAGTTTATCGCGGACATCAACACAAACTCCCCTGCCATACTCCACAGTCTGTATCTCAGCACCGACGTTATACAGCAGGCGGTAGCGGCGCAGGACAAGGTGATAAAGATGATCGCCGATCAGGGTAGCTGTGTCATCGTAGGCAGAGCCGCAGATCACGTGCTGAGAGATAACCCGAATCTCTTGCGCGTATTCATCTATGCTCCCGAGGAATTCCGTATCGGACGAATCATGGAGGTCTACGGCGACACGCGCGAGGAGGCGATCAAATATATCCGCCGCTCGGACGACGCCCGCGCTTCCTACTACAAGAGCATCTCGGGCAAGACCTGGGGCTCAAGACACAACTACGACCTCGTGGTCAACAGCTCGGTCGGACTTGAAAAAGCCGCCGAGATCATCTGTGGCCACGCAGGATACAAATCATAACTTCGGAGATTTGCTATGAGAGAATTTTTCGCATACTTTTTCGGTGCGGGTGAGCCCGGCGAATACAAGGACTTCACCTTCGCGCACCTTGCCCCCATACTTATCGCGGCAGGTGTCATCTACCTCATCTTCCGCTATCGCAACGAGCTAAGAAGCAGTAAGCACGATATGAAGATAAGATACGCTATGGCGTTTATTATGATCGTATCCGAGATGTCCTACTTCTGGCGTCTTGTCGGCATCGAGTCACTCGGCGCTAACCCCGTAGACCACCTACCCATCACGGTGTGCGGCTGGTCTATCGTATTCTGCAGTTATCTCGTTATAGGTAAGTCGCAGACTCTGTTCGACATCGCGTACTTCTGGCTCTTCGCGGGAACGATATTCGCGCTGATCACTCCCGGCGCGGTGCTTGCATCGACAGGTCCCACCAGATACCGTTACTATCAGTTCTGGGTTGAGCACACCTTCGGCTACTTCGCAATATTCTATATGATGTTCGTACACAAGATGCGCCCAACTATTAAATCAGCGATCAAGTCCTACTCTGCCCTCGCGATACTCGCGGTAATTGCCTATATTGCAAACGATATGCTCCCCGGAGCAAACTACCTCTTTATGGCGAAGCCCGAGAGCGCACCCTCGATCCTCGATATTCTCCCGCCCATCTTTATCGTCCGTATCCTTATTATGGCGGTTGCGGTAACCGCGCTGTTTGTCCTCGCATACCTTCCCTGGTATCTTATGGACAGAAAGGCGAAGCTCAGTGAGAGTGTCAAAGCAGAAGAAAAAACCGAGTGCGAATCAACCGTATAAATAATAAAGGCGCCCATCAGCGATGGGCGTTTTACTTTCTTTGAAGTACGTTTATTTATGTATTTATCAAAAAACGGCTCCACGTCGGTGGAGCCGTTTTAATTTTACTGATCCTGTTTTGTCTTAATATGTAAAGTAGGATTTACAATACTGTCGCATGCGGCAACGCTCGCCTGACGGAGCGCCATAAGACGCATACCCATATTCTCGATGATATTTCTCGGAGGCAAGGGCAGATTCTTCATCTCCTTGGAGTTGATCTGCTTGGACTTCGATACTATCGAGAGGTATCTGTCGTAGATGGTGGAGTTAAGCAGCGCGAACAGACCGAATACAAGACGCGCGCACATCTCACCGTTCTTATCCTTGGTGTCGATGAAGTTGATCTTGTTATGGGTACTGATGTATCTGTACTGCGGAAGCTGGCTTGCCATATAGATAGCCGCGTTCACGAATCTCTCATCACTCTTCGCGGGTACACGCTTTACGATAACCATATTCTTGTTCTTCTGAACGAGGGAGGGATTAACGGGAGCGATGTACTGATGCTTGATAGGAAGGGGGAAGCGGATCTGTCCGCCGCGGATAGCCGTGGGGCGGATAAGAGGCACGCAGCCCTTGATCGGCTCGGTAAAGAGAAGCCCTTCACAGCGGGAGTCGATAACGAGACCGGTGGACATCTTCAGACCGAGAGAGGAAAGAGTCTCGGGGAAATCGGAGATATACTGAACTATTCTCGACTCCTCAACGCTCTTGGGAAGAGTGAGAGTGCCGTCCTTCTCATCAACAACGAAGTTGTAGTCAAGCTCGGGAAGCATAACGGTGTTCTCGGGCTTGCCCCAGTCGGTCGAGGTAGTGATGGTAACGGATACGGGCTTCGAACATTTTCCGTAGGAAAGAATAATAGACTTCT
Organism: Clostridia bacterium; assembly: GCA_017453245.1. Classification (GTDB taxonomy): domain Bacteria; phylum Bacillota; class Clostridia; order Oscillospirales; family CAG-272; genus UBA1740. The sequence continues at coordinate 26,773 of JAFTKM010000002.1, forward strand.
TAAGAGGAATAGCGCGGCTCTCGTTCTTCTGCTTGCCGATGAAGAGATGGATCTTATCAAGAGCAAGATTCTCCGCCATCTCGCGGCGGAAGGAGGTAAGAGCGGATGCGCTCGCAACGGTGGTCGGGAGCATGATCACGAGTCTGCCGTTCTCCTCAAGGTGCTTGCCCGCCATCTTGGCAAAGAGGTAAGCGGCACTGATCTTGACCTGAGTAACACCGCCTGCGCGGTTAGCCTCGCTCGTGCCCTTCTCTACAAACTCTGTCGGAGGATTGCAGATAATGATATCAAACTTGTCCTCCACAACGTCAAGGAAGGTGACGGTATAGTGATTCTGAGACTCGGTGATATAGTTCTCCTCGTAGACGGTAACGTATACTCTGACGTCGTAGTCGTGACGAGCCTTTCTTCTCACACGCTCGAGGTTGTCCTGAAGCATGGGAATGAAGTCGGGATTATTCTCATAGCAGGTAACGAAGATCTGACGGCAATTCTTGCATCTTTGGCATATCTCCTCGATAACCGCGGAGGCAAGGATACCTGTACCCGCGCCGGGATCGAGAACGGTGTACGCCGTCTTGCTCTCATCGAGGGTAAGCATATTTGCCATAAGGCGCGCGGTTTCCTTCTTGGTGAAGAATCTTCCGAGACGGACGTTCTCACTCTTGGACTTTGCGCGTATGAGCTTCGCTGTATTTCTGACTGTCATATTTAACATAGACTTTACCCTCCTTGGTGATGCATTTCGGGGCAGATTTTTTCTGCCCGAGAATATCTTGAATATATTTTATCACACTTTTTTACCTTATGCAAGGGATTTTTACATTTTTTTCGTAAAAATATTGCAAAAGCTTAAAATAAATGTTATACTTATTAAAAGACAAGATTTTTTCTTACGTTTGAAAGGAAAATGCGACAATGGATGAAAACAGAAAGAAAATAAAAATACTCCACTGCAGTGACATTCACCTCGACGCTCCCTTTGTGGGAATGACTACCGAGAAGGCGGATGAAAGACGCAGGGAGCTCAGAAACACCTTCTCCAGAATGATGGAATTCGTACGCGAGAGAAAGATCGACTACGTGCTTATCGCGGGCGACCTCTTCGAGACCAAGTACGCTACCAATATGACAGCGGAGATACTTATCAGAGAGTTCAGAAATTGTATGGACACCAAGTTCATCATCGCTCCCGGTAAGAATGACTGCTACGATAACAACCCCCTCTACCTCTCGGGCAGACTCCCCGACAACTGCTACGTATTCTCGTCGGATACGCTCTCCCGCTTTGACTTTGAGGAGGATAAGATCACCATCTACGGCTGGGCATTCAAGGGCGAGGAGCTCACCGCGAGCCCCATCTTTGACAAGCACGTGGACGACAGCTCCAAGATCAACATTGTGTGCGGATATGCAGACCTCGACGGTGAGATCGGCTCTACCGACTGCCCCATCTCCAGCCAGGAGATGAACCGCTTCGGCGCAGATTACTACGCCTTCGGCTCTCACCATCAGAAGACCGACTTTGCTAAGAAGGGCGGCTCTATGTACAGCTACTGCGGCTCGCTTGAGTGCACCGGATTTGAGAATCCTCACGTCGGCGGCGTTAAGTTCCTTAACATCGACTATGCGGGCGGCGAGCTCTCTATGGACGGCAAGCACATCACCTTCGGCCATCTTCAGTTCGTGACCGAGACTATCGATATCACGGGTGTCGGCGCAAACAACGAGATCACAAACCGTATCAGCCAGCTCATCAGCCGTAAGAAGTACGGCTCGGAGACCGCGCTCCGTATCGAGCTTGTCGGAGACATCGACCCGAGATTCATCGTTCCTAAGCACCTTGAGTGCGACGCGTTCGGTCTTTACTTCTTCGATATGGTGGATAAGACTCTGCCCCTCTATGGCACAGAGCACTTCAAGAGAGATATGTCGGTTGCGGGTGAGATATTCCGCAGAATGTATCCTATGCTCACCAGCCCCAACGAGAACGACAGACTCACTGCGGCAAGAGCCTTCAGAGTAGGACTTGCAGCCCTCGAAAACAGAGATATTGACCTTTAATTTCACACGGGGTTGTCGTAAAAGCTCGACAACCCCGATTTTGTTAGCCAATACCAACTTGAATAAGGAGAACTATAAAATGAAAAAGATACACACAGATAAAGCACCCGCGGCAATAGGTCCGTATTCGCAGGCTATGGCGGTAGGCAAGCTCGTCTACACCTCGGGACAGATACCGATCAATCCCGCCTCGGGTAATATTGAGGCAACCGATATATCCTCCCAGACCGAGCAGGTCATGAAGAATCTTGTAGCAGTCCTCGAGGCGGCGGGAGCATCCGCGGATTCCGTGGTAAAGACCACCTGCTTCCTTGCCGATATGGCTGATTTTGCCGCATTCAACGAGGTGTATGCAAGGTATCTTCCCTCTTGCCCCGCTCGCTCCTGCGTTGCGGTAAAGGCGTTGCCTAAGGGCTCGCTCGTCGAGGTAGAGGCGATAGCCGAGATAAAGTAAAATGCCAAAGATGTGAGGGCAATAATATGAAAATAGGAATACTTGGCGCAGGCACGTGGGGCACCGCCCTTGCCGCGCTTTTAGTCAGAAACGGACACGACGTCACGCTCTGGTCCGCAATCCCCGAGGAGATAGATACCTTAAGAGAAACCAAGGCACACAGGAATCTCCCCGGAGCTACGCTGCCCGATGAGCTTAAGTATACAAAATCCATAGCCGAGGCGTGTGACTCACCGCTTATCATTTACGTTGTGCCCTCGGAGTTTATAAGAGCAACCGCAAGAGCCGCGGCGCCTTACGTAAAGGACGGTGCTGTGCTTGTCAGCGCGGCTAAGGGCATTGAGCCTAAGAGCCTCAAAACGATGACCGAGATAATCGACGATGAGATGAAAAACAGCGGAATATCCTACACGCTTGCCGCTCTTTCCGGTCCCACTCACGCAGAGGAGGTTGCCCTAGGTCAGCCGACCTCAATAGTGGCGGCATCGGAGAATGATGAGGCGGCGCTTATGATAGCGAAGATCTTCTCAAACTCCTGCATGAGAGTATACACCAACACCGACGTAATGGGCGTTGAGATAGCGGGAGCTCTAAAGAATATCATCGCGATAGCCTCGGGTATAAACCGCGGCATGGGCTTTGGCGACAACGCTCAGGCTATGCTGATAACCCGCGGTGTGGCTGAGATAACACGTATGGGCCTTGCTTTGGGATGTAAGAGAAGGACGTTTATGGGCCTTGCGGGAATCGGTGACCTTATCGTTACCTGCACCTCGCGCCACAGCCGTAACAACCGTTGCGGAGAGCTCATCGGCAAGGGAAAGACCTACGAGGAGGCAAAGGCCGAGATCGGAATGGTCGTTGAGGGCTACCACGCTCTCGAGGCGGCAATGGAGCTTTCAAGAAAGCTTGAGGTCGAGATGCCGATAACCGAGGCGGTATACAGAGTTATCAAAGAGGGCGAGAGCGTAAAGGATGCTATGATCTCCCTGATGAACAGAAATATCAAGAGCGAGCTCGACGGTTGATATTCAATCACAAAACTCAATAAAAAGCAAACCGAACTTTTCAAAATATAAGAAAAAGCACTTGTGACAGACGATCTTGGTCGTATATCATAAGTGCTTTTTATTTACTTCTTCTTGCTTCTCTTACACCTTCGAGAATGTGCATCTTTGCACACTCGGCCTCCGACCTTTCAAGCGCCTTCATGCCCTCGAGCGGATACTTCATTCCAAGCTCGCGGTACTTGGACTCGCCCATCGCGTGATACGGAAGGACGTCGAGCGCCTTAACGTTTCTAAGGCCGCCGATGAATCTTCCGAGTGAGCGAAGGTCCTCGGGGCTGTCGGTATATCCCTTCACAATAACGTGGCGTATCCAGACGGGTATATCCCTCTCGGCGAGGTATCTTGCAAAGGCGAGTATACCGCCGTTGTCACGCGAGGTGAGGGCTCTGTGCTTCACGGGGTCGATATGCTTTATATCCAGCATAACGAGGTCTACGTACTGCATCAGGGTATCGAGCTTCAGGATATAGTCCTTTGCCTCAGGTGAATAGGTGATGCCGGAGGTATCTATGCAGGTATGTATACCCCTCTGCTTAGCAAGTGAAAGAAGCTCGATAAGAAAGTCGAGCTGTAAAAGAGGCTCGCCGCCCGTGACGGTTATTCCGCCGCCGCGGTAGAACATCTTATTCTTCTCATACTCCTCTATCAGCTCCATCGCCTCGACCTCCCTGCCCTTGCCTATCGCCCAGGTGTCGGGGTTGTGGCAGTACAGACAGCGCATCGGACAGCCCTGAAGAAATACGACGTAGCGTATACCCGGGCCGTCGACACTGCCGAAGGTTTCGATCGAATGAACGTAACCCTTCATAGGTCTTATATCTTATCGTGGAAGGTTCTGGAGATAACCTCATCCTGCTGCTCCTTGGTGAGCTTGATGAAGTTTACCGCGTATCCGGAGATACGGATGGTGAGCTGAGGATATTTTTCGGGATGAGCCTGAGCATCAAGAAGCGTCTCACGTGTGAAAACGTTGACGTTGAGATGGTGGCCTCCCTTCTCTACGTAGCCGTCAAGAAGCGCTACGAGATTGTCTATCTGATTCTGTGTTGCTGCCATAGCGTTTTCCTTTCGTTTATTATGTCTTCCACCCGCTTTTTCTTAACACGGGTGGGTATTATTTTGTTTAAAGCCAAAAATTACTCCGCGTCAAGTCCCTCAAAGAGATTGGGGATATCCTGACAAGTCGGGCAATCGTTAAGGTCGATTGCGAGGTCGCCTACAAAGATCCTGTCATCCTTGCCGAGCGCGCCGGGAACGATGGAGAAGGTATTGGATATACCGTCCTGCGCATCCTTGAACGGAAGCTTTGCAACCGAGGAAAGCGATGCGACCGCGCCGTGGCTGTCACGACCGTGCATGGGGTTGGCGCCGGGAGCGAATGCCTCACCCTTCTTACGTCCGTCGGGAGTAGATCCCGTAGCCTTACCGTAAACAACGTTGGAGGTAATGGTAAGGATGGAGGTAGTGGGAATACCGTCACGGTAGGTATGATTCTTTCTGATATGCTCCATAAATCTGTGTACGATGTCGTAAGCGATGGAGTCAACTCGGTCATCGTCGTTACCGTACTTGGGGAAGTCACCCTCTACCTCGTAATCGGTAGCGATGCCCTGCTCGTTTCTGATAACCTTTACCTTAGCGTACTTAATAGCCGAGAGCGAGTCTGCAACTACCGAAAGACCTGCGATACCGGTCGCGAACCAACGGGTAACGTGCTGATCGTGAAGAGCCATCTGGATCTTCTCGTAGCAATACTTATCGTGCATATAATGGATGATGTTAAGCGTATTTACGTACACGCCCGCAAGCCATCTCATCATATCGTCGTATCTCTCCATAACCTCGTCGTAATCGAGATACTCGGACTGAATGGGAAGATACTTAGGACCGATCTGCTTGCCGGAGATCTCGTCTACACCGCCGTTGATAGCGTAAAGAAGACACTTGGCAAGGTTTGCTCTCGCGCCGAAGAACTGCATCTCCTTACCTACTCTCATAGAGGATACGCAGCACGCGATAGCGTAATCGTCACCGTGGGTGAAGCGCATAAGATCGTCGTTCTCATACTGAACGGACGAGGTCTCGATAGAGGTCTTTGCGCAGAAGCGCTTGAAGTTATCGGGAAGTCTTGTGGACCAGAGAACGGTGAGGTTGGGCTCGGGAGCCGCGCCGAGGTTCTCAAGAGTGTGGAGGTAACGGTAGGACATCTTGGTTACCATATGACGGCCGTCGATCGCAACGCCCGCGATGGACTCGGTTACCCACTGGGGATCGCCCGAGAAGAGCGCATTGTACTCGGGAGTACGCGCGAACTTGATAAGACGGAGCTTCATAATGAAGTGATCGATGAACTCCTGGATCTCACTCTCGGTAAATCTGCCCTCTTTAAGGTCACGCTCGGAATAGATGTCGAGGAAGGTCGAGGTTCTGCCAAGTGACATAGCCGCGCCGTTCTGCTCCTTAACCGCCGCGAGATAGCCGAAGTAGAGCCACTGAATAGCCTCCTGGGTATTCTCTGCGGGTCTCGAAATATCGAAGCCGTAGCTCATCGCCATTTTCTTGAGATCCTCGAGCGCTCTGATCTGATCGGAGAGCTCCTCGCGGTCACGGATAACGTCCGCGTACATTGCGGATCTGGTGGTGATCTTCTGCTGCTGCTTGTCCTCGATAAGACGGTCTACACCGTAGAGCGCAACTCGTCTGTAATCGCCTATGATTCTGCCTCTGCCGTACGCATCGGGAAGACCGGTGATGATGTGGCTGGAGCGGCAGGCTCTCATCTCGGGAGTGTACGCGTCAAACACGCCCGCGTTATGTGTTTTTCTGTGGATCTCGAAGAACTCCTTAACGGTAGGATCGAGCTCATATCCGTTATCCTTGCACGCCTTCTCCGCCATACGGATACCGCCGTAGGTGTGAAGCGCTCTCTTGAAGGGCTTGTCGGTCTGGAAGCCGACGATCTTTTCCTTGTCCTTGTTAAGGTAACCTGCCGCGTGGCTGGTTATGGTGGAGATGACCTTGGTGTCCATATCGAGAACACCGCCCTTCTCACGCTCCTGCTTCGAAAGATCAAGAACCTGATCCCAAAGCGCGAGAGTATCCTCCGTAGGGCCCTCAAGGAAGGACTCATCCCCGTCGTAGGGTGTGTAATTGTGCTTTATAAAGCTACGTACGTTTATCTCACGAACCCACGTACCGCTTTCAAAGCCGCGCCAAGCGCTTGTTATTTCTGACATATCTATATCTCCTTGGAATATTAATCGTTTTTTTAGACTCGTTCTAAATTTGCATCTCTATTATAAATGATGAATTAGCAGTTGTCAATGGGGTTTTATAATTTTCTTTGCCGTCATTTGAAAAATTATACGGTATTTATTCCATATTATCCCCACCATATTATTATATCACACGCGCGAATATCTTGTCAACGAGATTTGGTTGGTTAAAATGACGTATTCGAGGCATTTTATGATATTTTTGCATTGTTTTTGCCCAAAATCGTTAAAAAAACATCAATATTCGTCATTTTTTGCTTTTTGTCGCAATCCGGACATTTTCCCATTAAAAATCACTTTTCTCTGAAAACGTCTTGAAATACCTATCAAGTTATAGTATAATATAATGTTAGGAATAATATTCGGCGGGTATCTACGCCTTCCCTTTCATAAATAATAATTTTGGAGGACATATGTTTTCAGAGCTTCTTGAAAAAATTAAGGAATACAACACAATAATTATTCACAGACACTCAAATCCCGACGGCGACGCTCTCGGCAGTCAGATAGGTCTGAAGAATATCATCAAGGAAAACTTCCCTGAGAAAACAGTCTATGTTGTGGGAGATATGACCGCAAGATTCGCCTTTATGGATGACTCGATAATGGATGAGATCGAGGATTCGGTATATGAGGGCGCTCTGGCGATAGTGCTTGATACCTCTGCCTCCGCACTCATAAGCGATCCGAGATACAAGACGGCAAAGGCTACCGCGAGAATGGACCACCACATCTTCTGCGAGAAGATATGCGACGTCGAGGTGACCGACACCTCCTTTGAGAGCTGCTGCGGTCTTATAACCGAATTTGCGGTACAGACGGGACTTAAGCTTAACTCCTTGGCGGCAAAGTCGCTCTACACCGGTATGGTGACCGACTCGGGCAGATTCCGCTATGACTCCACCACGTCTAAGACCTTCCGCCTCGCGTCAAGACTCCTTGAGGAGGAATTTGATACGAATGAAATCTACGCGGGACTTTACGCGGATGATTTTGAGCACGTAAAGCTCCGCGCTCAGTTCATACTCAAGATACGCTTTACCGAGCAGAACGTCGGATACATCTACACCGACCTTGAGGAAGCAAAGAGCTACGGAGTAAGTACCTTTACCATCTCGCGCGGTATGGTTGGTACTATGGGCGACCTCAGAGGCGTTGACATCTGGGTAAACTTCACAGAGACCGAGGAAGGCGTGCTCGCAGAGCTGCGCTCAAGCAAGTACAACATCAATCCCGTAGCCGTAAAGTACGGAGGCGGCGGACACCAGAAGGCTTCGGGCGCCACCCTCAAGAACCGCGAAGAAGCGATGTCTATGCTCGAGGATCTCAATAACATCATAAAGGAAAATGCAAAATGAAGGAAAATATGACAACCATACTTAACAAAATCAAGGAATATAACAAGATAATCATTTTCAGACATTTCAGACCTGACGGAGACGCGGTTGGTTCCACAAAGGGCTTGCAGAGAATCCTCAAGCTCACCTACCCCGAGAAGACCGTGCTCCTCATCAACGACGACTATGCGGATTATCTTAGCTTTCTCGGCGGTGAGGACGGCCCTATAGCGGACGAGGAATATTCCGACGCGCTCGGTATAGTATGCGATACCGCAACTGCCAAGAGGATCTCCAACCAGAAGTTCTCGCTCTGTAAGGAAATAGTGAAAATAGACCACCACATTCCGATCGAGAGCTACGGAAACTACGAGTGGGTTGAGGAGGAGAGATCCTCCTGCTGTGAAATGATCGCTCATTTCTATGACACCTTCTCGGACGAGCTTAAGATAGACACCGAGGCCGCGACCTACATCTATGCGGGTATGGTAACCGACTCGGGCAGATTCCGCTTCAGAGACGTTTCCTCCGAGACAATGCGTCTTGCGGGCGTTATGCTCAAAAACAATATCGATACCGAAATCCTCTTCGCCAATCTCTACCTCAAGGACTTTGAGGAGTTCAAGTTTGAGTCTCACGCTCACAAGAAGATGCAGATAACGAAGAATGGCGTGGCATATCTCTTTGTAACAAAGAGAATGCAGAAGAAGCTCGGCATCACCAAGGAGCAGGCAAGCGCGAGCGTATCCTTTATGGACTCCATCAAGGGCTCGCTTGTGTGGATCGCATTTATCGAGGGTGACACCGAGATCAGAGTAAGACTCCGCTCAAGATTCGTGAAGATCAGCGACCTTGCGGAACAGTACAGAGGCGGCGGACACGCCTGCGCGGCGGGAGCTACTCTCTACTCCAAGGCGGAGATGAAGGAGCTTATCGCAAAGGCGGATGCCCTCCTCGGCGAGTACAAGGCTAACAACGAGGGCTGGCTATGAGAATACTGATAACAAACGACGACGGCATATGGGCTCCGGGCATACGTATGCTCGCAGAGTGGGCAAGGACCATTGGCGAGGTAACAGTGGTTGCTCCCAAGGTTGAGCAGAGCGGAATGAGCCACGCGATACAGTTTGTCGAGCCTATCGAGATAAAAAAGGTAGACCTTATGGAGGGCGTCGAGGCGTGGCAGATGGACTCCACCCCCGCGGACTGCGTAAGATTCGGTATAGTCGGACTTGAGAGAGAGTATGACCTCGTCCTCTCGGGTATCAACCGCGGTGTAAACGTAGGAGTCGATCTCGTCTACTCGGGCACCGTAGCGGCAATATTCGAGGCGGCAAGACTCGGACATCGCGGCATTGCATTCTCCACCTTCCCCGATAGTCAGGAATTTGCCTCACAGTACTTCTCTGACGTGTATAAATTTATCACGGATAGGGACTTATTTGAGAAAAACCTCATCTTCAACGTAAATATTCCCGACGAGGTAAAGGGTATGCACCTCACCTACCAGGGCTCGCAGTATTTCTCCGACACCTTCAAAAAGGGCGAGGGAGATATGTATCTGCAGGTCGGCTCGAGGATCGAGGACGTGTGCCCCGATGATATAAAGCGCGACACGGTAGCGATCCACAAGGGATATATTTCCGTAACTCCCCTGCTCCGCTTAAGAACAAACATGGAGCTTGTAAACGAAAAATAAATAATTAAAGACCTGCCTTTGGCATTGTGTCCTTAGTGACGCAACGTTAAAGGCAGGTCTTTTATTAACTCGTAATTTAGTTTTTAAGAGAATGGATAGGCGCGGGAATTCTGCCGCCGCGCTTGATAAATGCCTCGCAGGACTTCTGCTTTACGGGCATTATGGGAGCGTAGCCGAGGAGTCCGCCAAACTCAGCGGAGTCTCCGACGTCCTTGCCAACAACGGGAATTACTCTTACCGCCGTGGTCTTATTATTTACCACGCCTATGGAGATCTCGTCGGCAATAATTCCTGATATCGTAGATGCGGGAGTGTCACCCGGTATCGCTATCATATCAAGACCGACCGAGCAGACCGCGGTCATAGCCTCAAGCTTATCAAGAGTGAGCGCGCCATCCGTAGCCGCGGCTATCATACCTCTGTCCTCGGAAACGGGGATAAATGCGCCCGAGAGTCCGCCGACGTGGTTGGACGCCATAACGCCGCCCTTCTTGACCGCATCGTTAAGAAGCGCAAGAGCCGCCGTCGTGCCGTGAGCGCCGGTCATTTCAAGGCCCATATTCTCAAGTATCTCCGCAACAGAATCGCCCGCCGCAGGAGTGGGAGCAAGAGAAAGGTCTACTATGCCGTAGGGAGTGCCAAGTCTCTTTGATGCCTCGGACGCGATAAGCTGGCCGACTCTCGTAATTTTAAACGCTATGCGCTTTACGGTCTCGGCAAGCACGGAGAAATCACAATCTCCCGCCTCCTTAATAGCCGCCGCAACAACACCGGGGCCGCTGACACCTACGTTGATAACCGTATCGGGCTCGCCTATGCCGTGCACAGCGCCCGCCATAAAGGGGTTATCCTCAGGGATATTCGCAAACACAACGAGCTTTGCGCAGCCTATGGAGTCTCTGTCCGCGGTAAGTGTCGCAGTCTTTTTGATTATCTCACCCATCCTGGCAACGGCATCCATATTGATGCCCGCCTTGGTAGTCGCAACGTTGATCGAGGAGCAGATCCTATTGGTTCTCGCAAGCGCCTCGGGTATAGCCTCGATAAGATTCTTCGCGCCGAGGATCTCGCCCTTCTGCACGTGAGCGGAAAATCCGCCGATAAAGTTTACACCGAGCTCCTCTGCCGCCGCCTCAAGCACCTCGGCAAGCTCAACGAAGCCCTCGGGAGAAAGCCCCGCGCCGATATAAGAAAGAGGGGTTATGGAAATACGCTTATTTACGATCGGAATACCGTACATTTTCTCGAGCTCCTCGCAAACGCTGACGAGGTTCTTAGCCGAGCGGGTTACCTTATCGAATATTTTGACCTTAAGTCTGTCCTTGTCGTCACTTATACAGTCGAAGAGAGAGATACCCATTGTAACCGTTCTGATATCAAGGTTCTTTTCCCTGATCATATCGACGGTTTCGAGTATGTCGTGTACGTTGATCATATCTGGTGCATGGTGTTGAAGATATCCTCGTGCATTACGCGGATGTCAACGCCGTTCTCCTCTCCCGCTTCCTTCATAGCAGTAGCGAATGATGAAAAATCGCAGTTGAGATTTTCAAGCTCAACAAGCATTATCATTGCAAAATATTCTCTGATAACCGTCTGGCTTATATCAATTATGTTCGCTCCAAAGCGTGCGCACTCTCGGCTCGCCATTGCGATAATACCGACTTTATCTTTTCCCGTTACAGTAACAACCGCTTTCATTTTCTCTTCATTCCTTTCAATATTTGACTATGTTGGTTTGCATTTTGTGGGTAATTCTGTTTTATACTTTATACTTCCTCGCGCTTGGGCATCCATACGATGATTACAGTCTCAACCTTTGCGGCAGGTGTTCCGTCCGTATAGACAAAGGACCTGTGAGCAACCTCAACGTAAGGCGTGGGATTGCAGTCATACTTAGAGGATAGAGTTCCGCCGCCGGTGATATTGCCGAAGATCTCACCCCAGCCGCCCTCGTAATTAAGGTACTCCTGGAAGTCGTTATAGTGGTTATATGTATAGAATACGTAATTCTCTCCGATCTCGATCACACCGTCTCTGTCAAGGTCATATCTTGCGTGTACGATACGCGCCGCGCCGCGGGTGATCTTTGTGCCGTTATTATAGGGGGCAACCGCATATCCGTTGCCGGTATCGGTGCCTGTTGTGCCTATATCCATCTCATAGTAGTAGAGATCGCCGCCGCAGCCCGAAATGTTGGGAAGCACGGGCTCGTAGGGGTATCTCGAGGTATCACCCGAGAAGTTAGTGTGATTGACTCTCAGGTATATGCCCCAAGGGCTTTGGGAGGGCTTGGTCTTCTTGGACTCGGAGTGGTTTGCGGGAATATCTCCAAAGGCGAATACGTATGCCGCAACCTCCTCAAGAGTGACGTAAGCGCCGCCCTTGTATATCTTATTCACTATCTCACCGTATGCGTTAACAACGTAATAAGTATTGCCATCCTCGGAGAAGATGTATGTGCTGTTGGAAACCAGAAGTCCGTCGATTTCGGGCTGATAACTCGACACGGTAGGCGCCGCTGCCTGATCCGCGATGGATCCGGACATCAGATTGTGCTTGGTTCTGTAGTAGGAATCCATATAGCTTATAGCGGGGGTGTAGTTAGCGTAGAACTCGGTCACGTCCACGTTTACGTACGGATCGCTTGTAACGGGGTCCTCCTCATTGGGAAGATAGAGTATACCTCCCTCGTGGAGCTCGGGCGCAGGCTTCTCATCCTGACCTTCGTCCTCGGTTTTGTCTCCCTCGCTGTCGGTTGAGCCGTCCCCTGCTCCGTCGTCATTTTTGTCATCGCCACGATTGATGATCAAGCTGATAAAGCCCTCAACATCTATGCCCTTGCTTGCGAGAAGATCGCAGGAGGTTACGTTAAAGACAATAGCGAGTATCAGAAGAACCGATATCAACAGTCTTTTCATAGATTTCACAAAAAATACCTCATTTCACATAATTCGCTATTTTATTATAACACGGCAAGATAAATAATTCAATAGCATATAAACAATAGAACAAATAATATTAATAAATCGCATAATGTAAAAAAGCACGCACCCGAAGGTGCGTGCTCTAATTATTCATTAATTGCCATTGATATTATGCAACAGTGCAGATAACGATATCTTCCTGAGTTCCCTTGTAGCCGGAGAAACGAGGGCTGGAAGCATTCCACTGGATATATCTCTCATCAGCTCCATCATTAAGATGAACCTTAAGAACACCGTCAATAAACTCAATATTCCACTTTGCAAGAGCATCAGTCTTGTCATCAGTAACCTTGAGATAGTTGCTTCCCTTAACTGCAAGGAGATAACCTTCCTCAGACTTTATTGCCCAAGTTCCATCAGCATTAAGCTCAAGGGTAAGAACGGAAACAGCTGCGCCGGAAGCGTAAGTAAGAGAACCATCATCATTTCTTGTAGCCTCAACACCAACTCTGAAATTACCATTGCTGCTCGGAACGGAGCAAACCTGAGCGGTAGTGCTGCCTGCAATTACGATCTTTGTGCCATCTGCAAGCTGAGCAACATCAGTGATGGGAGCAGAAGTGGTTGTGGTGGGCACATCGGTATCGGAATCATCGGGAGTTGTGGGAACATCACCGCTACCGGTGTTGTCGTTTCCGCCATTGCCCGAAGTAGCAACAACGATAGACTTGAAGTACATAGCACCGCTAGAGGTATTGCTGATAACAAGATCACCGGCTACATCCGAGTTAGTAGCAACGGTAATAGTAAATGCGGATACATCGTAACCATTAGAGTTCGTAGTACCGGTAGCCTCCTTGGTAGCAAGAACTGCATTGGAGTCGTAGGTAAGCTCAACACCACCGAAGGTGATGGTGGGCATGTAAGGAGAATCGTAGCTGGAAACGAGAATAATGGTAACGGATTCTACTTTTAAATTGCTAATGGTAATAACACCGCTTGCCTTCTTAACCTGGAATACATAAGGAAGACCATGAGCGTTTCTAAGAACATCGGCGGTGGTAATAGTAAGGCCATCGCATGTATATGTACCGTTGTAATTACCGTAAGAGGGGTAGCTACCGCTCTCCTCAGCGGGAATGCTAGCATAAACTTTGTCAGAAGTAAGCTCTATGCCGTCCACAGGAGTAGGATTAGGATCTACGGGAGTGTCGCCACCCTCAGCGGGAGTGTGAGAGGTGATCCAACCGTCCTTCATCTGAGGATCATTGTACTTACCGATGATACCGTAAACAGTGATGGTATCGCCTGCAACGGGCTTAACTGCCATATCCTTGTAGGAGTTAGTACCTGTAGCGTCATAAGTACCATAGATACAAAGAGTGTTAGTACCGTCGGTGATATACATATTACCGTAGGTATCGTTGTAAACTTCTGTGATTACACCGGTAACGTAGTACTTGCCCTCGGTGTACTGATCCTTAACCTTGGTGTTACCAAGGTCAATAGCCTGCTTGATGGTAAGAGTGCTATCAGCTGCAGGATCATCTGCAACGGGTCTCTCATCGGGAGTGAGAGTCTCAGCGTAAGCCTTGGTCATGAAAGTAAGGGGGAACTGACCGCCTTCAACGTTGATGTTGTCAGGCTTGAAGTAAGTAACCTCGGAAATACAAACAGTCTCAAACGCGTTGTAGGTACCTACACCGTACTTGATACCGTCAATAGTGGTCTGCCAGGTGGAGATTTCCTGAACGTAGGTGAATACGCTTGCCTTCTCGGTAGAGAAGCCGATGTACTTGGAAACCTTGCCTGCATCATTAGCGATACCCTGAGCAAGAACGTAGGTCTTAGTGCCGTTGATAGTGGTGTACCACTTGTAACCGCCGTCAACCTTCTCTACGTAGTAATCAGCAGCAGCCTTGGGATCAAGAGTGGTCTCGATATACTTCTCATTCTGCTGAGACTTACTGGTAGCGAAGAGAGTAAGGCCAAGGTTAACCTGCTCGAGGAAGAGCTTGTAAGCTACGCCCTCTTCAGGCTCGGTAACGATACCGGTGGAATCAATAACGGGGAGAGTCTTGTTGAACTTAACCTCAACCTTGTTGCCATCTGCATCGGTGATGGTAGCGGTAAGAACGTAAGCTACCTCAGTTGCATTGGTGTCGGGGAGATCTACAGTCCAGAAGTTTGCCTTGCTGCTTTCCTTGATGGTAATGGTATCAAGGTCTACAGTCCAGGTAACAGCGAAGGATGTGCCGTCGATAATAACCTTACCAACAAGGTCATAGTCGCCGGGGATAGCAGTAGCTGCATCCTTGTAGGTGCTGAAGAGGTAAGTCTTAGCCTCTTCGAGAGTGGGGCCTTCCTCGCCACCGCCAATAAGGCCGTTGATCACGTCACAGCCTACCATAGAGGTAAGAGCCATAACGAGGACGAGAAGGAATGCCAGAATCTTTTTCATCTTTTTGCTCCTTTATATTTTATTTTTGGGAAACCAAGATAATTAGTGCTTAACAACGTCGTCAAGCGAGTAAACCTTGATCTGATAAGTACCGTTACCGGTATCGTTGAGATCAAAGTAATCAACTATACCCTGCACGTCTATGGTAGCGCCGGTGAAGTAGCTCTCGGTAATAACGTTGCCGTTAGCATCCTTGAGAAGAGCGGTTCTTACAGAGATCGTCTTGCCGTCAACCTGACAGGTAAGAGTCATCTCGCCATTAGACTGAGTGGTATAGGTGTCTACAACCTTAAGGCTCTTCATCGAGATAGAGGTGGAAACCGCAAGCTTGGTGAAAGCGAGGTCAAGAGTCTCTTCCTCGGTCTCAATCTTTACGCTGCCGTAGAATTCCTCCGCAGTAGTCTCACGGAAGGCAATCTCGTTCTCCTTGCTGATAACAGCGGTGTTAGCGGGATCATTCGGCTTCATACGGTTGTAGGAAAGGCTGGAAACCTGATAGGTGCCGTGGAAGGAGCCTACAACGCCGACAACACGTACTCTGTTGCCCTGCGCAAGAGGCTTGATAAGGTTGGAATCATATCCGTAGAAGAGCTGGATGCCGTAGTACATATCTGTCTCGGGATCATACTCCTCTATGTAAGCGGTCCAGTCACTGTTGTAGGTGATAACACCCTCAAAAGCAACCTTAGCGCCATTGTAATCCTCGATATTTACTCTGAGCTCCTTGAGGGTAACGCTTGTAGCCTCACCGTAGGGGAACTGAGGGTCAATATCATCAGAGAAGATGTAAAGCTTTTCACTGGATGCCTGAGCAATAGCGGCAACTGCAGCCTCACCGTAAATGGTGCCGCCTGCCTTGGAGCCTACTGCCAAGCCGTTCTGAAGAATTTCAAGGTTGAGGTTGCGGTAATCCGCGCCCTCTGCGGGCTTATACCATACCCATACAAGGAATCTGCCATTGCCGTCGAAGTTCCAGCTTGAATCCTCGGACTCAACTATGATAGAAACGGCATTGGTGAGCTTTTCCTTAGTAAAAGCGGATGCAGCCTTGCCCCACTCCTCGATCTTACCGGTAGACTCGGGAGTGTTGATAGCGAGGTATCTCGCCTTCATAACACCGGTAACGTCAACGCTGGTAGGAACGTAGAAATGAGTGGTGTCACCGTCGATGTGTGACTTCATGGTAACCTCAAGCTTCTTTGTGCTTGAGTTCATATCGAGCTTGGTCTGTTCAACGTAATCTACGTGAATCGGACCGTCTTCGCCATCATCGTCCCTATTGCAGGAAGCAAAGCTTCCCACAATAAGACAAAGAAGGAGAATAATCGACAAAACTTTAATATTGGTTTTCATATTCACCTTTAGTTATAGGTTGTATTTTTGAATTACTGACCTGCCTGATACTTACACTCAGCTACTGCGTCAGCAAACGCCTTCTTGATAGCAGCCTCAAGGCCTGCATCAGGAAGAACGAAGCACTTCTGAAGAAGGAGACCAACCTGGTCACGAGCAACAGAAGAACCGTTGAATGCGGGAGATGCGTAGTAAGCCTCCTCCTGCTCAAGAGCAACCTTAACAGCGTAAGCCTGGATGTTCTCGGTGCTTGCCTCAGCAAGGAACTCAGCGTAAACCTCGTTCTGCTGAACGGACTTGATAACGGGAGCATAACCATTGTTCATGGAAACTCTTGCCTGGAAGTTAACGTCGGTGGTAAGGAACTTAGCGAAGAGCCAGGTTGCAAGTACTTCCTGAGGATTGTCCTTCTTGAAGATACAGAGAGAGGGACCCTGAGAAATTACCTTGGGAGCAGAGGGATTAACCTGAGGAATGGAGGTAATACCAACCTCGAACTCGAACTTACCGTTGGTCTGGCTGGGCTGCTGATAGGTAGCACCGCCGGTAGAACCGATACACATATAGCAACGGGTACCCTTGGATGCCTCGCTGCCTTCGGTAGAAGAGCTGCTGTTACCGGTGAAGAGCGCGGAGGTGTAACCGCCGGAAAGCTCCTCAGTGGTTACCCACTTGTTCTGGTACCAGGTACGGAACTTGGTAACGAAGTCGATATTCTGCTGGTTGTTGAAGATGAAGTTCTCGCCGGTAGCAGAGGTGTATGCAGAGTTGTACTGCTCACACATGGTGATGAACCAGTTGGACTCGGAGTCGTAGCCAAGAGGAATAGAGGTGGGCTCAATTGCCTTGATTGCCTTACAAACCTCTTCCATCTCGTCCCAGGTGGTGGGAACGGTAAGGTTGTGCTCCTCGAAGAAGGTCTTGTTGTAGTAAAGAACCTCGGTGGACTTGGAAAGAGGAAGAGTGTACATCTTGCCGTCGCCGAAGGTCTTACCCTCGTTGTAGTAACCCTGAATGAAATCGTCGATCTGCGCCTGAGTGAAGCCAACGGTCTCGTCCTCGATGAAAACGTCGAGAGTCTGAACTGCGCCTGCTACGTTGTAAAGAGCAACGTGGTCGGGATAGCAGTAAGCAAGGTTAGGCTGGTTGCCAACGGAGATCTCAGTCTTGATCTGGTCACGAACGCCGTTGTAATCGCCGTAAGACTCGTGCTCAACGGTGATGTTGGGATAGATCTCATTGAACTCAGCGATTGCGTCGTTGAGGATTGCCTGAAGACCTGCGCCCATAGAGTGATAGAACTTAATAGTAACTGCGCTTCCGTCATAGCCACCCTCGGGCATAACGAAATCAGCAGCACTATTCTTCTTGCCGCCGCAGCTTGCAAGCATGGTAACTGCCATTGCAAGCATGAGAATCAGTGCAATAATTCTTTTCATTGTTTTTTCGTCCTTTTTGTTTGTTATTTTTTAAGACTTACGTCATTAAAACTAATTAATTATCCCTTGATACCGGATCTCGATACACCCTTCATGATATACTTACGAAGGAAGATGAATACGAGGAAGAGGGGAGTGGAAACAACTGCTACCGCAGCCATCTGAACGGGGATATCCGTTACACCCGAGGCATCGGTGAACGCAGTACGAAGACCGTTGGTGATAAGTCTGTGCGCGTCATCGTTGGCAACGAGTCTGGGCCACATGTAAGAGTTCCAGGAACCCATCATCTTAAGTATCGTAATGGAAATAATTGTTGGCAAAGCAAGGGGGATCATGACCTTCCAGAGATATTTGATGTCACTGGTACCGTCAACCTTTGCCGCCAGATAAAGCTCATTGGGAACCTGCATGAAGTTCTGCTTGAGAAGGTAGATGTAGAAGATACTTACAAGGAACGGAACGATAAGAACCGTGTAAGTCTTCATCCATCCGAAGGTGTTTACCGTCTGATAATTCGTAATAGTGAAAAGCTCACCGGGAATCATCATTGTAGCGAGAAGGAGAGCGAAGAGAGCATCCTTGCCCTTGAACTCAAGTCTTGCAAATGCGAAAGCGGAAAGAACCGTGATCACAAGAGAAAGTGCGGTAGACACAACACCTACGTAAAGAGTGTTGAGGAAGAGTCTGCCGAGAATAAGGTCCTTGCTCGTAAATACGTCAACGTAGTTACGGAAGTCAAAGTACTGAGGGATAAGAGTAGGGATCGCGAGTCTGTACTCATCCATAGTCTTAAGGGAGGAGATGATCATCCAATAGAACGGGAACAGAACGATTATACCCATTGTAATAAGGAAAGCGTAAAGCATAATTTTTACTATTATCTTTACTACCTTCTGCTGGGCCGATACCTTTTTCATATCTCTGTTTTGCATTACATTCAAATCTGACATTGTATCGACACCTCCTTAATAATGAGTCTTCTTCTTGCTGACGTAGAGGTTGACCATCGTTACAGCAAAGATGATAAAGAAGAGGATAATAGCTGCCGCAGAAGCAGTACCCTCCTGGTTACCGATAGCCCTGTAAATGAAACCAACCATCGTGTCAAGCGCATAAGCATCGCCAACAGGGCCCATGCTCTCGCCGAAGATACCTACTATACTGGAATACTCCTTGAATCCGCCGATGAAGCCCGTGATAATAACGTAAGCAAGCATGGGAGAAAGGAGCGGAACGGTGATTCTCCAGAAGGTTCTCGCTCTGGACGTGCCGTCAACCTTAGCAGCCTCGTAGTACTGCTTGTTAACGCTCTGAAGTCCGCCGAGAAGAATGAGAATCTTGAAGGGGAGCGCGTTCCACACGATATATACTGTCATAACAACGATGTTAGCCCAGTATTCGGAGCCCGCGTTTACCCAGTTTACGTAATTGAAGCCAAGAGCCTCAAGCACGTTGTTTACGATACCTACAGAGTCAGGTCTTACGCTTCCGCCGATGATCATATTAAACATTGCGGCAAATACCATTCCTATCGCGATGGAGTTGGTAACGTAAGGAAGGAAGAATACTGTCTGAAGGAATCTGTTAAGGAACTTGATAGAGTTAAGGCAAACCGCGATAAGAAGTGCTAAGAAGGTAGAGATCGGAACGGTCAGTACGCAAAGAAGCACCGTGTTCTTAAGACAGGTGATGAAGCCGGGATACTTAAGAACTCTCGTAAAGTTGCCTATACCAAATGCAAACGACTGACCGTTTACGGCCTTCATCGTCGTATATCCCTCAAGCAAGGACATTCTTATGGTATTGAAGATAGGCCAGATGGTAAATATCGCAAGAAGCACAAGTGCCGGCGACAGATACAGCCAACCCTTCCATTTATCGAACTTTTTATAAACGAGGTTTACGCAGAATTTCTGCCAGACCCACTGCTTACAGAAAACTTCAACAAACCACTGGAAAACGTTTTGTTTGCTTTCTGTCATATCAGTTCACCTCGAAATATATTCTTTCTTCTGTTTCCTTATCAAAGAGGAATACCTTATGAGGCTTAAGATTGAGCTTAACGGTCTCGGAAGCTCTGTCTATCTTGTAGTCCGCGTCAACGATGGAACGAACAACGGGATTGAGAGATGCGGAATGTGTGGAAACGATGGAAACGTCACGGCCCATAACCTCAACGTTGCTAAGGTTAGCCTCGAGAACGCCGTCCTCCGCGGGAACAAATCCCTCGGGACGGATACCTACGTAAACCGCGCGGTCATCCACGCCGGGCACGTCAAGAACTGCGGACTCGCCAAGATAGAGCTTGCCGCCCTTAACCTCGCCGTCGAATACGTTGATGGGGGGAGTTCCAAGGAACTTGGCTACGAAGAGATTGGTAGGATTGTCGTAAACCTCCTGAGGCTTACCAACCTGCTGAACAACGCCGAGCTTCATAACTACGATAACGTCGGAAATGGACATAGCCTCTTCCTGGTCGTGGGTTACGAATACGGTGGTGATGCCGGTCTCTCTCTGAATTCTTCTGATCTCCTCACGGGTCTGAAGACGGAGTCTTGCATCAAGGTTGGAGAGGGGCTCGTCGAGAAGAAGCACGCGAGGCATCTTTACAAGCGCACGCGCGATAGCAACTCTCTGCTGCTGACCACCGGAAAGCTCACTGGGCTTTCTGTCCATAAGCTCGTCGATCTGAACAAGCTTAGCAGCCTCGTAAGCACGCTTAAGCATAGTCTCCTTGTCCATCTTATCCTCGCCCTTAAGATTCTGAAGGGGGAAGAGGATGTTCTGCTTTACCGTCATATGAGGATAAAGCGCGTAGTTCTGGAACACAAGTCCAATACCTCTGTTCTCGGGAGTGAGCTCGGTAACGTCCTCATCTCCGAAGAAGATCTTACCTGACGTGGGCTTCTGAAGACCACTGATCATGTAAAGCGTTGTGCTCTTTCCGCAACCCGAGGGTCCGAGAAGACCAACGAGCTTGCCGTCGGGAATTTCGAAGGTGAAGTTGTTTACTGCGATTACTTCACTGTTCTCCTTCTTGTTACGGCTGGGAAAGATTTTCGTTAGATTTTGTAATTCAACCTTCATCTAACATAACCTCCTTGAAAGTCGTGTTTTGTATTTTATAAAAAAGATATGCTCTTTAATATTCCTTTTTGTTGACCTCTTCCTCGTGGATTCTGGTCTTGTACGCGATAAGCTCGTCCTCGCTCTCGAAGATCATCTGGCTCTGATAGTCTACCACAACCGTATCCGAAATGAGATCGTGTATGGTGGAGCGTGTCTTGGTGTAGCACATAGTGAAAATCTCAAGCAGGAGAATAAGAATAAGTAAGACGGTTCCGACAACGCCGAGATTGCCGAACAGTATCATCAGGAGAATGTAGATGGGTACCATAGTCTCCATCGTGTACTTTCCGATTATCGACCTGATGAAGTGAGCCTGTCCGCCGAGCTTTACGCCGTTGGTTCTCATTACCGCCAGACCGAATATCTTCTTTCCGAGCGTCCTGCCGTGCTTGAATAAGATCGGAACGACAAGCTCAAGGCCGATAAACGCCAGAAGCAAGCTCATCGTCAGAGTTATCAGGGAAAGGTTGAGAAGCATATTGTAAGCGTAAATTACCTTCTCATCCTTCGCAAATTCGGCGTCCGCCGCTTCGTATTTCTGTTTTTCCTCCTCGCTGAGCTTCTCATATTCCTCGGGAGAAAGATTAAGATCTATACCGTATTTTTCGGAATATTCTCTCTCTGCCTCGCTGAGCACGTCGTAATGATCACCGTAGCTCAGAAAAAGCGAGAATATAGCAGCAAGACCGACCGAAACTATTACGATCATTACCGCGTCAAACAAAAATGCAGAAATTCTCTTCCAGAAATCCGCTCTTTGCAATTCAAATCTCATTGGTTTACCTTCCAGCAAAAAACAAAGTGTTTATCATACAACTTGACGGAACACACAGCAGATCAAATCCAATAAACACTTATTAATTTATTTATATAGCATAAAATATAATAGCACACCAAAAGGTAAAAAACAACCGTTTTTAAGAAATTTTATGAGTTTTTTTACGAAAGACGTCGAATAGTTAAAAAATTATTGTACAGGTTTGTTCATATTGACCACTGACCGAGTCAAAAATCTTCCTTGTTTATTGACACGGTGATTTTTTTGGGTTATAATGGACAATGGATAGGAATCCCCACGGACAAGGTATACCGCCAATCAGCGGTAAAGCCGCCGTGAATTACATACAATGAAAGGAATAAAAATGGCAGACGTAAAAAAGATTTTATCAATGTGTGACCACACCCTTCTCGGTGTGACCTCCACCTGGGAGGAGATACGCAAGATATGTGACGACGGAATCAAATTCGGTACCGCATCGGTATGCATTCCCCCGAGCTACGTAAAGAAGGCTAAGGAGTACGTCGGCGATAAGCTCACGATCTGTACCGTAATCGGCTTCCCTAACGGATATAACACCACCGAGGTAAAGGTATTTGAGACCAAGGACGCAATCGCAAAGGGCGCTGATGAGATAGATATGGTAATCAACGTCGGCAATCTCAAGGACGGTCTTGAGGACGAGATCCGCGAGGAGATAAGAGCGATCAAGGAGGCCTGCGGCGATCATATACTCAAGGTTATTATTGAAACCTGCCTTCTCACC
Source organism: Clostridia bacterium (assembly GCA_017453245.1). Taxonomy (GTDB): domain Bacteria; phylum Bacillota; class Clostridia; order Oscillospirales; family CAG-272; genus UBA1740. The sequence continues at coordinate 49,528 of JAFTKM010000002.1, forward strand.
GAGGAGGAAAAGATCACTATGTGTCGCCTTGTTACCGAGGCAGGCGCAGACTATATCAAGACATCGACCGGTTTCTCAAAAGCGGGCGCAACCCTTGAAGATGTGGCTTTAATGAAAACAAATGTTGGCAAAAACGTGCTTGTTAAAGCTGCGGGCGGTATTTCCGGAATTGAGGATGCCGAGAAGTTTATCGAGATCGGCGCTTCCCGCCTCGGCACCAGCAGAGTCGTAAAAGCAGTCCAGGGGCTTGAAGGATCGGGATACTGAGTAAATGCAAAATGCAGAATGCAAAATGCAAAATGAAATGCGGAATGCGAAGCGCAAAGCGCGAAGTGAAGGACGAGGAAGGCCCCGTAGGGACCGGCGTCCTCGACGGTCCGTAAATGCGAAGTGCGAAGTGAAGGACGAGGAAGGCCCCGTAGGGACCGGCGTCCTCGACGGTCCGTAAATGCAAAATGAATAATGAATAATGAAGAATCGAAAGGAATATAAAAATGGCAACTCCACATATTAACGCCGAGATCGGCGCATTTGCGAAAACAGTTCTTATGCCCGGAGATCCTCTCCGTGCAAAATATATTGCGGAAAACTATCTTGAGGACGCGGTCCTCGTCAACAACGTAAGAGGTGTACAGGGCTACACCGGCTATTACAAGGGCAAGAAGGTATCGGTTATGGCTTCCGGTATGGGACAGCCCTCCATCGGCATCTACTCCTATGAGCTCTTCAACTTCTTCGGCGTTGAGGCAATCATCCGCGTAGGCTCCTGCGGCTCCTTCCACCCCGACCTCCACGCCCGTGACATAGTTGTGGCTATGGGCGCTTGCACCAACGGTAACTACGCTTCTCAGTACAATCTCCCCGGCACCTTCTCCCCTATTGCTGACTTCGACCTTGTGCGTCGCGCGGCAGAGGAATGTGAGAAGAAGGGCGTTAACTATAAGGTAGGAAACATTCTTTCCTCCGATATGTTCTACGACGACGCAAACTCGGGTATGACCTGGTCCAAGATGGGCGTTCTCGGAGTTGAGATGGAGTCTGCGGCTCTCTACTGCAACGCGGCAAGAGCAGGCAAGAAGGCGCTGTGCATCTGCACCGTCAGCGACTCCTTCATTTATCCCGAGGAAAACACTACCGCAGAGGAAAGACAGAATTCCTTCACTCAGATGATGGAAATCGCGCTTGAACTCGCATAAAAGTGCGATAAAAGCATACACGGGTAGGCACATAGGCGAAAAATCGTCAATCGGATATGCCGCTCGCAAAAGATGGAGCGCAGGCTCATGAGACTGCATCTTACGTGTCATTTAGAGCGTAGCGAGTTCCCTGCCCACCCAAAAAAAACACAGGAGTTATTTATGGCAAAAAGAGTATTTTTAATTGTTCTTGACAGCGTTGGAATCGGTGAAATGCCCGACGCCCATCTTTGGGGCGACGAGGGCAGCAACACGGTCGGCGCGATACGCCGCCATCCCGATTTCTCCTGTCCCAATCTTGAAAAGCTCGGCTTCTTCAACATAGATACCGTCGGTGGCGGAGTTAAATCTCCGCTCGGCTCCTTTGCCCGTATGCACGAGGCGTCAAAGGGCAAGGATACCACCATCGGACACTGGGAAATAGCCGGCATTTATTCACCACGCCCCCTGCCTACCTACCCCAAGGGCTTCCCAAAGGAGGTAATGGAGGAGTTCGAAAAGAGAACGGGCAGAGGCACGCTTTGTAATCTTCCCTACTCCGGCACGGACGTGCTCCGTGACTATGGAGAGGAGCACTTAAAAACAGGTAAGCTTATAGTTTACACCTCGGCGGACAGCGTATTCCAGATAGCGGCGCACGAATCCATCGTAAGCCGTGAGGAGCTCTACCGCTACTGCGAGATCGCCAGAGAAATTCTCCAGGGTGAGCACGGAGTCGGCAGAGTAATAGCGCGCCCCTTCGATGGCGAGCACCCCTTCAGAAGAACGTCGGGAAGACACGACTTCTCACTCATCCCCCCTGCTCTCACAGTACCCGAGCAGCTTAAGAGCGCAGGATACGACTCTATATCGGTTGGTAAGATCTATGACATCTTTGCGGGAGTAGGCTATACCGAGAGTCATCCCACCGTAAGCAATGACGACGGATGCAATAAGTCTATTGAAATAATGAAGCGCGATTTCAACGGTCTTTGCTTCATCAACCTCGTAGACTTCGATATGGTATACGGACACAGAAATAATCTTGAGGGCTACGCAAAGGCTATGACCGCCTTTGACGAAAGGCTCGGAGAGATGCTTCCCCTCCTTCGCGATGAGGATATACTCATCATCACCGCGGACCACGGCTGCGACCCCTCCACCCCCTCGACCGACCACTCTAGAGAATACACTCCTATGGTCATTTACGGAAAAGGTATCAAGGCGGGAGTAAATCTCGGAACGAGAGAGACCTTTGCCGACATAGGCGCAACCGTGCTTGAATGGTTCGGTGAGCCGACAGACAAGGTTTACGGCAACGGCTTCCTTCACGAGGTGGCAAAATGACAGATAAAGAACTGTTACTTAAAGCAATAGAGGCAAGAGCCTTTGCCTACGCCCCCTATTCAAATCACAAGGTTGGCGCGGCGCTCGTCGGCAAGAGCGGTAAGATCTATACCGGATGCAACGTCGAAAACGCCGCGTACACCCCCACCAACTGCGCCGAGAGGACTGCAATCTTCAAGGCGGTGAGCAAGGGAGAAAGAGAATTCACGGCAATTGCCATTGTCGGGGGCCTCGGTGATAATCTCTCGGAGCTTTGCGCCCCCTGCGGTGTATGCCGTCAGGTGCTCTCCGAGTTCTGCGACGGAGATCTCAGGATCATACTCGGAACTCCGGAGAAGATCACGGTAACGACTCTTTCCAATATCCTCCCCTATTCCTTCGGCAAGAGTGATCTCGCAAAATAGTAAAAAACAAAGATTATGATTGTCAAAACCGGCTTATTTCGTAAGTTTTTTGGCAATAGCAGTATTTTTTCAGGAGAAAGCGCTTATGCGTATGTTTGACATTATCCGAAAGAAGCGAGACGGTCTCGCACTCTCGGAAAAGGAAATACAGTGGTTCGTTGACGGCTACGTAAAGGGAGAGATTCCCGACTATCAGGCCTCAGCGCTCTGTATGGCAATATACTTCAGGGGTATGAACGTTGAGGAGACGACAGCCCTCACCTTCGCTATCCGCGACTCGGGTGAAAAGCTGAAGTTCAACAATATTAACGGTCTGAGAGTAGATAAGCACTCTACGGGCGGTGTCGGTGACAAGACGAGCCTCGTTGTAACACCCATCGTTGCGACTCTCGGCGTGAAAGTAGCAAAAATGAGCGGACGCGGTCTCGGTCACACAGGCGGCACCGTTGACAAGCTCGAGGCTATCCCCGGCTTCAAGACCGACCTCCCCACAGAGGAGTTTGAAGAAATAGTAAACCGCGTTGGTATCGCGATAGTAGGTCAGAATGCAACTCTCGCGCCTGCGGATAAGCTGCTCTACGCTCTGCGCGACGTAACGGCAACCGTTGACAGTCTGCCCCTTATAGTTTCAAGCATTATGAGTAAGAAGCTGGCGGCGGACGACGACTGTGTAGTACTTGACGTAAAGACCGGCTCCGGTTCGTTTATGAAAACAAAGGAGCAAAGCCGCGAGCTTGCCGAGTGGATGGTAGCCATCGGTAAGGCGGCAGGCAAGAGAATGCGCGCACTGATCACGGATATGGACCGACCTCTCGGTCACGCAATCGGAAACTCGCTTGAGGTTGTCGAGGCAATCGAAACACTCAAGGGCAATGGTCCCGAGGACCTCACAGAGCTCTCGGTTGCTCTTGCAGCTCATATGCTCGTTATCTCGGACAGAGGCAGCTATGAGGAATGCGAGAGAAACGTAAGACGCGTTATTGAAAACGGTGAGGCTCTTATGACCTTTGCAAATATGGTTGAGGCGCAGGGGGGCAATAAGGAGTGGATACTCCACCCCGAGCTCTTCCCTACCGCGCCCTATTCGCTTGAGGTCAAGGCGGGTGCAAGCGGCTACATAACCGGTGTTGATACCGAGGGCTACGGCACGGCAAGTCTCCTTCTTGGCGCGGGCAGAAATACCAAGGAGGACAAAATCGACTTCGCGGCGGGCATTAAGCTTGTCAAAAAGACGGGCGACAAGGTAGAAAAGGGCGACGTTATCGCAGTGCTCTACACAAGCGATAAAGGACGTCTTGATGTTGCGGCAAAGAGACTTAGTGACGCAACATTTATCGGTGATGATAAACCCGAAGATGTTCCTCTTATCTACGATATCGTAGAATAATGTAAAGCTTTATTAGCAATTAATAACAAGAAGCAGGCTGATGTCCGATAGGATATACAGTCTGCTTTTTTTGCATATTATCCGTTTATTGTGAAAACAATATAGAAAAAGGAGTTTTTATGTGCACAGCAATTCACTTTAACAAATACGCAGGTCGAAACCTGGATATTGAAAAAAGCTATGGCGAAGCGGTAATAATCACGCCGAGAAAATATACTCTCCCTCACCGTCGGGCAGATAATCTTGACGATCATTTTGCTCTTATCGGAATAGGCACGGTAAGCCGCGGATATCCTCTTTACTACGATGCGGCAAACGAGCACGGTCTTTATATGGCGGGACTTAACTACGTCGGAAATGCGAAATATCACGCGCCGAAATCCAACTTTACAAACCTTGCCCCGTATGAGCTCATACCGTATATTCTATCCTCTTGTAAAAGCGTCTGCGAAGCCGAAAGCAAGCTTGCAAAAATCAACCTCGTCGACATCCCCTTCAGCAGAGAGCTCCCCTCAGCCGAGCTTCACTTTATCCTTGCCGACAAGGAGCGCGCAATCACAGTTGAGCCCGACGAAAATGGGCTCAATATATATGAAAACAAGGTTGGGATTCTCTCCAATAACCCTTCATTTCCATACCAGATGCATAACCTCAACAACTACGCCGCATTGACGAATGAGCCTATAATCAACAGATTCCCCGAGGTCGTAGACTTTGACGAATACAGCCGCGGAATGGGAGCGCTCGGTCTGCCCGGTGACCTGTCAAGCGAGTCGCGATTTGTAAGAGCGGCATTTCACAAGCTCCATCATATGCCAAACGGTGACGTAACCGATATATTCCATCTACTCTCCACGGTAGCAATGCCACACGGCTCGCTGAAGCTCGGTGAGGACTACGAGATCACGGCATATTCCTCGGCTGTAAATCTTAATAGTCTGACCTATTACTACAAAACCTATGGCTCGACCTCCCTTTGCTCGGCAAGTCTTTTTAATGAGAATCTTTCATCCCCGTCACTTGTATCCTATCCTCTTGTCACGCTAAAGGACGTTTCATCACATAACTAAAGGGGCTGAGTCATTAAGAATTCAGTCAAATCAAGGACATAAATATGATTTTTAGGTAAAAACGACTGAATTCTTAGTGCGAAGCGCCTTTCGGGGCTAGATTAATTTAGGATGGAAATCGTCGGCTGACGAGCGAGAGATGTATATGAATACATCGAGCGAGGAAACGGCGATAGAA
>JAFTKM010000008.1 GCA_017453245.1 Clostridia bacterium
CTAAAGCCGACAGAAATTCAATGCATTTTTTGAAATGCGAACGAAGTCAAGTAGCACTTTACGAGCGAGAATTTTGAAAAAGGCGTGGATTTATGTGGCTTTAGGCGTGTTCAATTTAGGTTGGCATTGGCTAAGGAAGCTGTCATCAGATTTGTACTAGATCCCTTCGTCGCTACGCTCCTCGGTTTTGCTCCTCACCGGAGCAAAACTTCGACTCCGCTCAGGATGACACTCTTTCCCGCCCTGCTCTTAATTTTTCATTTTTCATTCCACGTTTCACGGCGGGAGCAAGCCCCCGCCCTACGGTTTTTATCGTGCTTTACTCACTCGCTTTTGCTAACTGTCGGTTAGCAAAAGGCATAAAAAACAGAGCCCGTGCGGAATGCACGGGCTCTTCCCTACCCCTTTCGGGATTGGGTGATTTTTAAATTAGCTGTTATTACTCAGCGGGAGTTGCTACGGGAGCTACGTAACCGAATGCAAGATCATCGAACTTGAAGCCAGTGTCCTTAACATTGGTCTTACCGGTAATGTAAACAGAATTAATTCTGTAGGTGTAGATAGGCATAGTATCGGTTACAGTTGCAACTGCTACGCCATTATAATAATAGGTAAGAGTCATGGTATTGTCACTGTGAAGCTCAATCTTGATAGCGATGTCGAGCCAACCAGTCCACTGGTCTGCATCAAGGTCTACAACCGCAACAGTAGCGCCCTTGTATCCGGTAACCTTAGCGGTAGTCTGATTCTCGGAGCTTATTTTCTCAATGTCGAGAACTGCGAAGGAGTTAACCGCCCAACCGTCATGCTTAGTTCCTTCTGCATCAGTATATCCCCATTTACCGGTTTCTCTTTCAGCATTAAGCTTGAACTGAAGGCCATTATTATTCACGTTTTTCGCATTAACCTTGAAGGAAAGGAAGCCTACTGAGTTATTAGCGCAGGAGAAGCCATCAAGGAGAGCGGGGGTACCCTTAAGAGGAACCCAGATCTGCTGCTGACCCTTTGCTGCTCCATCTTCATCAGGACTAAGCATTTCATACTGTCCCTGGTCGTTAATGGTAAGAACATAGTTAACACCGTTGTTAACAACCTCGAGGTTGTTCTTATCGGTACCGTCTGCATAGTAACCGGTAAGGTTGTAGGTCTCGGTGCATCCGGTATTGGAGCAGGAGTAAACAAAGGTGTTCTTCTCTGCGTCCCAAGCGGAACCGCCAAGGTTGTGACCGGTAGCCTTCTTAGCTACTTCGCCACAAACGGAGCACTTAGCATCCTCGGTACAGGTGGGATCACCAGCGGTGTGACCCTTAGCGGGAGCAAGAACATAACCGCAAGAGCACTTGGAGGGCTCGGTACAGGTAGCCTCGGAAGCTGCAACGTGAGTTACACCGTCTACCTTGTAGTGAGAGTCAGCCTTGGTGTATGCGAATACGAGATCGTCGAACTTAAAGCCGGAGTTCTGAATAGAGGTTCTACCGTTGATGTAAACGGAAGTAATTTTGCCAGTGTAAATGGGCATTGCTGCCTCGATAGTGTCAAGGAGCTCACCGTTGATGATATAGGTAAGAGCCATGGTGTTGTCGTCCTTAAGCTGGATGCCGATAATAACGTCAAGCCAAGGAGTCCACTTATCTTCGCCTACCTCGATGGTCTTGAGAACCTTGCTGCCATAGCCAACAAGATCTACGGTAGTCTGATCAGCAGTCTTAACGGGAGTAATATCGAATGCTGCGAAGGAGTTAACCGTCCAACCGTCATGCTTATTTCCTTCTGCATCAGTATATCCCCAATTACCGGTATTTCTATCAGCATTAAGCTTGAACTGAACGTTTTGAAGGTCATTATATCCGCTTACCTTAAAGGAAAGGAAGCCGATTGCGTTATTAGCGCAAGAGAAGTCGTCCATTTCTGTGGGGCTACCCATAAGAGGTACCCAAATCTGCTGCTGAGGAGTCTTAGCAAGCTCAAGAGTATTGGTAGAGGTCTCATGAGGATAAAGCATCTCATACTGACCAGCCTCGTTGATCTTAAGAGCATACTGACCGTTGTTATTATTAACTACTACGAGGTTGTCGGTGTTGGTACCGTCCATGTAGTAACCGGTAAGAGCGTAGGATGCGCCACAGTTGTTAGCACAAGCGTAAGTCATAGTCTTAGCAGTTGCATCGTAGCCGGAAACTGCAAGGCTGTGACCGAGAGCCTCCTCTGCTACTTCGCCACAAACAGAGCACTTAGCATCCTCAGTACAGGTTGCCTTGCTGCTGGTGTGACCAAGAGCGGGACCGAGAATGTAACCGCATGAGCACTGCTTAGGCTCAGTACAGGTTGCTTCGGAAACAACGTGATTCTGACCGTCGAAGTAGAAGTGCATAGGCTCGTCGGTGCAACCGATAACGACATCATCAATGATAACGCCGGTGTTAGCGGTATAGGTCCAACCGTTGATGTAGAGAACTCTGATATCAAGAGAGTCTACAGGCATATCTGCGGAGAATGTGCCTACGTACTCAGCGTTGATATAGTAGTGAGCAGTGATGGTGTTGTCATCCTTGAGCTGGATGAAGATCTTAACATCGAACATCTCAGACCAGCCGTCCTTAGCGGGGATGGTAACAAGCTCTGTGCCTGCACCAATGCCGCCCTTGAGAACGATGCCGTCCTCGGAGTAAGCGCCTACGTTGAGGAGCTTAACTTCTGCTGCACCCCAACCGGTCCAGTGGATCTCAGGATCAGGTGTAGTTCCGGAGGGAGGATTAGGAAGACCTCTTTCCTTAGAGCCGGAAACGGTGAACGCGGTGTCAACGTTGGTCTTCATCTTGAATGCGATAACGCCTGTAGCGTTTACGGTACAATCAAAGCCAGAAAGGCCCTTGCCTGCGCCGTTGGAAGGAATCCAGAACATATGCTGTCCGCCTGCCTTACCGGAGTCGGAGTACTCGAACCAACCGGTCTTGTTGCCTGCATCATCCTTCTCCTCGGTAGTAACCTTGTCGCCTGCAACTATAGTGCTGCCGGGAGCTGCGGTTGTGGGAGTGAACATTGCTGCATACTGACCAGCCTCGTTAACAGTAAGGTTAAACGCGCCGTTCTTGGAAAGTACGAAATCATTTGCTGCCGCGCCGTTGAAGTACTTGTACTCGTCAACTACGAAGGATACGTTACAAGCGGAGCAGGTGTAGCTGAGCTTTTCCTCGTCGGAGGAGATAACAAGGTTGTGACCAAGAGGCTTACCTTCGGTACCGCCACAGGTCTTACAGATCTTAGGAAGAACGCAAGTAGCGTCTGCATAGTCGTGGCCAAGAGCCTCGCCCTTAGTAAGACCGCAAGAGCAGGTCTCGGGCTCGGTACAGGTTGCGGGAGTAACTACGTGAGACTGATGATCGAATACGTAGTGAGAATTCTTGGTATGGCCGAAGAGAACATCGTCCATGTAGTAGCCGGAACCTGTCTTCCAAGCGTTAAGGTTAATGTATACGCAGGAAAGAGCATCACCGTCTACGGTGTTTTCGTAAGAGCCGGATGCAAGGAAGGTGCCGTCGATGTAGTAGTAAGTAGTAACTACGTCCTTCTCGCTATCCATAACGAAGAAGAGCTGAACCTCGAACCACTCGGTAGCGGAACCGCCCTCAACGAGAGTAACGGGAAGCTGAACGGTGGTACGAGAGTTGTCTACCCAAACGTTAGCCTTATAACCGGTAACAACGCCTTCGGTAACGATAGGCTGAATATCAAGAACATTGGTTCTGATACCGTTCTCGGGGTTCCAACCGTTAGTGTTGTGAAGAAGAAGAGAGAATACGTCCTTTTCGTAGGTAAGGTCAAGCTTAAGCTTGAAGGACATAGCGCCGATACTCTTATTGCCGGCGTTCATTTCCTTGAAACCGGTCTTGGTCTGAGGAAGCCAAACCTGTACCTGAGCATCGCTGTTTACAGTAGCATCAATGTCGGTAATTGCCTTCCATACGCCGTCCTCGGATACAACCTTATTTGCACCGTTATTGTACTTAGAGGCTCCACCGGTGTAGTTACCAATAGAGGTGCCGGTGTAGCTACCAATGGTAGTGCCGGTGAGGTCGTTGCCGTTGAAGTAAACGCCCTCAGAGGATACTGTGAAGGAAACTTCACACTTGGAACAAGTGAAGGTTGCGCCATCAACAACGATGTTGTGAGGATCGTACTCGCCGTAAGCATTTGTACATCTCTCACATACTGCAAGAGTGTTACAGGTTGCAGTGCCGCCGATGTGGCCAAGAGCCTCACCCTCGGTAGCCTGACAAAGCTTACAGGTCTTGGGAAGCTCACAAGTAGCGTCAGCATAGTCGTGGCCGGTAGCGTCAACTTCGCTTACCTTCTCACAGGTGTTACATACACTGGGAGTTACACAAGTAGCCTCGGACCAATCGTGGCCGAGAGGATCGCCCTTGGTATGTCCACAGCCGGAACACTTAGAGGGAACCTCACAGGTAGCGTCTGCATAGTTGTGACCAAGAGCCTCACCGTCGATAGAACCGCAGTTGAGACAGATCTTGGGAAGTACACAAGTAGCATCCTGCCAGTTGTGGCCGATGCACTCGCCCTCGGTTGCGCCACAGTTGAGACAAGTCTCGGGATTCTCGCAGTCAGCTGCATCCCAAGTATGGCCCTTTTCTACGCCCTCGGTAGCTGCACAGACCTTACAGGTCTTAGGAAGAACACAGGTTGCCTCCATCCAGTCGTGACCGGAAGCGGTTCCCTCTGTTTTATTACACTCTACGCAATACTTAGCATTGGTGCAAGTTGCCTCGATCCAGGTGTGGCCAAGTGCCTCACCGCTGGTCTCGCCGCAAAGCTTACAGGTAGCGGGAGTTTCGCAGCTAGCTGCTTCCCACTCATGCTTAAGCGGATTGCCTTCAGTTTTGCTACATACGGAACAGGTCTTGGGAGCCTGGCAGGTAGCGTCGGTCCAAGTATGGCCGAGTGCCTCGCCGTCGGTCTCACCGCACTCACAAGTCTTGGGAGACTCGCAGGTTGCGTCTGTCCATACGTGCTCGTGCTCTACGGGCTGCTCAATGCCAAGCCAGCCAAGTACGGTTTCCTTAGCGTCGTTAAAAGCACCAACAACGGTGTCCTTAACGCCGTTAAGAGGACCGGCTACGGACTCGGGAAGCATATCACAGGACGTGAATGCGAGCAAAAGGATCATTGATACAAGGATCAATAAAGAAACCTTTTTCATTTTCGTTTTCTCCTTTTAAATTTTGTTAGGTAATTTTCCCCTATAAAGGTTACCGCAATTATTATAACACAAAGATTTAAAAAGGTCTAGATGTTTTTTCCATTAATTTAATTTTCATTAATAATGTCCATTCTGTGAACGTTTTTTTGTGCATTTTTACCCACGCGCGAATTATTAATAGGAAGAAATGAAATTTTATGAAAAATGCAAAACCCGATAAAAAGCTGCAGCTTTCATACGAAGATAAAGCGTCAATATTCTGCGGTTTTTCAGAGGTATAAAGGTTGAAAAAGTGTTTAAATCTGCATTTTGTAGCTTTTTGTTTACATATTCAAGTAGCAAAAAAGAACAGAGCCCACTCGGAGCTCTGCTCTTTCAGCTTATCCTTTTCGGTTATGCGAGGTTCAGGTGAAGGAAACGGTAATCGTAACCTCGCCCTTTGTGTTCCAGGTGCAAAGACCTACTCTGTAGGTTTTACCCGCCTCGACCTCAAACGAGAAGGAGGAGGTAAGGTATGCGCTTGAGGAGTTGGCGGTGTTGTTGCCATTCTCATCAAGCTCGTAAATATCTACCCAGGAGTCGGCGGTGGGCCAGGTAAAGGTCACAGTACCGGACTCGGTCGCGGTGAACTTGTAGTAGATCTTAGTGGCAGCGTCAGAGGTGATCGTTACGGACTCTGTTCCCTCCTCGAGAACGAAGGGATTGGAGTCTGTTCCAAGCTCTGCGTCGCTCGGCTTGTTTATGACTATCTCCTCATCGGTGGGAGTAAGTGTATAATCCGTACCGTTATTTCTGATCGCGGTGAGAGTGCCGCCGGTTATGGTAAACTCGGGATCGCCTGAGTTGGGAAGCTTATTGCCGTTGTAATACACCTCGAATACGCCGTCAACGTAGGTGTAGGTAAAGGTTATTACTCTGCCCTCGGGGTCAACAATATTGATCGTAGTGGAATCAACGAGGACACGGACGTTGGAGTTGAAGATGCTGGTCGCGATAAACTTGCCCTCAAGTCCGGTTGCGCCGGGGTTGGGATTGGGATCGGGATCGGGATCAGGGTCCGGATCGGGATCGGGAGTTGTGCCCGAGCCTGCGCCGATAGTGACGGAGATCTCAACGTCAGCCTCGGAGCCGTCCGCGGTAGCAAGCGCGAAATAGTACTTCACTCCGTTTGCCACGGTAAGCTTGAGCTCGGTAACGCCTTCTGCAGATGTGAGGGCGGTGAGATCCGAGCCGTACTTCAGATCAACGCTGACGTTGAAGGTGAGTGTGAGCTCCTCATCCATCCAGGAGTCAAGGAGGAGCCATACAAGTCCGTCAGCAGTTGCGATGGGATAGGATACGTAGTTGCCGCCGTAGACGCCAAGCTCAAGAGGCTTATCGATGCTGCCCGAAATAACGGGTGCGCCTGCTCTTACGTTAACTGTGATCTCAGCCTCGCCCGTATTCATAATATTAAGGATGACAACGTCACCCGCGCTTACGCCATAAACTGTGAAATAGAGGGGATTGAAATCAGAGTCGTAGGCGGTTTCCATCTCGTAATCGAGAGCGGATGCGGTGCCGCCGGTGATGATCAGTACGCAATCCTCGGTAGCGGTGAAGGAATAGTAATTATCCGCTCCGCCCGAGAGTGTGAGGTCTGCGGGGATGCTGTCGATAACGATGGGATTCTCAAGGCTGCCTGCACTTCCCGACGAGCCTGAGCCCGAGCCGGTATTGCCGTTTTCTTCACCGGGAGCGGTATAGGTCAGGCTGAATAAATATTCACCCGCCGACTCAAGCGCTCCGACGTATACGGAGAAGGTGTAGGTGCCGATATCGAGGTAGGAGACGTTTCTGGAGATCAGATCGCCCTTTGAATCGTAGATGTTTGCGAAGAAGCTGTCGCTGAGGAAGGTGTAGGTGCCCGCCTCGGTGACCTCAAGCTCGAGCTGAACAACCTCTTTTTCAATATCCTTATCGGTTACGGTAAGAGTGTGGTCTCCGACGGTGACGGACTGCTTGGTGGGAGCCTCGGGGCTGAGGGCGCCCGAGTATTCGCCTGTATAAGCGGATACCGCGTAGGTAACGTAGGTTATAACGGGATCGGCAGAGGTCGTGTAGAAGACGTAGGTCTCGCCCGCAAGCAGAGAGACTGTGAAGCTGCCGCCAAGCGAGCCATCGGGATCGAGGGGATCGATCATAGCGCTACCGTAGAGCTCCTTATCAGCGGCACTGAAGGCGCCAAGCCCTGCGGGAACAGTGAAGGTGTAATCACCCGATGCGGGCGCGGTGAAGCTGACCTCGGTGTCCCAGGTGTATTTGAGCTCATCGGTGACCTCAACACGGATACCGTTCTCGGGAGCGGGAGGCTCGGTAACACCTCCGGAGGAGGCCTCGGTAACGTTTACCGTAAAGGAAATCTTCTTGTCGCCAAGCTCAATTTCTACGGGATAACTTCCCACGGTACGGCAGTAAATGCTGATCGTACCGCCAAATATCCAGGTGTAAAGATCGGACGTGTAGGAGAAGGTATCGAGTATGTAATCCGCGCTTGTACCCGCGGGAGAGAAGTTGCCAAGATAGATCTTAAGAGTAGTCGCCTCGGTCACCGTGACGGTGGAGCCAAGCTCCGTCGTGCAGCCCTGGTCGGTGTAGAAATCAAAGCTCTCGGGAACGAAGTCGGACTTCTTTTTCTCGCTGACGTAGGTCCTCTCGCCCTCGATCTGAGATACTACGAAGGTGTAGGTGTCGGGGACAGCGGTATCCTTCATAGTGATCGAGTTGGTGGGCTGATTGTAGACGAAGTCGTTGTCCGCCTCATCCTCAAGCGAATTGGAATAGCAATCGCAGACTACGGTAAGATCGGTGAGAGCTCCCGCCTCGGAGACGCTGAAGGAAACGGAAACCTCGTAGTAATCCACGTGATTTTCCTCTCCTGCGCCCGTCTCGGTGTTGACGTAAAGATAACCGTACGAGAAGGAGTAAACGCCGTCTTCATAGCTGTAAGCGTAGTTGGATGCGCCTGAGCTGTAGGAGAGGTTGTAAAGAGCCTCAAGAGTCTTCTCTGCTCCGTATGCGTCGGTAAGGGTGGAAACCGAATAATAGTATCCGATCAGGTTATTGGGAGTGGCAGAGGGGTCAAGCATATAGCCCGTGCTCATACCGTTGTAGTATTCATTATAAATACCAAAGGCTGTCTCGGAGTCGATGAGCTCAAACCACTTCTCCGTGATATCCGAGGAGGCGGTGCCCACGTTGTAGGATTCGGTCTCGGTGCGATAATATGCATATCCCTTGCCGAGCAGGTATATCACGCTCTTATCCGTCCTGACGTATCCGTCAAGAGAAGGCGAGGTGCTATAATAATTATAATTAATAGAGCCGCCCGATATCTTGTCCGCGCTCGCAACGATGAGGGGTATGATCTCATCAAGATTCTCAGCATTGGTATCCGAGAGCTGCTCGCCGCATACCGTACAGTAGCCGAAGATGCCCTCTACGTGGACGTGATGCGCGCAGGCGTCGCAGGCGCCGTCAAAGTTTTCGTCTGTATGGGCGCCGAGCTCGGTCTTCTCATCCTTGTGAGTGCAGATAGCAGACTTCCAGTGATGAGTGGAGTCCGAGGACCAGGCGGTTGAGTAGTTGTGTGTATGGCCGAGAGCGTAATCGCAGACGTCGCATACTCCGTCCTCGTCCGTGTCCACGTGTGTCGCAACGTTGAACTTAAGGTCGGTATGCTCACACGTAGCGGCGCGCCAATGCTGAGTCGAGCTCGCAGACCAGGTATCGCTCTTGGTATGCTCGCAGGTCTCGCCTCCTCCCTGCTCCGGTCCATCGACGGGCGGCAGGAATTCGCAGGATGCGAGCGCAAGAGCGGCGATCGCAATAAGACAAAGGAGCGTAAAGATCTTTCTTTTCATTTCGAAAGTCCTCCTCGATATATTTCATAGCTTTTTTAACATTTTTCGCGGCCGCAGAAAATACCACGGCTATTATATTATACTATAAAATAAGTCTGATTTCAAGCCTAAAACCAAAATATGTATATTTTCTACGTTTTGTGAATAAAATTGCGTTTTAAATGAATATTTTCTCGTTTTTGTTGTGCAGTTTCTATAACTTTCCGCAAGGAAAACAAAAAGCGCACCACCCCAAAATGGAGTGGTGCGCGGGTTGGTTATTGCGAAATTAGATTGCGGTGAAAGTAAGAGTAAAGGTAACCTCTACATCTTCGGTTTCATTCACGCTCTCGAATATGATGAGAGGGTTGTAGTTAATATCATCAAGAGTGATATATCCGCCACTGGGAACTATGGTAGGCATCATAGGCGAGCCCGAATAACAAATAACATCATCTCCGCCGTTATGAGTGATGGTAACCTGATATGCGGTATTGCCGTCGTACTGAAGCTGGAAGTAGATAGTAGCGTAAGCTGTTACGGTGGTAACATAGGTAGTGGTCTCGTTATTAAGAGTGGGAACAAGACCCATGTAGGAATCAGAACCTGTAACCTCTACAGCGTCTCCGTCACCGGACTCGGTGTAAGGTGCAAGAACATAATCCCAGAAATCTGCAACTACGCAAACATTTTCGTCGGTATCCACATAAATGTTCTGGAAGAAGGTAGATCCTCCCTCTACAGCAGTCGCGGTAAAGGTATTTCCTTCAACTGTGTAATTGAAGGTTGTGGAGATCTCGCCCTGCATAGGATGGTTTGCAGAAGCGGTAGCTGTACCGGATGTTGCATCTGTAGGATTGAATACTACGGTGATCTGAACCATGCTATCAACAGTTACGTAGGTACCGGTAAGAATGGAAGAGTAATCAATGTTCTTCTCTGATACGGTTACGGTAAGAGATGCTGTCTTGGTTTCATCCTCGGCAGAAGCGATGGTAATTGTATAAGTGCCTGCAGCGGTGAAGGTTGCAATATGGCATCCCCACTCTTCGGAAACACTGTAGGTTCCCTCTGCGCCTGCAATGGAATAGGTGTAGCCCTCATTTGCGCCGTCATTTACAAGAGCCTTGAAGTCAACGGTTCCATTTACGTAAACAGATACTTCTGTCTGTGCTACGTATTCCCAAACGGAATCATCATATACACCTACTTCTATAGTTTCAACCGCGGGAGCAGTTACAACCAAGGTGAATACAACGCTACACTTAGCAGTAGCTACGGTAAGGATATACGTACCCTCTACGTATGCATTGATAGAAACAAGGCCGTTTTCATCAACATCGGTAAATACGCTCCAGGTTTCATTTCCATCGACATCGGTAACCGTAGCCTTTATGGGATCAAGATTAACGTTTCCACCGTTAGGAAGAACATTAATAACAAAGGGAGTGCCCAAAGAAACGTTTATAGTTTCGCCTACAACATTTCCCTCGGAATCCTTAACCTCGAAGGAGGAAACAAGATCGTTCTCGGGAGATGCGGGAGCCTTATTCTCCTCACCCTGAGTCAACTCATAATAGCTAGAGAAATCAAGCTCTACATTCTCATCAAGAGTAATGCTCTTAACAATGAGTTCGTAGTTGTCGTCATATACGTAATCACCGTTTTCATCTGTTTCGTATTCAGTGGTAACGCCATTGCCCTCCTCAACGGTTGCAACGCCTACATATGCCTTATCGATGTAATAGCTATGCTGATCGAGAGTAAATGCTACCTCTACAACATAAACACCTGCGTAGTAAGGAGTGCCGAAGGAGAAGGTGTAAACAGTCTCGCCATCAACGATAGTCACCTCAGACTCCAAAGCGATGAGAGATTCCTCACCAAGGAAATAAAGCGCATCAATAAGGTTTGCCACGCCGTATGCCTGAGCAGCATCGGAATAGCCAAGGATTGCGCCGTCGAAGTAGTAACCTGTAAGATTATCTACGCTATATTCATCGGGGTTAGCTGCTACTACTCCGGAATCGTTGACTACAGACCATACAGAATCACCTACAGCGTAGTACCAGGTCTCGGTAGCCTCTGCAAGGTTGAGGACGTGGAGATAGCCCTCAGACTTATCGAAGTAGGAGAAGCTATCTACGGGATAGTAATACTCGTATTCGTAGTCATACTGCATATGATGATAGAAGACAGTACCCGCCTTTGCAGCATAGTCCTGAGCAAGAGCAAGCTCGATTGCCGCAGCAACGTCTGCAATAACGGGAGCGGAGACCTTTACGCCGCAAACAGTACAGTTGCCGAGATCATCGGCGGTGTGAGCTGCCTTTGCATCAACTACATCGTGACCGCAAAGAGCTGCGTGCCAGTGGTTGGTAGCATCGGTAGTCCACTCGGTGTCAAACACGTGAGTGTTGTCAAGGATGATAGCGCATACGTCGCAAGCGCCATCGTTGTTGTCGTCTGCGTGCTTAGCCACGTTGGACTGAGAGCCGCAGGAGCATACGTTGTAATGATTTGTCGCATCGAAGGACCATGCAGTGCCGTAAGAATGCTCATGAGCGGGCTCATCATTCTTGTCACCGCAAGCGGTCAAGCAAAGCGAAAAGATCATACATACTAAAACCAAGAGAGAAATCTTTTTCATTTTTTAATCCTCCTATATATTTTTTGGTTTTATACTGAATTGAAAATCGCGCGGTTATTAGCCGCTAAACAAGGTTATATGCAAATAATTGTTTGCATATTTCCTCAGTTGTAGTATCCGCAGGCAAAGAGCCATTGCGAGTCCTCGTACGCGTCGTATCTCGGAACATACTGCTCTGCCCAACCGTTACCGTCGCTGAAGAGCTTCTGGTTGACGGAATATTTCTGCAGGAATTCCTTGAGCTCCTCGGTCACGGGGCATCTGCCCGCTATGGCGATATCGGCGTATCCGCGCTGTCCCTTATACTTAGCGGGAAGGACGCGGCAGCCGTTCTCGGCACAGGTCTTGCAGTTATCCTCGACAGTACAAGCGCCGCCGTTGGTAGCATAGCACTCGCAGTCTGCGCTGCAGAAGTACGGACCGACGTCACCGTGCCAGATGATCAGCTCGTCGTAGCCCTCGATAAAGAGCTTATAGTTCTCTGTTCCCGAGGAGACGGTGAGCGCCTTATTTCCGGCATACTCGACCGTATTGAACGCGGAGTCGATAAATATCGTGGGATTGGTGATCTCGGCGTAGAGTATAGGTCCCCAACCGCCGTATGCGGCATACCTCTCAAGGTCAAAGACGTGATAGTAGCCGTCATCGGGATTGAGCTTATAGTTGTTCTGATCAAAAACACGCTTGCCGTCGATGATCACAGCCGCATCGGAGTAGTCCGACGAGCCGTATTTCGCCTTATCAGCCTCAAGGTAGGAATAATAATCGGAATACCAAGAGGAATACGTCGAGTCATTGGGAATAAACTCGGGGAATACGAAATTCGAAACTATCCAATCGTAGGTATATCCGCCCTCATAGGTGATGGCAAAATCCACGTTGACGGGATAGGTCGCATCTTTACCGTTGACAAACACCGCAAAGGTGTAGCAGTTACCGATAAACGCCTCGTCAACCTCTACGACGTGCTTGAAGTTGGTGGTATATCCGAGGGAAGCTCCGCCGCCGTCAAGCCGGTAAGCATAATACTTAAACTGTGAGCTGCCGTAGTAAACGTCTGCAACGGGATCGTACATACCCGCGCTGACGTCAACCCAGGATTCTATGGCGTACGTGCCTGCCTTGGACGGGGAGAATTCGAAGTATACTACCCTGCCCTCCTTGGCAATCTCGGCGCGGTACACACCCGGCTTGCTCATACCTATCGCGCTGTAAAGACCGTTGCCGCTTCCTCTGGTTTTAGTAAGAGTCTGAAGCTCTATAACAACGCTCTTTCTGTCATTCGACGCGGTGTAGATGTTGGGATTATAGGTGTAATCATCTGACAGATTGATAAGTGTGACGGCGTAATCTCCGTCGAGGCCGTAGCACTCCGCCTTACCGTCCTCGTCAACGTTGACCGTATGGTAGGTCTTGCCGTCGGTCCATCTCACCTTAAGAGCGAGTGAATCGTCTGAGACGGTGGGAGGAGTATAGGGCTTACCGCCCAGCATAACGGTTGCTACAAACGGCTCCTCCTCTTCCTCGCCGCCATTATCGGGCGGATTATCATCGGGAGGCGTGGTGTCGCCCCCGTTTTCCCCCTCGTCCGTATCGGGTGGATTGTACACGCCGCACGCGGAGAATGAGAATAAAAGGATGAAAATCAAAAGGAGGGATATTATTCTGTTTTTCATTTCTTCGCCTCCTTTGATCTTCTCTTGAAAAGGCTGACTATGTCCGCCCACTTGAGCTTTCTTAAAACGGTGTCTATAACGTATATAGCCGCCGCAATGGCAAGGAACGGAACTGTAAAGTAAAGAACGTAGGTCGCGATCTTGCTCTCGTCTACCTCGAGAGTGATATTTCCGTCCGTGAATACGTTTCCGTGATTTCTCATAAACGCATAGATGGGAGCGGGAGAGCAGGTCACGAATTCATCATACTCGGGTGAGTAAGAGATCGTATGCACGCTCTCGGAGGTATAGGACTTGGTGGTCCAATCGTAGGATACCTTGACAAGATACTTGCCTGTCGCATCGGTACGGAATCTGTAGAAGTAACGGTAGGAGTCAAAGGTGAGCTTCTCGGTTACCTCGCTTCCGTCGGGGAATACGACAGTAACGTTCATCGTCGCATCGGGGTTAAGCACCGCGGGGATTATCTCAACGCCCGAGTACCTGCCGTCGTAGCTGACGCTGACGGTATAGGGATAATCGATCTTGGTCTTGGGAGTATTGGTGGAAAGGATATTTCCAAGGAAGAGAGCTCCGCTCTCATCCGACCAGTTCCTTACCCAGTCTCCGCCAAGATTGGTGGTAAGAGTCGCTACCCTGCCGTTACCGTATGACCAATAGGTGTACAGAGGCGCCTCGACCTTGCCTCCGCCGGATTTTACGTACTCAACGCTGAGGACGGTCTCTGCGCTCGCCTTGGTCTTGGCGTACACGTAGCCGCCGACGTTACCGAGCTTTCCGACGCCCTCAAGGACGGGATCGTTCTCCTTTGAGACGATTACCGGAATATCTCCGATGATCTCGGTGTCGGTAACCTCATCAGCCACGTCGCCGAGTATAAGCGACTCAAGATCGCTCGAGCGCTGGCAGAAGTAGTAGGTGCCGCCGCCCGCGGCAGCGATAGACCTCATAGTATCGACACCCATAGTGTCGGTGTTACCCGTATTAAGGGTAGAAACTGTTATGTTGTTGGCGCGAAGCACCTCGGTCTCGGTAATGGGATCGTCGGAGAGCGTCTCGCCGCCCTCGAAGGACATACCGTCCGAAACGAGAATTATCTGCTTCTCGCTGAAGCTCATCGGGATCATAAGCTCGCCTGCGGCACGCAGAGCCGCGCCGATCATAGTTCCCTGAGTAACGTCGAGATTTGCCACCGCCTTCAGCGCGCTCTCAACGTTCTCCTTGCTGGCTATCTGAGGCTGAGCAAGGTGATAGACCTCACCCGAGAAGGTAACGATGGAGAAATAATCGTTCTCGTTAAGCAGTCCAAGCAGGTAGGTAGCGGAAAGCTTTGCCATTACGAAGAAGTCCGCGTTCTTGAACTCCATACTGCGCGAGCTGTCGATAACAAGTGTATAAAGCTTGGGATCAGCGTCGTCGTTGCCGAACTTGGCGGGGAGCATATTGCCTATCTTGGCGGCAAGCTCGCTCTCGTTGTTCTGCAGTCCGTTGTTGCCGACCGTGATAAGGCTCTTACCGAACTCGGAAACCACCGTATCGAGCGACTCGATGAAGGTATCGGCGTTGGTTATTTTTTCGACGTCAACGTTTGAGAGAATGATCTCGTCATACTTGCAGAGATCCTCTACCGCAAACGGAACGTTGAAGGCAACGGGCTTGGGATTCGGATTCGACATCGTGGGCTTATTATCCTTCGGCTTGACGTAGGTGTCGATAACTGCATCCTCGCCGTAAAGCTCCTTGACGATCTGCTCGTCATCTGCTGACGATGTGATAAGAAGGACGTTAAGCTTTCCGTTAACACGCTGAGTAAAGGAAAGAGTGTTGTTGTAGTCGGAGCCGTCGGCTGTCGCGACGAAGGAAACGGAGTAATCGTTCTCGCCCTCCTCTAGGGTATCGAGCTCAAGGTTCACAACGTTGAAGCCCTTGGTAAGCTCGACCGTTCTGTTTATGAAGGGCTCACCGTTTTTGGTGAGGCTGAGGATCACGTTTCCGTCATAAGAGGATTCTATGAGAAGATCAGCCGTAGTCTGGCGTCCTCGGTAAACCGAGGGGTTGAAATCAACCGAGGTAAGCTGGATCTCCTTTTCGTCTTCTGAAAGATTGTTATCAACGTAGACAACGTCGATATAAACGTCGTTTGCCTTCAGGTCCTCGACAATGCGGACAAGCTCGGAGCCCGCCTCGCTGTCGGTGGACATACCGTCGGTGATAAGAACAATACGCTTGATCGAGCTCTCGCCAAAGAGAGAGTCGGCATAGCGAAGCGCAGATACGATGTCTGTGCCGCCGGCGTTTACGTTATTATCCTTAACCGAGGTGATTCGCTCACCTAGGGGTGTGTGAAGTCTGTAATTATTGCCGAAGGTTATAACTCCCATCTCGGAGTTTCTCGGCAGCTCGTCCTCAACCTTGGCGATATACTCGTCTACGAGGTCGAGCTTACCGTCCATCGAATAGGAGACGTCAGCAACCACGTACAGCTCGGTCTCGGTGATGACGGTCACGTTGGACATACCTGCCGCGGCAAGCACGCACAAAAGCACGATAACAATATGCAGGATAAGAGCAACGGATGCCGCGCGGGATTTATTCTCCTTGCGTATCGCTATGAAATACGGCACTAAGACAAGCGCGAGCATCGGGATAAGCAAGAGGAGTAAGAATGGATTATCGAAGCTGATATTTATCATAGCAATACACCATCCATTCTGCCGCAAATAGTAACGCCGCGAGGATAAACAGAAGCGTCATAGGATCATACCTACCGTCGCTTCCCTCCTCTGCCGCCTCGCCGTATATGCTGATAGACTCAGCCACGGTCTCGGTCTGGCGCTCCTCCTTCGGCACGGAGGAATAAACGTAATATGCAGGTCTCTCTGCGCCGGAGATATCAACGGTTATCTTGTATTCTCCGACCTTAGTAAGCTCAAACTCGCTGACCGCTCCGGTGGTATCCGTATATATCTCTTCCCCATCGGGAGTTTCAACACGAATACTGTTGCATCCGGATATTACGTTGATCTCTGCGGTGTCACCGCAGAAGTAATCGGTTTTCTCAATAACCTCGGGGAAGGAATAATCAAGAAGATTTCCAAGCATCGCAAGGTAATCGAGAGATAGGGTTATATCGGAATCGTGAAGGTTGAATGCAAAGACCACCTCACGGTTGCCGTAGCTGTTAACACCCGTGAATATCACGGGATTACCCTTGTAGGAATAAAGAGTGGTAAAGTCGGCGTAAAGACCGCACTTTACGTATTTCGATACGTAGATATCGTCGCCTACCATATTCGCGGTAAGCTTGCGCACAATGCTCGCGGTAGAGCTCGAGATCGTAATGGTATCCGCAGTCTCGAGAGTCACCTCTCCCTGCACGCTGAAGCCGCTGCCCTCAACGCTCGCGCCGGGGCCTATAAACCAGACCGAGCCGTCGGACGGAAGGGTTGCGGGATCATAACAATCAAAGATGTAGAGCGAATATCCGTTGACTGTCTTATCAAGCTTGGAAAGACGTTCTTCCTCTTTTTTGTAAGCTTCCGTTGTCATAACGGTGATATCCGCGGTGCTGACCGCATCGATTGCCGCCTCAATGAGGAAGGGAGCGTCACTGACTAAGAGCGCATTATAGGAGTTCTCGCTCTCAATGTCATAGACCGTTACGGAATTGTCCTTCGCGTAAGAATCCTCTATGGGAGCCTTTACGGTAACAGAATAAAACTCCGGCGCCTCTACGGTAAAGGTAAAGGGTGTGGGTACGTCCTTAAATGCCTGCACCTTGGTAGCGCTGAGGGGCTCCTCTGCGCCGTCGACGTAGATTTCAACGTCAACGAGTCTGTCCGCGCCGTAGGAAATGATATTTCCGCTGACGGTAAGGCCTGTCTTGCCCGACCTAAAGTAGATAACGTCCTCAACCGAAACGTTATTCTCGCCTCTTGAAACGTTGACAAGAGTCAGGTTTTCAACCGTGCTGTAATCGGTATCGGTCACAAGATAAACGCGTGTGGAGGGGTTACCGTCAAAGTAGCCCTGAGCCACGCCGATGGCATCGGTATAATCGATAGCTCCGTCGGTAGACTGAAGGGTTGCAAGCTTGTCGGATACGCGGGACTTATCGTCCGCCTTCTCAAGAAGCACCTCTGTGGTGCCGCCAACGTAAACTACGGTATAGGTGCTGCCCTCCTTAGCCTCGTCGACCACCTTGAGTATCTCCTCCTTTGCGAGGTCAAAGCGGGTCTTGCCGTCCATCTGCATATTCATACTCGCCGAGCCGTCAAGAATAAAGCAATATTCGTGAGCCGCGCCGGGGAGCACGATAATGGGATGCGCGACCGCAAGAGAGAGAGCCGCGACGAGCAGGAGCTGAAGGATAAGGCTGATAATACCTGTTATCCTCGAGAGCGGATTTCTCCTCTTTAAGAATCTCTCGCTCAGACGCCAGAGAAACGTGGAGGCGACGGTCTGCTCGGTATATCTGTTTTTGATGAGGTATACGATGATAAGGATCGGAATACCGATGAGGCCGAGAAGTCCTATGGGATAAAGAAAGGTCATTTCACTACCCCCTCTTCCTCGAGCCTGCCGAAGATAATCCGACCGATATCGTCCTCTGCGGATGCGAGAATATAATTCGCGCCGCGAGAGAAGCAATAGTCACGGATCCTGTCCGTAGCGTATCCGAGCGCCGCTCTGTACGCCTTGAGAATATCTCTGTCGATGTTCTTTTTATAGGTTTTGTCATAATTCTCCGAGTCATAGAGATGCATCTTGCCCGTAAGCTGAGGCGCAAGCTCCTCCCGGGATAATATCTGTATACAAAACACGTCGCGCTTCTTGCTGACGAGGTGGTCTATCGCGGTCTCGTAGTCGTTATCGGTAAGGAAGTCGGAGATTATGACCGACATACCGTCACCCATTCCGACAACGGAGGGGAGAATAGCCTCGCTTATGTAGCTGTCGCCGTCAAACTCAATTTCGTTAAATTTGCCTACTCTGTTGAAGAAGGACTCCTTGCCCACCGTAGGAGGGATAAGCTCGGTGACCGTCCTGTCCTTGATAACGTAGACGGATACTCTGTCCATCTCGTTCACCGACATATACGCAAGGGCGGCGGCAAGGCGTACAGCCTGCTCTGCCTTCTCTCCCCTGCCGTAGTCCATAGAACGGCTGGCATCGATATAAATTCTCGTGTGCATCTGTCTCTCGTCAAGGAAAAGCTTGAGATAAAGCTTATCAAAGCGAGCGTAGGAATTCCAGTCGATCTTGGTTATATCGTCGCCGGGCATATAGTCGCGGTAATCAGCAAATTCGCAAGAAGAACCAAACGAGCCGTATTTGCTCTGTTTATTGCCGCCGAACATTCCGGCGACGTTGTTCTTGAGGAGTGTCTCGAGGATATCAAGCCTTGAGAGGAACTCTTCGTTGATTACATACTTTTTCATTTAGGGCTTTTTGGTTTCCTTTACAAGCATTTCGATCACGTCGTCAACGGTGAGCTTATCGTTGATAGCCGCGTAGTTGACCTTTACTCTGTGACGGAGAACGGGCGCCGCGAGAGCGTCGATATCCGCGTAGGATACGTTGTAGTTGCCGTGCATAAGAGCGCGCACCTTAGCGGCGGTAATAAGCGCCTGAGCGGCACGGGGAGACGCGCCGTACTTGATGTACTTGGATGCGGTCGCGGACGCGCCGTCGAGCTCGGGGTGAGTCGCGGAAACGAGATTTACTGCATACTCAAGCACGTCATCGATAACGGGAACACCGGATGCGAGCTGACGCATACCGAGTATGGTCTCGCCGTCCATAACCGTCTCTGCGGTCTCAAGCATAGTAGCCTGAGTCATGGTAACTATATTCTTGAGCTCCTCGGTGCCGGGGAACTTCATAATAAGCTTGAACATAAATCTGTCCATCTGAGCCTCGGGAAGCGGATAGGTACCGTCCTGCTCGATGGGGTTCTCGGTCGCCATTACAAAGAAGGGCTCGGCGATCGCGTGAGTAGCTCTGCCGATGGTAACCTTGTGCTCCTGCATTACCTCAAGCATTGCGGACTGAGTCTTGGGAGTAGCTCTGTTGATCTCGTCTGCAAGAACGAGGTTTGCAAAGATGGGGCCTCTGCGGAATACGGTACGCATATTGCCGTCCTTGTCCTTCTGAATGATGTTGGTACCCGTAACGTCGGAGGGCATAAGGTCGGGGGTAAACTGAATTCTCGAGAAAGGAAGGCCAAGGGTACGGCTGAGAGAACGGACAAGTCTGGTCTTACCTACGCCGGGTACGCCCTCAAGAAGCACGTTTCCGCCCGAGATAATGGCGATGATAATATTCTCGATAACCTCCTCGTTACCGACGACGTCCTTTGCGAGCTCTGCCTTAATACTCGCAATTCTGGCGCTGAAGCTTTTTGCATTTTCCATATTTTCCATTTATATATCCTCACTTAAATTAATCGTTTTTGGGCGCGCCGTCGAAGAGGGAGCCGAAATACTCCTCTGCCGCGTCGGAGAGCTCTTCCGAGGCCTTGCCGTCGGTTATCTTTTCATTTGCCTTGGCAAAATAATCGCCGAGAATCTCGCCAAGAGGTCTGTGTGTATTAGTATCGGGATCAAAGACAAGGTCGTTGCTGCCGTAGATGACGTCACCCGTGCCAAGACCTCCCGAGCCTATGTTTTTATCGGGCTCTTCGCCTCCGGGCGGTACGGGCGGAGGCGGAGTTTCGGGATCGCGAAGATCGATATCGGTGTCGGGGTCGACAGCGGTAAGGTCGTCCTCGGTGATGCCGAAGAGATTGCAAAGCTTGTTAATAACTATCCTCATCGTGGATCTGTTGACGTTCTGTACGATGACCTCTGCGTTAAGAGCGGTTGCAGCCTTTGAAAACTCGTCCTCAATATCCGAGCCTTCTCTGATAGCCGCAGTCAGCCCCTTAAAGAGAAGGTAAAGAGTGTCGCCCGAGTGAACTCCCGAGGCGGCGAGATAGGAATCGATTTCATCAGCGGTGAAGTCACGGTCATCCGCGCCCGAAGCCGCAACAGACTCGCCAAGAGCGACAAGAGCGTTCTTGGAGCCCGAGCCCGCAAGCTCGCCAAGAGCCTTTGCAAGCTCCTTTACGGCGTCATCCGAGCTCTCAAGGAATACGACCGACAAGGACTCTGCGGAGTTTGCCTCGACGAGAGCGGCATTAATGCCGAGAACCGTGGAGATGGCCTTGGTCTTCATCTCGGAGAGATAATCCGACGACTTGACAAAATCGAGCAAGGAGTTAAGCTCGGTGAGGACCTTTCCTCTCAAGCTATCGTTTATGTATGCGCCCTCAACGGTGGTGATCAGCTCGCCGATGGCGGTGATTATCCACTGCTTGTCAAACTCGTCGATAACCGACTCGCCTCCGTCCGCCTTGGCAGGGACGATGAGCGCGCCGACGATGCATCCAACGGAAATGCAGAAGACAAGAAGTCCTGCGACAAGCTGACGCGCCTTAAGGGATTTTATCGGCTTTTCACCAAGGCGCTGATCGGCATCCTCGCGCTGAAGACGGGCAAATCCGCCCTCGTCGTCGCGGAGCTCGACCATTGTGCTGACCTTCTCGTCAAGACCGTAGAGCGAGTCAAGACGCCTTGCAAGCCGCTTGTCCGACGGCATGAATATGAGATAGAGAACCAGAGAAAGCGCCGCCGCAAATACTGCCGCAAGCACGTAAAAGATCGGCTTTACCGCATTGCCGCCAAGCTTACCCGCAAGTATGACTGCGGCAAGGCTGACGACCGATACGCCGACGCCCAGAAGCGCGGATACGGCGATTGCCTGCGCTCTGACTCTCCTTTTGAATTTGTTAAAGCTTTTGCTCATTTATACCTCTCGAAAAATATATACAATAAAAATAATTCACACCCAATTTTATCATACGGTCTTTGCTTTGTCAAGTAAATTAAAGCCGTTTCCGATGGTGGGTGTGAATTTTTAGACATTCTGTATTATTTTGTCAATTTGGTGTTTTTGTTTTTGTTGATGATGACAAGCCTTTTTTGGACACTTAAAGCTCGGCGGACAACACGCTCTTAAGATTCTCTGCGGCTATATCCGCGCTCTCGTATCCGCCGTCGACAAGAATGACAGCGCCATAGATGACCGAAAGGAGCTTAAAGGACAGCTTTGCCTTATCGGATATGCCGCTTTTTTCGGCATAGCGCTCAACAGCGGAGATTATCGGCCTGTCGAATTCCTCGAGGGGGCCCATCTTGCCCTTAGCAAGCGTGGCGGAGGCGGAAATAACAGTGCGGAAATTGCCGTTGGCTATCCAGAAACGGAGTCCCGCTACCGCAAGCTCGGTGAGGAGCGCCTTGGGGTCGGATGCGAATATCTCGGTAATCTGTCGGGATAAAAGCGTCCAGCCCTCAATCACAAATTGCATAACAGAGGTTATAAGCTCGTCCTTGTCCTTGAAGTGGCGATAGGGAGCGGCGCAGGAAACTCCTGCGTCCTGAGCAACGCGGCGGAGTGAAAAATCGCTGACGCCGTGTGTCTCGAGCTCCTTGAGGCCGGAAAAGAGCAATCTTGATCTCACGTTATCGGGGGTAAAGTTTTCTTCCATAATATATAATCCCTTTAGTTAACAGTATTAACATCTACATTCTAGCACGTTTTTTCATATATTTCAAGTGCTTTTTACAAAAAGACTTGACTTTTTCCCTATTTCGTGTATAATATGTGTATAATCCAAGTTAACAATGTTAACATTACGGAGGAATTATGATCAACGACAAGATGTACGCGCTCGGTTCTCAGCGCTCCGAGATACGCGAGCTTTTTGAATACGGAAAAAAAAGAAAGGCCGAGATAGGCGAGGAGAACGTATTTGACTTCTCGCTCGGTAACCCGAGTGTCCCCTGCCCCGAGGAGGTTAACGAGGCAATCGTCTCCCTCGTCAGGAGCGGCAACTCTGTGAGCCTGCACGGCTACACGTCAGCGCAGGGCGATAAGGGTGTGCGCGATGCTATCGCCTCGCATATTTCACGGGCTCACGGCTTTGAGGTATCCGGTGACGATCTGTATCTCACGGTTGGCGCGGCGGCGGCTCTTACCTGCTCCCTGACTGCAACGGTATGCCCCGGCGAGGAGGTCATTCTCCTGGCTCCGTATTTCCCCGAATATAAGGTTTTCGTCGAGAGGACGGGAGCGAGCGTCAAGGTAGTCAAATGCACGGAAGGAAGCTTCGAGCCTGACGTTGATGCTATCAGGTCGGCTATCACCGAGAGGACTGCGGCGATCATAGTTAACTCACCGAACAACCCCACCGGCGCGGTATACTCCGAGAGTAGCATCAAGGCTATCGTAGAGGTCTTGAATGAGAAATCACGCGAGTACGGAAGGGACATATATCTCATAGCGGACGAGCCGTACAGAGAGCTTGTCTACGACGGTGTGTACGTGCCGTTTATTCCTAAGTATTACGATAATACTATCGTCTGCTATTCGTACAGTAAATCGCTCTCTCTCCCGGGCGAGAGAATAGGCTATTGCCTTGTCAGCCCGAGAGCACATGAGCACCTGAGGGTATACCTTGCGATATGCGGAGCGGGACGCGCGCTCGGTTACGTTTGCGCACCGTCACTTCTGCAAAAAGCGATACCTTACTGCATAGGACTTTACTCAGATTTGAGCGTTTATGATAAAAATAGACAACTTTTGTTGACAAATCTTACCGAATACGGTTTTGAAGTGGTAAAGCCGCAAGGAGCGTTCTATTTATTTATCAAGGCTCCGGATGGCAATTCGAAGGCTTTCTCCGAGGAGGCTAAGAAGCATGAGCTACTTATAGTCGCGAGCGACAGCTTCGGCTACTCGGGATACGCCAGAATATCCTACTGCGTAAAAACCGAACAGATAGAAAAGGCCCTCCCCGCCTTCCGCGCTTTGGCGGAGCGCTTAGGGCTTTGCGGAGAATAAATAATGAAGAATAAGCTGACAGTTGCAAGAGAAAAAATCAATGAGATAGACCGCGAGATGGCAAAGCTCTTTGTCGAGAGGCTTAAGGCATCCGAGCTCGTTGCGGAATACAAGCAGGAGCACGGTCTTGAAATACTCGACCCGATAAGAGAGGCGGAGGTAATAAGACGCAATTCCGAGGCGGTCGAAAACGATGTTTACAGAGAATATTACGTCAACTTCCAGAAGAATACGATGTCACTCTCGAGAGCGTATCAGGCAAGACTCCTTGGGGGAATGAAGGTAGCTTACTCAGGTACTGAGGGAGCGTATGCGCACCTCGCCGCAAAGAAGCTCTTCCCTACCTCTGAGGCAATAGGATACGGCAGCTTTGACGAAGCGTATGCCGCTGTGGAAACGGGTGAATGTGACGTCGCCGTCCTCCCTATTGAAAACAGCTATAACGGAGACGTAGGACAGGTGAGCGACCTGATGTTCTCGGGCCCCTTGTACGTCAATACCGTGACAGAGCTGGCAATATCTCACGACCTACTCGCGCCTCGTGGTACAAAGATCGAGGATATCAAAACGGTCATCAGCCATCCTCAGGCTCTCGGACAATGTCACGGCTACATCGTCGGGCACGGATACTCGGAGATGGAGTTTGCGAATACCGCTCTCGCGGCAAAATACGTTTCGGAATGCACAGACGGAAAGACGGCGGCGATAGCGAGCGCGGAGGCGGCAGAGATATTCGGCCTTGAGGTGCTAGCGACAAATATAAACGAGTCGAGAAGCAATACCACGAGATTTGCGGTATTCTCGCGCTCGGAAAACAAGAATTCCATCACCGATAAGAGAGTGCATACGATACTTCTCTTCACCGTGCGCCACGAGGCGGGAGCGCTTGCTAAGGCGCTTGAAGTTATCGCAAAATACGGCTTCAATATGGGCGCGCTTCGCTCACGTCCGATGAAGGAGCTGCTCTGGCAGTATTACTTCTACGTTGAAGCGGAGGGTAACCTGGACAGCGAGGACGGAAGAAAAATGATGGAGGAGCTCAAGGCTTACTGTGACAGACTCAAGACCGTAGGCTCGTATACTGTAATCTGATAAACGGAGTTAATAATGACAGTTTTGAATATGAATCTCGGGGAGAATTCCTACCCTATCACAGTAGGCCAAGGACTCCTCGATAGATGTAACGAATACTTCGATCTTAACCGAAAGGTATTTATAATAACCGACGATGGCGTTCCGAATAAATATGCAAATACAGTTGCGAATTTATGCAAGGAGGCTACCGTCTATACCGTAAAGCAGGGTGAAGGCTCGAAGAGCATCGGCACGCTCGAGGGCGTGCTTGTAGCTATGGCAAATGCTGAGCTCGGACGCTCGGACTGTGTGGTTGCGATTGGCGGAGGCGTTGTCGGAGACCTTTCCGGATTTGCGGCATCGGTATATATGCGCGGCATAGATTTCTACAACGTACCAACCACCCTTCTCTCCCAGGTCGACTCGTCGATAGGAGGAAAGACCGCGGTAAATCTCGGCGGTATCAAGAATATCGTAGGCGCTTTCAAGCAACCGAAGGCGGTGCTTATCGACACAGACGTGCTTGACACTCTGCCGAAAAGACATATGGCAAACGGTCTATGCGAGGCAATCAAAATGGCGGCGACAAGCAATGCCGCGCTCTTTGGAAAACTCGAGACCTTGAATGAAAGCGACATATATAATAACATAGAAGAGATCATTGTCGAAGCACTCAAGATCAAGAAGACAGTAGTGGAAGAGGACGAGAAGGAATCAGGTCTTAGAAAAATACTCAACTTCGGTCACACTCTCGGTCACGGAATAGAAGCAAACGAGGACCTCGGCAACCTGTATCACGGAGAGTGCGTAGCTCTCGGTATGCTGCCAGTGACCTTCGGCGAGGCAAAGGAAAGACTCGCAAGACTCCTCAAAAAGGTGTCCTTACCGACCGAATACTCTGGAGATATAGGCGCCGCGCTCAGCTTTGTTTCGCACGATAAAAAGTGCGCCTCGGGCAAGGTTTCGGTCATACTCTGCGAGAAGATCGGAGAGTGTAAGATCGAGTCAATGAGCATCGACGAGTTCTCTAAATTAGTTCTTAACCATTATAATTGACAACAATTATTTGCAAATACCCCTTATAGGAGTAGATATGAAAAATACATTCGGAAACAATATATCCGTAACATTATTCGGCGAGAGCCACGGCGAGATGATTGGCGCGGTTCTCGACGGTCTTTGCGCAGGTGTGAAGATCGACTACGATCTTATAAAGAAGGAAATGGATAAAAGACGCCCCTCGGGCAAAATATCCACCCAAAGACGCGAGGCGGACGAGGTAAGGATTGTCAGCGGTGTGATGAACGGTTACTCAACGGGTACACCCATCACCGTCCTTATAGAAAATACAAACACCAAGAGCAAGGATTACTCTCTGCTTAAGGACACACCCAGGCCCTCGCACGCAGACTATACCGCAGAGATTAAGTATCACGGCTTCCAGGACTACCGAGGCGGCGGACACTTCTCGGGAAGACTTACGGCACCCTTGGTCGCAGTCGGCGCTATCCTCACGTCTGCCCTTGCGGATAAGGGAATATATATCGGCACTCATATAAAGACTCTGCACGGAATTTGTGACAGAGATTTCTCCTCTCTTAAAGATGACGTTGCACTTCTCTCGGACAAGCTCTTCCCCGTGCTTAATAACGAGTGTGAGAAGGCTATGACGGAGGAGATACTCAGGGCGAAGGAGATGGGAGACAGTGTTGGAGGCATTCTCGAATCAGCCGTTATCGGTCTTGACGCAGGCGTAGGCGAGCCGTGGTTTGATTCGCTCGAGAGCACACTCTCACACGCGCTCTTCTCTATCCCCGGTATTAAGGGTGTGGAGTTTGGTCTCGGCTTCGGCTTTGCCGACAAGTATGGCAGCGAGGCTAACGATCCCTTCGTGATCACGAACGAAAAAATATGCACAAAAACGAATAATAACGGCGGTATCAACGGAGGTATCTCCAACGGTATGCCGATCATTTTCAGAGTGGCGGTAAGACCTACTCCATCTATATTCAGGGAGCAACAGACCGTCAGCCTCTCAAAAATGGAAAATACAACGCTGAAGATAGACGGCAGACACGATCCCGCTATCATTCACAGAGCAAGAGCGGTAGTAGATGCTGTGACGGCGATCGCTATTGCCGACGCTGTGGCAACTGCTTTCGGCACCTCATATCTCGGAGGTTAAGATGAAATACGGTCTGATAGGAGAAAAGCTCGGACACAGCTTCTCAAAGGAAGTACATTCGATGCTCTCCGACTATGAATACGAAATACGCGAGATACCGAGAGATGAGCTCGACAGCTTTATGAGAGAGGCCGACTTTAAGGCTATCAACGTCACAATTCCCTACAAGGAAAGCGTTATTCCCTACCTCAGTTATATCAGCGAGGAGGCGAAGAAAATCGGTGCGGTAAACACGATAGTTAACCGCGGCGGCAAGCTCTACGGCTACAACACAGACTTCCTCGGAATGACGGCAATGATCAATAAAATGAGACTTTCTCTTGCCGGAAAGAAAACTGTTATCCTCGGTACCGGTGGCACGTCAAAGACCGCCTTTGCCGTCGCGCAAAGCCTTGGTGCATCCCCGATCATTACCGTCAGCAGAACAAAAAGGGACGGTGTTATCGACTACGGCGAGCTTATAAAGGATCACCTTGATGCCGAGATAGTTATTAATACCACACCGGTTGGAATGTATCCTGACAATTATTCATCGCCCCTTGATATAACCCCATTCAAAAATCTTGAGGGTGTGATCGACGCGATATACAATCCGATCAGAACAACGCTCGTTATCGATGCGCTCGAGCGAGGTATCAAGGCAGAGGGCGGACTCTATATGCTTGTTGCTCAGGCAGTATACGCATCCGAGATATTCCTCGACGTCAAGTACCCCATAGAGAGGCTTGACAAGATCTATAAAAAGATCAAGAGAAAAAAGGAAAATATCGTACTTATCGGTATGCCCGCCTCGGGAAAATCGACCGTCTCGGCTCTGCTTGCAAATGACCTCTCAAGAAGGGTGCTTGATACCGATCAGATGATAATCGACGCAAGAGGTTTGAATATACCCGAGATTTTCGCATCAGAGGGTGAGACAGCCTTCAGAGATTACGAAAGCACAGAAATTGCAAATGCAAGTTTACAAAACAATCTAATTATCGCAACGGGCGGCGGCGCGATACTGAGAAGAGAAAACGTCAGAATGCTGAAGCAGAACGGAGTTCTCTTCTTTATCGACAGACCGTATGAGAAGCTCGTACCTACCTCGGACAGGCCCTTGGCAAGTGACCTTGAGGCAATAAAAAAGAGATACGAGGAAAGATACGATATTTACGTAAGAGAGGCTGATTTTGTGATAGACGCGGACGATCAGCCCGTAAACGTAGCAAAGAAAATCACCGGAGTGTTCTACAAATGAAGAAGCTATATTACATAATCAACGGACCTAACTTAAATATGCTCGGCATAAGAGAGCCTGAGCACTACGGAAAAGAGAGCTACAAGGCACTCGTCAAAAGCGTAAAGGATACCGCAAAGGAGCTCGGTGTACGTATTAAGCTCTACCAGTCAAATCACGAGGGAGACCTTGTCGACAAGATTCAAGAGGCATACTTCAAGGGCGCCACGGGAATAGTCATAAATCCCGGAGCTTACACCCATACGAGCGTTGCTCTGCTTGACGCGGTAAAGTCAACAAGGCTCCCTACTGTCGAGGTGCATATCTCTAAGGTTGAGGAGCGCGAGGACTTCAGGCAGATAAGCTATATAAGTCTTGCCGCCGAGAAAAGAATTACCGGACGCGGAATTGCCGGCTACTCGGAAGCGCTCAGATATCTAGCTTCTAAATAAGCTTTTTGACTACTTTTATTTTCAATATAGGCTTTATATACCTCACCAAGAACACTAAAAGGAAAACATAATGAACGTAAGAATAAATAAGGGAGTGCCAGGGGGAAGAGTCAATGCCCCGCCCTCAAAATCCATGGCGCACAGAATGCTGATCTCTGCGGCTATGGCATCGGGTACAAGCAGAATACGCGGAATCTCCGACTGCGAGGACGTAAGAGCAACCATTGACTGTCTCGTTGCTCTGGGAGTACAGATCGAGCAGAGCGGAAACGACGTAACCGTCACGGGCGTTGATATGACCGCCTCGGCACCGCGCTCGGCACTTAACTGTAACGAGAGCGGAAGCACGCTGAGATTCCTATTGCCTATCGCGCTCCTATCCGGCAAAAACACTCTGTTTATGGGCGCTGAGGGCCTTATGAAAAGGCCAATGAACGTCTACGAGGAGCTCTGCAAGAAAAAAGGGCTCAGCTACAACGCGGACGGCGAAAGTATCGCTGTACGCGGACCTCTCCCGGCGGGCGAATTTGAGGTGGTCGGTAACGTGAGCAGTCAGTTTATCAGCGGTCTGCTCTTTGCCCTCCCCTGCCTTCCTACCGACAGTAAAATCAAGATCATCCCTCCCATAGAAAGCAGGTCGTACATTGATCTGACCATTGAAGCTCTCGCGCTTTTCGGAGTCGAGGTAAAGTGGTCTGACGACACTACCCTTTACGTCAAGGGAGGACAAAAATACCGTCCCGCAGATCTTACCGTAGAGGGAGATTACTCGGGCGCGGCATTTATAGATTCCTTCTCACTCTTTGGCAGAGACGTCAGCGTTGACGGTCTTAACCCCGACAGCACTCAGGGTGACAAGGTCTACAAGCTTCTCTTTGATATGATAAAGAGAGGCGTACCCACAATACACATCGGAAACTGTCCCGATCTTGGACCTATTCTTTTCGCGGCGGCCGCGGCAAAGCACGGCGCGGTCTTTACGGGCACGAAAAGGCTTAAGATAAAGGAAAGCGACAGAGCGGCGGCGATGGCCGAGGAGCTGTCTAAATTCGGAGTATCCGTGACCGTTTATGAAGATAAGGTAGTGGTCTACCCCATCAGCTTCCACGCTCCCAGCGAGACCTTATGCGGACACAACGATCACAGAATAGTAATGGCTTTGGCTGTCCTCTTGACGCTTACGGGCGGAGAGATCACGGGCGCTGAGGCAATAAATAAGAGCTATCCCTCATTCTTCGAGGATCTCAGAGCGCTTGGAATTGAGGTTACGGAATATGAAGCTTGACAAAAATACAAAGATACTGATAATAGGTCTTGGCGTTATAGGAGGCGGATACGCCTCGGCGCTGACCGAAAAGGGATATAACGTCTCTTGCATCACTAAGGAGCAAAAGGATATCGATTACGCTCTAGAAAGAGGTATGATAAAACACGGCACGACAAAGGTCGACCCCGAGCTTATCGGCGAGGCTGAGCTTGTTATCTTTGCCCTCTATCCTACCGTCTTTATCGAGTGGATCGAAAAATACCAAAGGTATTTTAAACCGGGCACACTTATCACCGACGTGACCGGTGTCAAGGAAAGCGTTGTCGGCACTGTGCAATCGATGTTAAGAGATGACGTCGAGTTCATCCCGGC
The DNA here is from genome assembly GCA_017453245.1 of Clostridia bacterium. Taxonomy (GTDB): domain Bacteria; phylum Bacillota; class Clostridia; order Oscillospirales; family CAG-272; genus UBA1740. The sequence goes on from JAFTKM010000008.1 coordinate 29,937, forward strand.
GCACCCGATGGCGGGACGTGAGAGAAGCGGCGTTGAATACTCTGACCCGCAGGTTTTTAAGGGCGCAAACTACATAGTCACCCCCACGAAGAAGAATACGGCTGAGGCTATTGAGCTCTGCAAGAGCCTTGGTGAAATACTCGGCTTTGCGAGAATAAGCGTGCTATCCCCCGAGGAGCACGACGAAATGATCGCCTTCCTCTCCCAGCTAACGCACTGCATAGCAGTTGCGCTGATGACCTGCAACGAGGCGGAGGGACTTGAAAAATATACGGGAGACTCCTTCCGTGACCTCACAAGAATCGCGAAGATAAACGATGCGATGTGGAGCGAGCTTTTCCTTATGAACAAGGACGCGCTCATTAAGGAAATGGACGCTTTTGTCGGCGAGGTCGAAAAAATGAAGAGAATGCTCATCTCGGGTGACCGCGAGGGACTCAGAGCCCTGATGCAAAGGTCGACCGAAAGGCGCTCACTCTTCGACAAACCGACTGTGTAATGTCGGAAAATGTAAGAAAACAAAGAATTTGTATTATGATTGTACCGAAAGGACGGTAAAAATGGAAAAGAATTTAACCTTCTACAGAAAGCTGCCTATACCGAAGGAAATTAAGGCAGAATTCCCTATCTCAAAGGAGCTCGCCGAGTTAAGACAGAGACAGCTCGACGAAATGAGAGACATCTTCGAGGGCAGGTCGCAAAGGCTCCTGCTCATCATAGGTCCCTGCTCCGCGGACGCAGAGAAGCCTGTGCTCGATTATATCTCGCGTCTAAGAAAGGTCCAGGACGACGTTAAGGAAAAGATAATGATCGTGCCGAGAGTATACACCAACAAGCCGAGAACAACCGGCGAGGGCTACAAGGGTATGCTCCATCAGCCCAATCCCAATGCCGCGCCCGACCTGCTCAAGGGTATAGTCGCGATAAGACAGCTCCATCTCAAGACTCTCGCGGAGACCGGCTTCTGCCCCGCTGACGAGATGCTCTATCCCGAGAATTACAGATACCTCTCGGATATACTCGGCTACGTTGCCATCGGCGCGCGCTCATCGGAAAACCAGCAGCACAGACTCGTCTCCAGCGGCATCGACGTGCCCGTAGGTATGAAGAATCCGACCGGCGGAGATATATCGGTAATGATGAATTCCATAAAGGCGGCTCAGTCGGGCCACACCTTCCTTTACAGAGGCTGGGAGGTCGAGAGCAAGGGCAATCCTCTCTGCCACGCCATACTCCGCGGCTACGTCGACAAGCGCGGTCAGTCGCACCCCAACTATCACTTCGAGGACCTGTACTCTCTTTGGGAGACGTATCAGGCATCGGGACTCAAGAATCCCGCGGTAATAGTTGACACCAACCACTCAAACTCCGGCAAGAAATACCTCGAGCAGCCGAGAATCGCGAAGGAGATACTCCACAGCGCAAGATATTCTCCCGAGGTGCGCTCGCTCGTCAAGGGACTTATGATCGAGAGCTATATTGAGGACGGCTCGCAGAAGATTTCCGACTGCGAGGTATACGGAAAATCCATCACAGACCCCTGCCTCGGCTGGGATAAGACGGAAAAGCTCATCTACGACCTCGCGGACGTGCTTTAATAGCTTTAAAGGAACAGATAAGAGACAAAAGCTCTCCGTCTGTTCCTTTTTTCTTGTCTTGAGCGTGAAAAAACTCACTTATATAAGACACGTGTCAATTAATAACATATATAAAATGAATAAGATGTAAATTCCTGCTTTTAGTCAAACTCAGTCTTGACTTTTAAAGCTTGAAGTGGTAAGATATAGGATGGCTTTATATATTTTCACACGTGTTTATTATTTTTTAAAGGAGCAGATATATGAACTTCAAAAAACTGATATCGTTTCTCCTTTGTCTTATTCTCACTCTCAGCTGCGTGCTTCCGCTAGTCAGCTGCGGAGGTAAGGATAACGGCGGGGATGATGACGATGGCAAGACACCCGGCGGCAGTGTCGTCGGAGGCGGTAACGGAGGCACCACGGAAAACGGTGAAACCGAATATACCGTCAAGGTAGTAACCGTAGGCGGAATGCCTCTTGAGGGCGTTATGGTATACATCCATAACGGTGAAGCATACAGCGTATGCACCGCGCCTCAGGAGACTGACAAGGACGGTATCGCAAAATTCAAGCTCAAGACGTCTAACGACTACTCCGTACAGATCGACGGCGCGCCTAACGGCTACAACGTAAAGGAAGGCCTTACCAAGGATGACAGATATCCTCTCACGGCGCCCGACACGCTCATTACCCTTTCCTCCGCACCTATCACAAGCGGCGGCTTCAAGAGCTCTTACGATATTGGTGACGTTATGTACGACTTCACCCTTACCGACATCAACGGCGACACGTACAAGCTCTCCGAGATGCTCAAGACCAAGGATATGGTAATGCTCAACTTCTGGTACGTAGGTTGCTCGAACTGCTACTATGAGTTCCCCTATATCAACAACGTATACAAGAATTACATGGACGATATTGAGATCCTTGCGATCAACGACTATACGACCGATACCAAGCAGGACGTGATCGACTATCCCGAATATCTCGGCGAGGAGCTCGCAATGCCCCTGTTTAAGGTCGGCAACACCGCGAACGATCTCACCCTCTCCAAGTTCCCGAGTGAGGGTTATCCCACCACCGTTATTATCGACAGATACGGTGTTATCTGCATGATCGAGGTCGGCGCAGTTCTCGGCGACTCCAAGTGGAAGAACATATTCGATCACTTTGTAGGCGATGACTACAAGCAGACTCTCATCACAGACAACTCCATCCTCAATCCTCAGCTCGAGCCCACCGTTAAGTGGGATGACGATTCCGCCGAGGAAATTGCAAATGCGTTTAACAGCGGTGATATCACCGTAAGCTATCATCCCGAGACAAACGAGAAGGACGCTAAGTACGCCTGGCCCTTCATCGTGGACACATATAACGGTGAAACAGTCGTACGCCCCTCCAACAACGGCGTTGACAACTCCTTCGCAATTCTTTACGCTGACGTACAGCTCAAGCCCGGTCAGGCAATTATGTTCGACTGGTTTGCTTCGACTCAGAATAACGAGATGGGTACGGACGTGCTCTACATTCTCGTTGACGGCAAGGATATCTACTCTATATCCGGTATCAGCGAGGACGGCTACGAGATCTGCTGTACCTACGTTGACCCCCGTCCCGTAACCGAGACTAACAAGGACGACGTCGCTACCTATGAGGTTGCGTTCGCGTACTATAAGGACACGGTTGAATCCGAGGGCGACGACACCGTTTACCTCAAGAATCTCAGAGTTGTCGGAGTTGACGAGATTCCCGTTGAGACCTACATCTTCCGCTATGCGGCAACAGATCTTAACGAGACCGGTGACGGCTACAACACCTACGTTACCGTACATCTCGGTGCTGACGGCTACTACCACGTAGGCTCTGTGGACGGACCTCTCCTTCTTGCAAACCACTTAAGCTACACTCAGTTTGACTCCGAAAAGACCGTATCCGAGAGAGTTTACGCTAACTACTCACTTATGGTTAACGGAGTAAACAAGTTCCAGAACTGGGTAACCTACGGCAACGCCGCATCCAACTCCCAGATGTACTACTACACCCCCGTAACCGAGGAGCTCCGCGAGATGCTTATGGCATACTGCGAGGAGCACAGACGTGAGGTTGGTAAATCTGCGAGCGAGAACCTCTGGCTCCAGCTCTGCGTTTACTATGACGCATACGGAGTTGACGAGGATGGCAACCCCGCAGAGCACCTTCCCGACCCCATTCAGGGTCTTACCTCCTTCTCCGCATTCGAGGTGGAGATCACAAACGATAATCCTACTACTCAGGGCGACGTTGTCGCAAGCGCTGAGGTCACCTACAACAGAGTAATTATGCCCCGTGGCTACCTCTACAAGTTCGTACCCACCAAGTCCGGCGTATACCGCATCACCTCTAAGAGTGAGCAGGAGGTAAACGGCTGGATCTTCACCGGTAACAACGATGAGTGGGTAAAGAACGAGGGTGACAGAACCATTCTTACAAGCGATTCTGTCGCAGAGCGTATAACCGACGATCTCCTTATTGAGAATGAGGACGGCACTATGGCCTTCGACCGTACCAACGTATCTCTTGTTGCGTATATGGAAGCGGGCGAGGCATACTACATCGACATCGCGTACTATGACGTATACGCGGTAGGCACCTTTACCTTTGACGTTAAGTGGATCGGCGAAAGCTTCGGACACTTCATCCAGGCATCTCCCGGACCTATCACCTATATCGAGTCTGTAAACGGCGGTATGGGCCAGCTTATCGCAGGCGGTATCGACGTTGACTTCAAGACTGTGGACGGCGTTGAATACGCATATCAGGTTCTCGAAAGAGACGAGAACGGAAACGTTACAAAGTGGGGCGAGAAGATCTATGCAGACTTCTACTATCCCACCACACTCTTCCCCTCGCAGTCCATCGAGGCGCTCCTCAAGGCTAACGCCTTCAACTACACCATCACCGAGCTTGACAGAGAGGCTCTTATACTTCTCGACGGTGTAAGAGTTGACGGTAAGGCAGCTCTCATCGATAAGTGGATCAAGGAAGAAACCGTAGCCGACAAGGATGCGGCAGAGGCTAAGTGGGCAGAGCTCGGACTTGACGATATCGTTAAGGACGGACTCGACGGCACATATGACGGCACCTACACCGACGAGGCACTCGCACTCGCTGATTACGTAATTGCAGAGGGTACGTACGAGCTCAAGGCCGAGTGGGGCAAGGAGCTTCTCAGCAGCTACGTATGGGATCAGTACGAGATGGATAGCGTTATCCGCGGAGCCTTCAGCGCTGACGAGACAACGGCTGCAAAGCAGGCGGAATACCTCGAAAATGTAAACAATAACTTTACAGAAGCGTGGAATTACTACCAGATGGACGATGTCAAGCGCGGCATCTTCCACAACCACGATAACAGAACCGACAAGGATATGAAGGCTCTCGAGTATCTCGAGATCTACAACGCAGACGGCAAGGAAGCTCTTAAGGCTTACTGGGATTCTGAGTTCAGCTCTATCCTTCCCGGCGAGGACGATGACGTAACCGATATTTCCGAGTGGAGATATAACTACTTCTGGAATTATTATAAGATGGATGACGTTATCGCAGGTATCTATCACGGCAAGGTTGCAGACTATACCGACGAGATGCTCGCGTATGTCGAAAAAATGGAAAATGACGTCGCTAATAATCCCGAGCGTCAGGGATGCGTTGCGGTAACAAGAGAGCTTGCTGAGATTCTCGATACTCTCATCGCAAGAGAGGTATTTGAGGACGTACAGAACGGTTGGCTCAAGTTCTGCTTCTACTACGATATGCTCGGCACGTATGCTGAGTAATCAGGAGGACAATTATGACCTTTAAGAAATTTATTTCACTCATTCTCGTATGCTTTATGCTTATGGCGGTGCTTTCACTCACCGCCTGCGGCGGCAACGATGACAACAAGGATAACGAAAACACCAATGAAGGTGGCGAAAACAATACCACCGACAAGACCTACGCTGTTACGGTTCTTGATGAGGACGGTGCTCCCATTGAGGGCGTTAAGCTGGTTATCACAGACGGTACAACCTACCCCACCGCAACAACCGATGCAAGCGGTAAGGCGAGCGTTCAGCTCCCCGAGGGAACTATCAGCGTAATGATCACAACTGTTCCCGACGGCTATCTCAAGCCCGAGAAGGTATCCGGTGGTGTATACCACGGCGTATTTGCAAGCGGCACAAACGAGCTTGCAATCACACTTGAGAAGGATGTTGTTATTGATACCAAGGTAGAATATACCGTTAAGGTTGTCGATACATCCGGCAATCCTGTGGTTGGAATGAAGGTTCAGGTTTGTCCCGGAGGGGTTTGTTTGCCTGATGACTTCTATACCGATGAAAACGGTGAGATAAAGGCAATGATTACTCCCGGAACGGAAGTAAAAATACAACTTATCGAACTCGACGGATACAACCTTCCCACTACCGTTGACGGTACTTATCACGCTATAATACCGGTAGGCGAAACCGAAATAACAATAGATACCGTTACATAGAACTAAATAAATAGTTTAGCGCCCCGAGGACGATGCCTCGGGGCGCTTTTTTATTTTGATAAGATGAATTTTAAGAAATATGATCCGATAGATTCATATCGTTTTTTACTGTGCGTTTGACATAGCCGCCATAACGAGAATCAAAAGAGTATCGTAGTCAAGCTCTGTCTGCTGAAGCGAGTATATCTCGCCGTTCGGGTCTACAACAATAGTTATAGGATAGGTTCCCGTACCGCCGAGGGTGGTATAAAGGTATTCGCCCGAGGTGGTGTCTCCATCCTTTATAAGACGGTCAACACCAAAGAGGATCTTGCTCTGTGGGAAATTCTCCTCGATATACTCGTCGGACTCCTCCATCTGGTCGAAGGTATGTATCGCAATAACGTCAACCTCACCGTAGAAGTCGGTTGCTATCTGGTCAAAATAAGGAAGCTCCTTGATGCAACCGGGACACCAAACACCCCAGAAATTGATGATGGTAACCTTGCCCTTGTTATCCGTGGGATCAAAGCTTTCGGTGTATTCTCCCTCGCCGTTGTAGATGGGAATATCAAGGCTCGGACACGCGTCACCCTCGCCGTAGATCTTGAGCGTGTCATCAATAGGTTTATCGATGAAATTATAGTAAACAAGCGCGCTCACAAGAAGCGACACCATAAGAACTGCGGCAACAATTTTAGTAATTAAGCGGCGTTTTGCTAACTTTCGATTACTTTTTGCGGTGTTTTCAAGACACACCTCGCGTTCTTCATCGGACATATCTGAAGTCACGAGCGCGATCTCGTCGGGAGGTAAAATGACCTTACCGCCGCGCCAGGAGATAGCCTTGGTGGGGCAAACGCCGACACACTCACCGCAGTTGATACACTCGTGGTCACCGACCTCGCGTATATCCATTTTACACTTTGAAATACAGAGTCCGCAATCGATGCACTTCGGCTTCTCAAGCTTGATGCCGAGGATGGCAAACTTGTTGAAAAGACCGTAAAGAGCGCCGAGGGGACAGATAAATCTGCAGAACACTCTGAAGATGAATACAGAGCCTACGATCACGCTGACTGCGAGCGCAAACTTCCAGGTAAAGAGCGGACCGAGTCTTGCAAGCTCGCCCTCGTTTACCTTGTTTGAGAGCAGACCGAAGGCGCCCTCAATGGTGCCTGCGGGACAAACGTACTTGCAGAAGCCGGGGAGCGGCACGTTGCGCAGACCGTAAAGCACCGGCACGATAACAACTAAGAATACGAGAAGCACGTACTTGAAGTATGAGAGTATTCTCGTGAAGCGGTTTTTCTTAAGCTTCGGTGTCTTTATCTTGTAAAGCAGCTCCTGAATAAGTCCGAAGGGACAGAGGAAGCCGCAGATGAGTCTGCCAAGAAGGATACTGTAAAGAAGGATTATGCCGACAACGTAGTACGGTGTTCTCTTCTCTGACGCGCCGAGCGCATTCTGAAGCGAGCCGAGAGGACAAGCTCCCGACGCTCCCGGGCAGGAATAGCAGTTAAGTCCCGGGGTGCATATATTTTTGAGCGGGCCCTGATATATTTTTCCGTTAGCGAAGCCCTTCAGATTGGCGTTAAAAAGCAACGCCGAATAGAGCTGAATAAGCTTACGCTTAGTAGGTACAAGGCTCTTAAGTTTAGTTACAAATTTACTCATATCTTTATCCTAAGCCTATACATTCTGTGCAAATTTTGATTGCCTTGTTAAGCACGTCTGCCATACCGCCGTTGGTTATTCCCATAACAATGAAAGCAACCGCGCATCCAACGAGAGCAATTCTGACTCCGAGGACTATCGGCTTCTCGTTTTTCTTAAGGTAATCCGCCGCTTTGCATATCACACAGCTATGCGAGCTCTCCCGAGTCTCGCAGATTCCCGAGGACGCGAGAGCCTCCTTCAAGAGTGCGTGCTCTCTTTTAAGCGAGAGGTCGCGAAGGATAACGTAGACCACCTCGTAAACGAACAAAGGAGCCAAAAATGCGAGGTATACCAGCATACCGTGTAAAATTTCAGCGTTATATTCACCGCTCACCGCGGGGAAGTTGGCAGGGTTGAGGAGGAAGATAAGAGGAAGGACAGCGCTAAGAGTGATGAGGGTGAGTCTGACGTATCCGAGGATACTGCGCAGTTTTCTTTCCTTCACTATTTTTTCTGCCGTTTGCCCGTCCGCGCCGGAAAGGTCTACCCTTTCGGAAAGCTTCTTGACAAGCACGGTGAGTGAGCGCGCGCCCTTAAGCTTCTCCCCTTCGGTAGGCAAGGCAATCGATACGCCAACGCCGACGATAACAAGAGAGACGGTGATATACACCCACACCGCAATTTTCGAAAACGCCCGAGCTATGCTCTCTCTTGTAAACGGGCTCTGCCCGCTCTTATAGATTGAATAGCAGGAGGTTATAAACAGGATACCCACAAGCACAAGCATAGCCGACATCAGTATGCCGAAGCCGAGGTGTATCCGCTTTTTGCTTTTTTCGGTCAGTTTCACTTTTGATTTCCTTTCAAGTGAATTTCGTTTCTACCCTTCAGTATACCACAAGAATATCCGAAAGTCAATAGCTGGTGAAGGTGTCGGGGGGGCAGAAAAGCACTTATGACAGACGGTTTTTATCGTTTATCATAAGCGCTTTTTTTATTTGGTTAAACTATATTTTCGGATTTTCTATAATTCTGCATTCTGCATTCATTATTCGACTATTTCCGAGGTGTAAACGAAGTAAACGTTTCCGTAGGTAAATTCTTCTGTGGGATTGCCGTCGTAGTCGTTTACCGAATCAACGTTATAGCTTTGAACGTACTCGTTATAGTCCTCTACCGTGTAGCAGGTTGAGATGCTGCCCCAAGGATCAAGCACGACGATGCGTATATCCTCCGCGGTCATCTTGTAGCATTCCTGGAACCACATTCCCTCAAAACAGAAGTCACCGGCATTTATAGCAAAAGACATACCGCTAAGCGATACCTCATATTCGAGGTCGGTGTGCTTTTCGAACAAGCCGCCGGAGTAGATATTGTAGAAGCTGAGAGTGTTCTCGTCGATTCTGATGACTTGATTATCGGTTAAGTAAAGTCCGCACAGACGGTCGAAATCTACCTCGAATTTCGCGTTGAGAGATACCGCGGTAAGCTTGAGCGCGAAGAGATCTTCTACCGAGTTTATGGTAATTGCTCCGTCCTCGGACCTATATTCCCACTCGCCCGAGAAGTACATTATTCCGTAGGTAAAGTCGGTATACTGTGAATCGAGCTCGGGTGTGCTCCATTCGCCATCACGCGTATAAACGTAAGGGCTTTCGTAATCGCCGACGAGCCCTACCTCGGTGTAGAAGAATACCTTGACCTCGTTGAAGGCGGAGACGTATATGTAGCACGAGTTGCCCTCTGTCGCAACCTCTGCGTCGGGATCGGTTACAGTAGATCCGTCAACGTTCCACGTATATCCGTCAAGGTCAAGCTCGAGCCCGTGCTCTTCGTTAACGAGAGCTATCACCTCGGCAAGAGTTAGATTCGCAGTGTGATAGATTTTGTAATCGTTTCCGTTCGTGTGTACCGCTACGCAAGGACGGTTATCGGTGCCCCACAGCTCGAGGGATGCGTAGGGTACGTAATCCTTAGAGAAGCCGTCTATGTACTCGTATGAGTTGTAGTTCCAATCGTAATTGTCAAACTCAAGGCCGAAGTAGATCGTAAGAATTTCACCGACTGTAAGACCGTCGTTCTTATTGACGAACTTTTCTCCGTAATAGTTCTCCGTGCTTACGCTCATGCGGAAGGTCTGACATATACCGATAATTTTATACGAAGTATAGCTGCGGTCGTAATCCGTCTCGCTGAAGGCGGGATCATAATAGAGCGTGATATCGAGGCTTTCTATTTCCTCACAGCTTCCGTCGGGATAGTACAGAGTCCAGACGTACACGCCCTCGGTGGGATATCCGAATTGTGCGAGATCGAAGCAGATATCGCCTGTGAACTCTTCGGTGTATTCGTATCCGTTCTCGTCGAAAACGGAAACGGTAACGCGCACCTGATTAGGCGTGAAGAAAACGCTGAAGGCGCGGAACTCAAAGCACGTGCCAACGAAGGTGTCGTAATCGTACTGCATTCCTTCGACGTTGATGGTGTACATAGTGAGATCCGCATCGATGAACTCGGCTATTTGAGCTCCGTTAGGAACACTGTCAAATACGAGTGCTTCGTAAATGTAATTTCCCGTGATCGAATCATATAACTCAACGTAAGCTACGTAGCAGGGAATGATCTCAACGGTGCAGTCCTTGTAAATGAAGCCGTACCATGATTCCAATTCGGGATGATAATCCGTATTTCCAACTCTGTAAAGATACTCGGGAGAGTAGCCGGGAAGAGAGAAATATCCTTCGTCTTCGGTATATACGTCTTGATAAGCGAAGTATTCGATCGAGGTCGGCGAGGTGAGAGTAATCGTTCCTTCGAGCGTCGTGTACTCATCCATTACGTAGATGACGTTTACCGTGATCTCCTCTTCAACCTCGGATTTTTCAATGAGGAAAAGAGTTGAATAGCTTGTCGTGTTAAGATCCTCGATGACCGAGCCGTAGTTAAATATTACGTAATCGTCGACATTGATTCCGATACCGCCTAAAAATTCCGCAACGCTGGGGAACTGTGTAGCAGAGTATACCTCGGATGCAAGCATCTTGGTGCCGCTATCGGTAACAAGATATGCACTTGCGTGCTTTTGACATTCAATGTAAGATACGTTGATCTCACCGTAAGCTAAACTGTCAATAGTGCTGTTATTGTCAACTATAGTGTATATATTGCTGTCTATTGCGTGCTTAACGTAGAATTCGTCTACGAGCTCGTAATAGGAAACTGGGCAGGGGAAGCTATGAACCTCCTCGATGCCGAGAGAGGGAATGCTTATGGTAACGGTAGAGCTGAAGTCCTCGGGATGTCCCTTCTGTATAGCAACGAGCTTGTCGTCTACACGTATAAGATAATCCTCGGTGAGCTCCTCGCCGTTTGCATACCATACGTAATTTGATTCGCCAAGAGTTGTTCCGTATCTTTCCGAAAGGAGGTTCGCGAGAGTATTACGCTTTTCCGTGATACCGCCGGTATACATATCACCCTTGTCGTAATTGACTGTTGCTTCGTAATATCCGCTTTCGTCGTAGGTGTAGTATTCGAAGAGATAGATAAGGAAGTACACGTACTCGGGATAGTAATCAGGATTGGATTCGCTGCATCTGTTGCAGTAGCCCTCACTGTTGTAGTCGTGACCGTAGGCGTATTCACCTATGATCTTACACAGCTCGCAGTAGCCGTCCTCGGTACAGGTGGGATCTGCCCACACGTGCTCGCATTCGGTGGAGTAGTCGGGATCGGGATCGCCGCAGTTTACGCAAGAGCCGTCAATATACTGGTGTCCGTAAGCAGCGACAAGGATAGTTCCGCACGCGTAGCATACGCTGTCCTCGGTACAGGTCGCTTCGGTACGGTTTTCGTGGTAGCAGTAATCGGGATCTACGACCTCACCGAAGTAGCCTGAGCAGTGGATGCAGTAGCCCGCGTCGTCAAGCTCGTGATCGCCGAGACCGGTGTTCTCGTAGTAGCGATCACCGCACTCTGTGCAGGTGTAGTAAATAATACCTTCCGTGATGCAGGTAGCATCTTCGACCTTCATCTCGTAGTTGTGCTTGCACTCGACGTCATCGGGCGTGTAGTCAGGGTCAGCCTCGCCGCAGTTTACGCAGTAGCCGTCAGAATAGCTGTGTCCCTTTGCGCTCTCGCCGGGCTCTTCACAGAGCTCGCAGTAGCCGTCCTCGGTACAGGTGGGATCTGTCCACACGTGCTCGCACTCGGGAACAAAGTCGGGATCGGGCTCGCCGCAGTTTACGCAGTAGCCGTCAGAATAGCTGTGTCCCTTTGCGCTCTCACCGGGAGCTTTACAGAGCTCACAGTAGCCGTCCTCGGTACAGGTGGGATCTGTCCACACGTGCTCGCACTCGGGAACAAAGTCGGGATCGGGCTCGCCGCAGTTTACACAGTAGCCGTCAGAATAGCTGTGCCCCTTTGCGCTCTCACCGAGAGCTTTACAGAGCTCGCAGTAGCCGTCCTCGGTACAGGTGGGATCTACCCACACGTGCTCGCAGCCGGGTGTGAAGTCGGGATCGAGCTCACCGCAGTTTACGCAATAGCCGTCAGCATAGCTGTGTCCGTTAGCTGTGCCACGTGTAGCGGAGCAGTTACGGCAGGTCTCGGGAGTTGTGCATCCTGCCTTCTGCCAGGTGTGTCCCATCGCCTCACCGTATGTAAAGCTTTCGGTATCAGCCTCACCGCACTCGCAGGAATAGTAGTATTCCGCAGCAGAGGTACAGGTAGCCGAGCTCTTGAGATATTTGTCGCTCGCTACCTCCTCGGAGTAATCGTGAGTATGTGAATCGGTCGGCTTGTCGTCCGGTTTTTCTCCGGAATCGTCGCCGGGCTTATCTCCCGTATCATCCCCAGGTGTGTCATCGGTGTTGTCGGGGTTTTCGTCATTTCCGCCGTTAAGAATTTGACCGATATTAAGGTTTCCGTTTTCATCGCAGGAAGCGAAGGTGAAAACAAGGCTTAATACCATAACGGAAATAAGCAAAAGGTAGAGTAACTTTTTCATATGTACCTCCTTGAAAATTGAGTTCTATCTTTATTTTAACATATATGTACGCAAAAATCAAGGAAAATATGGAAGAGAGGGAGAATAAGTCGGGGGAGCGGACTACTCGGTTTTCATTACTACCCTTTCGGTCCGAGATCACCAATCGGTGCTAAAAATCGGACAGCTTGAAATTCACCCACCCGCGCGAATACGCGTATCGTAAGCACGGTATTTGTTACGCTTTCGGAATACTGTCCAAAAACAGATTGTATACAATCACCAAATTACATCGATTGGATTTTATCTTTTTCTACATATTAACATTTATTTAGATTAATATTTTAAATTAATGTGAACTGTATTGAATTTTTGTCAATGTTGTGTTAAAATAGTTAAGCGCGTTTTTACGTACGCGTGTATACATATGATTAATAAAAGAAAGGCAAAACCGAAAAAAATGAAGAAGAAATCATTCACAAGGGTTTCATCAAGAATCCTGATGGCTCTTCTTGCGGTGGCTATGGTCTTCACCTTTGCCGCTTCTACCCTCGGGACTACGGTCGCGGCGGACGGAGGCGTGTTCAAGAAGAACGATTCCATCTACACCGACTACAAGAGCTATCTCGACGGCTCGGTGGTACAGGCTCTGCCTGCCACGGTCGACAAAAATGAAACCATCTCGGTGATAGTCAAGCTTGACACACCGACTCTTATGGATGCGTACAACAAGACGGACAAGGCAATGTCCTTCGGTGAGTACGTAATGACAGAAGAGGCACAGAAGATCAAAGCCGATATTCAGGCCGAGAAGGAGGAATACCTCATCGCTCTTACAAGAAGCGGTATTCCCTACGAGGTAGGCTGTGACTACGCGAATATCCTCGCGGGCTTTGAGGTACTCTACACTGCAAAGAACTTTGAAAACGCCTGCAAGTATCTCCCCACCGACGCAACAGCGATCATCGGTGAGGTATACAAGGTGGCAGAAACCCAGCTCGTCGAGAATAAGATCGACGTATACGAGGAGACCGGAATCTTCGATAGCTCGGATTTCACCATTAACGGCGAAAAGTACTCGGGCAGCGGTATGGTAGTTGCGGTCCTTGACACGGGACTTGACTACACCCACCCCGCATTTGACCCCGCAAGACTCAACTCGAACAGACTCGGCCTTACCAAGAGCGAGGTTGAGAGCCACGTAGCCAACACCGTGGCGGCATCGAGAGTCCCCGGTCTTACCGCTGACGACGTATACATAAACGAGAAGGTTCCCTTCGCGTTCGACTACGCGGACAACGACTCCGACGTGTACTCGCTCCACAATAACCACGGTACTCACGTATCCGGCGTTATCGTAGGTCACGACGACACCATCATCGGCGTTGCGCCCGACGCTCAGCTCGTATCGATGAAGATATTCTCCGACGTTCAGGATTCCGCAAGAGCCTCCTGGATACTCGCGGCTCTGGAGGACTGCGTCGAGCTCGGAGTTGACGTAATCAACATGTCGCTCGGTACCGCCTGCGGCTTCAGCCGTGAGACGGACGAGGAGCAGATGTCCGGAGTATACGACGACATAAGAGCTCTCGGTATCAGCCTTGTAGTTGCGGCTTCCAACAGCTTCAACTCGGCGTACGGCTCGGAGAAGAACGGTAACCTCGGTCTTACCTCCAATCCCGATACCTCAACGGTAGGCTCTCCCTCCACCTATGACGGCGCGCTCTCCGTTGCGTCTATCAACGGTGTAAAGACTCCCTACATCCTTGACTCCAAGGGCACTATTATCTACTTCGTTGAGTCCTCTGACAGCGCGGGTGAGGAGAAGAACTTCTTTACCGAGCTGCTCGGCTCGGAGCTCAGCGAAACAGAGCTTGAATACGTGCTTATCCCCGGTGTAGGTAACCCCTCCGACTACGACGGCATCGACGTTATGGGTAAGATAGCCCTCGTACGCAGAGGCTCCAACACCTTCGAGGAAAAGGCAAAGGCGGCAGAGGCGGCAGGCGCAAAGGCGCTTATCGTATATAACAACACCTCGGGTGACATCAGAATGAACGTGGGAATCGTGTCTATCCCCGTCTGCTCTGTCAGCCAGGACGACGGTGAGATGCTCGCCGCCGCAAAGAACGGTACTCTCAAGATCAGCAAGTCGCAGACCTCCGGTCCCTTCATGTCCGACTTCTCCTCCTGGGGTCCCTCTCCCTCCCTCCAGATCAAGCCCGAGATCACCGCTCACGGCGGTAACATTCTCTCGGCTGTAACAGGCCACGGATACGACAGACTTTCCGGTACGTCGATGGCTTGTCCCAATATGGCGGGCGCGATCGCGCTTATGCGTCAGTACGTTATCACCAATTTCGAGTCAAAGATCAAGAACGAGAGCGGTGTTATCGACTACGTGGAGGTCAATTCCATTGTAAACAGACTTCTTATGTCCACTGCGGACATAGTCAATAATAAGAACGGTCTTCCCTACGCGGTAAGAAAGCAGGGCGCAGGTCTTGCCAACCTCGGCGATGCTATCACTACCGGCGCTTATATACTCACCTATGACAGACTCGACGGCTCGGTAATGGATAAGTCCAAGATCGAGCTCGGCGATGACCCGAACAAGACGGGTGTATATACTCTTAAGTTCACGATAGACAATTTCGGTAAATCTGCACTTTCATATGATATATCAGCAAACGTTATGACCGAGGGTGTCAGCGAGACACCCACCTATCAGGGCGAAACCGTTGTTTCCGAGGAGGGCTACCTTCTTTCGGGCGCGCGTGTTGAGATCACCTCCACCAAGGGCGGAGCGATAAGCGGCAACACCGTGACCGTAGAGGCGGGAGCAAGGTGCGACGTCGTTATCACCGTCACTCTCGGCGAGGATGATAAGGCGTACCTCGATTTTTCCTTCGAAAACGGTATGTACATAGAGGGCTTTGTAACCCTCACAGCCAAGGACGAGGGCTCTACCGACCTGAACGTGCCTTACCTTGCCTTCTACGGCAACTGGTATCAGGCTCCCCTCTTCGACCTTGACTACTTCGAGACCAACGCGGACGAGCTCGACGACTCTCTCGCAACTCTCGATAAGACTCTTCCCGACGCTTACGCTACACGTCCTATCGGCGGTATCTCCGGTGACTACGTAAGCTATCTCGGCTCCTACTACTTCTTACAGAATCCCAAGAACAAGATAATCTCCGCATCGAGAGACTATATCGCGCTTTCCAACAATGACGGAACGATCCGCTCGCTTCGTTTTGTCTGGGGAGGTATGCTCCGTAACTCGGAGAGAATAGTTATCACGATAACCGACGACGCGACCGGCGAGGTTATTTTTGAGAAGGTGGAGACCTCCATCCGTAAGTCCTACGGTGACGGAGGCTCATACATCTACCCCGCAAATATCGAGATCGAGTTCGATACCGCGGACTACAACCTCAAGAATAACGCGACCTATACCGTAAAGCTTCAGGGCTATCTTGATTACGATGACGGCACCGGCGAGAACAAGACTCCCGACGAGAACCTTAAGAGCACCTTTGAGTTCCCCTTAACCGTAGACTTTGAGGCTCCCTCTCTTACCGACTGCGAATTCTACACCGAGTACGACAAGGATGCCAAGAAGACCCGCCTCTACGCTAAGATGGCGGTGTATGATAACCACTACGCGATGGGTATGCAGATAGGCTACGTCGGCGTAGGTAACTACGTTGATGAGAGCACGGGTGAGATGGTAGAGGGCAATATGCTCTACCCCTTCGAGACCTACATGACTCCCATCTACTCCGAGCGCAACGGCACGACCTACGTGACCTACGAGCTCACCGATTACATATACGACATCAAGCAGAATTCCTACAACAAGAACACCTTCGCGGTTTCTTTTTACGACTACGCAATCAACGAGGCTACCTACGAGATCGAGCTCCCCGACGACTTCGCAGAGCTCTACCTTGAGGAGAGCGAGATCACCCTCAACCCCAACGAGGTATACACCATCACCGCAAACGTATACCCCGAGAGCGAGTGGGATGAGCTGCTCGAGTTCTCCGCCTCCGGTAATGCAGTACGTATCGTAAACAACAAGATCGTAGCGGTCAAGCCCGGCAAGAGCTCGGTATTCATCTACGATCCCAAGACAAACAAGGAAGTGACGATGACGGTCACCGTCAGAGCTCCCGGCGACGAGGGCTACAAGGAGGTGACAAAGCCGGTTGCGGACGTATTCAAGCTCACGGGCTACGATACTCTCAACGCGTTCTACTTCCTCTCCAACGATGACAGAGACATAGGCGAGACGGGCGACGTAGTGCTCTTCAACGGCGAGAACTATTCCCTCTCCTTCTATCCGTCCGAGTCGGTAAAGATCAACTACAAGCTCGACGCTTACTTCCCTGACGCGACAACCGTTGAGTTTATCTCGAGCAACGAGAGCATCGTGACCGTTGACCAGAGCGGAACGATAGTTGCTCTTGACGAGGGATACACCTCCATCACGGTAAGAGTCCTTCAGGACGGCAAGGCAACATATACCACCAAGACCATCTCGATAGAGGTCAAGGACCCCTACGTGAGAACAGGTCCCACGCTTAACAATTACTTCGGCGCAGGTCATATGAACTCGGGTAACGTTGAGATACCCGCGGATATGCTCTTCACCCAGATCGGTCAGTACGCATTCTCGAACTCCACTTATATCGATAAGACGGAGGAGCAGATACTCGAGGATCCCGAATCCAAGGATGCGACGATAATTACCTACATCGGTAACGACGACATCAAGAGAGTCGTTATTCCCGAGGGTGTAGAGACCATCGGCGCCTACGCCTTCGCAAATCTCACAGCGCTTGAGGAGGTCGTGCTCCCCTCGACTCTCGAGGCAATCGAGTACGGCGCGTTCTTCAACTGTATCAGCCTCAAGACCGTCAAGGGCCTTGAGCACGTAAAGCTTATTAACCAGAACGCTTTCGCTAACTGTAACATCTCGAACGACCTCTCGCTCGACAGCATCCACGCTATCGGTGACTACGCGTTCGCAAACAACAGAAGCCTCAAGTCCGTAACCTTCCCCTCAACACTTTCATCCATAGGCGCGTACGCGTTTATGAGCAATACCTCTCTTGAGAACTTTGACGTTTCGGAGTGCGGTACCGTCAAGTACGGTCCTTACGTATTTATGAACTGCCGTTCGCTTGAGACGATCACAATGAACACGAGCGTTATTCCCTCGGGAGCGTTCTACAACTGTGTGGACCTTACCACCGTGAATATCGGCTCAACCGTATCCTACATCGGCGAATACGCCTTCACCGGCACCGCTGTCACAGAATTCACCGTAGCGGACGGAAACACCGCCTACAAGCCCTCGGCTAACAAGAATTACCTTCTCTCCCCCGACGGCACGACTCTTCTTCTCGTAGCCCCCGGCGTTAAGGGTGACTTTACCCTTGAGGGCGTTACTGAGATAGGCATCGGCGCGTTTGCGGGTAACAGCGACATTACCTCGGTAAATATGCCCGACGTGACCGTTGTTAACGATTACGCGTTTGCTGAGTGCAAGAGCCTCACAGACGTTACTCTCGGCAGTCTCGCGGCAGTCGGAAAGTATTCCTTCTTCCTCACCTCCATAACAGAGCTTCCCTCTCTTGAGGGCGTGGACGTTATCGGAGATTACGCCTTCAGCTTCACCCTCATCACCGAGGTAACGATCGGTGACGGTAAGGTTATCGGCGAGGGCGCATTCTGTGAATGTACCGAGCTTAAGAAGGTCACTATCGGCAACGACGTACTTATCGGAAAGAGCGCATTCTTAAGAGGTACTACCACCGATGACCCGAGAAATCCCGGCAGCTATCTCAACCTCGGCCAGAAGGCGGTTGAGGATATCGAGAGCGGCTTCTACCGTTACGATTACCTCTCCAAGCTCACAAGCCTTACCATTGGTAAGAACGCGGATATAGGCGAGGCGGCATTTATGGGCGCTTCCTACCTCACCAAGGTTACTCTCGGCGAGGGAGCCATTATCGGCAAGATGGCATTCTACAACTGCCGCGCGCTCTATGAGATAGATCTCTCCGGCGCTAAGAGGATCGGCAATATGGCGTTCTCGGGTGATAACACCTACGCCTTCATCGACGCTCTCGGCTCCGACTATGCTGTACGCGATAACGCATACGTGCTCGTGTACTTCAACCCCATCATCACGAGCGTTGACCTCTCCTCCTGCGAGGTTATCGAGGATCAGGCGTTCATTCACTGTAAAAAGCTCACAACAGTCAAGCTCGGTGAAAAGCTCACCGATATTCCCTATATGGCGTTCGCAAACTGCGATTCTCTCACCACGGTAAACCTTGAAAACGTTGTTACCCTCGGCTACGCCGCATTCGGCGAGACCGACCTTGTCAGCGCAAATCTTTACAGGGCTGAGAAGATCGGCGACTACGCCTTCACCTATTGCGAAAACCTTGACAACGTAATCTTCAACCCCATCGGTACAGAGGTCGGCGAGGGAGCATTCTCCTACTGCTCGACTCTTAACGCTACCGAGCACTTCAACAAGATTTACAGCATCGGCGATTACGCCTTTGCATACACCGACGTAAGAGAGGCTGACCTTGAGTGCGCGACTCTCGTCGGAGACTTCGCCTTCATCAAGGAGGAGATGACTCCCTTCGAGGTAACGCTCGGCAAGAATCTTGTGACTCTCGGTGACAACCCCTTCGCAAACTGTCAGATAGGTCCGTTCTACTCCATCGTAGAGGAGACCTGGAACGGCGCGGTCGTTAAGACCGAATACGTATACACCTACGATATTAACGATCACGTTAAGATCATCAACGGCTCTATCTACTGCGTAGTGCCCGACGGACTTGAGCTCACCACCTACGTGGGACTCGACAAGGACGGCAAGAGCCTTGACAAGGATAACGTCAAGCTCGACGAGAGCACCGTGAGAATCACCGCTATGGCGTTTATGGGTGCGGATATAACGAGAGTTACCCTTCCTCACTCGCTCCGCTCTATCGGTCACAAGGCATTCTATCAGTGCGGAAATCTCTCGCTCGTTGTATTCGAGAGCTATGAGGCTCCCGTGCTCGAGGAGGAGTTTGACCAGGCGCTTTACGACGCATTCCTCAATATCCCCTGCAAGGGTGAATACGACTTCACCTACTGGGAGGATCAGGACGGCGACGGCAAGCTCGACTCTCAGACTCCCGTTACCTACAAGGGCCTTGAGATCATTCCCTACTACATGTGGAATATTTCCTCCACTAAGTACAACAACATCTTCTACGGCGCAAGCTTCGTTGACCATATCGGTTACGTAAACGATGCGAACCGTAACTACGCCAACATGGGCAACCTCATTATGGTGGCTCCCTCCAACGGCGTATACTACGATACCTTCATTCTTGACCAGTACTTCAGCTCTATTATCTCGGGCGCGGTTGCGGCAGACGACGTAACTCTCGCGGCTATCGCGGCTATCAACGCTCTGCCCGACAGAGTAACGCTTGATGACGAGCCTCTCGTTATCGCGGCAAGAGCGGCGTATAACAAGATCAGCAGCGCCGAGCAGCAGGCTCTCGTCACAGAACAGCTCCAGAAGCTCGTTACCGCAGAGAATCTTATCAAGGCGTACAGGAATACGGGAAGCGAGGAGCCTCCGGTAGTTGACGACGACCAGACCGTCACCAAGGATCCCACCAAGACCGCGCTTATCGTTCTTTCCGTGATCGAAGCGGTTGAGATCATTGGCATTGCGGCCGCAGTTATCGTATGGTTCTATATCAAGCGCAGAAGAAAAATGCGCGAAAATCTCGCGCTCCGCGGCGGACTCACCACGGTGACTGTAAAGAAGCCCGTGGCTGAAGAGACCGTAAAGGAAGAAACCGCCGAGGAAATGGCAGAAAGACTCAAGGAGCACGAAAGACGCGCTGAAGAGGCTAACGCCAAGCACGAGAGAAACAGAAGGATAAAGAACATCGTTATCTACGTTCTTCTCTTTGCTATCTGTATTGCGGGTGTGGCGTTTGTAATGACGAAGTGCAGTAAGGATACCTCTCCTTACGCCGGCTACGGCGACGAGGGATACAGCGTCAGCATCAAGTATGACGCAAACGGCGGTATCTTCACCACCAACACCTCCGTGCTCGTGGATACTTACAGCTTAAACGATCTTCCCTCCTCCGAGGACGGAAGTAAGCTAATCACTCTCCTTGACCCGAACAGCCCCGCAAGAGGCAATCAGGCATATCTGGCGGCCAAGGTCGGCTACCACCTCGCAGGCTGGTACACCGAAAGAACCGCAGTTACCGACGAGGCGGGAGAGGTTATCGGCTACACCTATTCGGGCAAATGGGACTTTGAGAATTCAAGGTACGCTATCAGCCCCGACGCAAATTATAACCCCGCAAGACCTATTCTCACCCTTTATGCGGCGTGGGTGCCCTCGTTCAGCTGTGAGTTCTATTCGGTTGATGAAAGCGGCGCGCTCACTCTTATTGACACTAAGGAAATAAATCCCGTGGAGGGCGCAAGAATCACCCTTCCCACGTACGACGAGGAGGCGGGAGCCTTTGAGATCGACGGAATACTCTACGATCTCTACTACACCGAATCCTGCACCGGCGAAAAAATCAGCGGCGAATCTGTATCCCATAGCGGCTTCTTCAATTCGGCAAACGCGACGGTTGAAAACCCCGTTATGAAGATATACTGCAAGCCCGTAGGCTAAGAAAGGAGAAAGCATGAAAAAAAGAATAATATCTATGCTCTTGTGCGTGGTAATGTGCTTCTCCGCATCGGTGACGCTCACGGGCTGCGCGGCCGGTAACTCCGGTACGGACGCTTTCGTTATAATGACGGAAAGCCTCGACGGACTCTTCAATCCGTTCTTCTCCACGTCGGCAAACGACGGTACTATCGTATCAATGACTCAGATCGGTATGCTCTCCTCTAAGCTTAACGAGGCGGGAGAGGTTGACGTGGCCTTCGGCGAAAACGAGGCCACGGTAACCCTCGACTTCGAGCAGAGCGAGCTTAACGAGAATAACGAAACCGTCTACACCTTCGTTCTTAAGAACGGCATCAAGTATTCGGACGGACACCCTCTTACTATGGAGGACGTGCTCTTCAATCTCTACGTTTACCTCGACCCCGTATATACCGGCTCGGCTACCATCTACTCGACTGATATCAAGGGTCTGGCGGCGTACAGAAACCAGTCTCTCGGAGCTGACAGCGACAACAACAGCGAGGACACCATCAACCAGACTGCGGCGAGCAGAGCCTCGCAGAGAGTGATGACACTCGTACAGCTCTATTGGGACACCAACAAGAAGATCAACGGCTCGAGCGCATCGACCAACAACGTAACCTACCAGCAGATGGTCGAGGCTATCAAGGCCTACAACATCCAGGCAGACCTCGGTTATCTCTCGGCGGTGGCAACCTCCGACAAGCACTCGGAGATAACCTATCAGAATCTCCTTAACGACTATGAGCTCGCTCTTACGTACTTCCGCGAGGAGCTCGAGAGCGACTACAAGAACGCGAAGGACGCCTACACCGAGTCTCCCTACAAGGAGCACGAGGAGTTCAAGGACGAGGTCTTCTGCTTCATGTTCACCGAGGGCTTCATTACTCCCGAGTATGAGAAGATCCCCGGCACAAACAAGGACGATAAGTCCAAAATTAAAGGTTTTGTTTACAATTACAACAATGAAACGATAACAACGAAGGAAGCGGCTATCGAGAAGGTATACAACGATACCGTAACTCAGAGCCTCGACGCGATCCTCCTTTACTGGGCGACCGCATCCAAGCTCAACACCGAATTCACCGCTAAGGCGAAGGAGGTCATCCTCCGTGAGAGCGCGATCGGAGGTCTTATCGTTCCCAACATTGAGGGTATCGTATCCCTCGGTCACACCACCGGCATTGAGAGTGTCACCGTCAACGGCACCGACTACAAGGTTGCTCACGACCACGACGAGAACGGCGCTCCCGTGAACGAGGATGAGTACGACGTGCTCAGAATCACCATCAACGGCGTCGACCCCAAGGCAATATGGAACTTTGCCTTCTCGGTTGCTCCCCAGCACTATTACGGCAAGGGCAGCGCGGTCGGCGTGGATATTGCAAACAACCAGTTCGGCGTGGAGTTCTCCTCCTTTGACTACATGAGAGACGTGCTCCAGACTCCCGACAACAACAAGCTGCCTATGGGCGCGGGCGCGTACAAGGTTACCGACCGTTCCGGCAGCGATAACCCCGACAGAAACGATTTCTTCAGCAACAACATCGTTTACTTCAAGGCGAACAACTACTTCGAGACCGTTGGCGAGGGCATCAGCAATCCCAAGATCGAGAAGGTACGTTATCAGGTAATCAGCGCATCCAACGCTCTTGCGGCGCTCGAGGAAGGAAGCGTACACTACATCACACCTCAGTATTCCAAGGATAACTACACCAAGATCGCGGAGCTTGAGAAGAAGAACTTCGAGAGCCTCTTAACCGATCAGCTCGGTTACGGTTACATCGGTATCAACGCATCCAAGGTAACCGACATCAATATCCGTAAGGCGATCATGGCGGCGATGAACACTACCCTCGCTCTTGACTACTACGCGAGCGGTACTGCATCGCAGATCTACTGGCCGATGTCCAAGGTCTCCTGGGCTTATCCCAAGGGTTCGGGTGACAACATCACCAACGACAAGGGCTATCCTCAGCCCGGCGGAACCTTCAACGAGGCTGATGCCGAGGCGGCAATACAGAGCTATATGCAGGCGGCGGGCGTGAGCGCAGGCCATCCGAGTCTCTCGGTCACCTTCACCATCGCGGGCTCCAACCTCAACGATCACCCCACCTACAAGACCTTCAGAGACGCGGCAGACCTGCTCAACAGACTCGGCTGGGACGTAACCGTCGAGCCCGATACTCAGGCTCTCACCAAGCTCGCGACAGGTTCTCTCGAGGTATGGGCGGCGGCTTGGGGCTCGACCATCGACCCCGACCTTTATCAGGTATATCACAAGAACTCTACCGCGACCTCCACTCTCGCCTGGGGCTACCCCCACATAAAGGCGGCGGGCAGCGAGGAGGAGAAAAACATTCTCAACGACCTCTCCGATAAGATCGAGGCGGCACGTGAGACAACCGACAGAGGTACCCGTTCCGCTCTCTACAAGGAGGCTATGGGTCTTATCCTCGACCTCGCGATCGAGCTTCCCGTATACCAGCGTTCCACCGTATACGTATACAATACCGACGTTATCAATCCCGACTCCGTACCCGACGTTGTCAACCCCTACTCCTCTCCCCTTGACAGAATATGGGAGCTTGAGTTCAACGAGGGCGCGTTTGCCGGTAAGAGCACGGTAGACGTAGGCCTTATCTTCGCTATTATCGCTTCCGTTATGGCGATTGCGGCAGTTGTGCTTACTATTGTTTACATAACAAAGAAGAAAAACGAAAAATCACCTATGCTTGCTTACGCTGTTACTCTCTCCGATATAGAAGCAGGAAACGTCAGACTCCCCGGTCAGCCTAAGCAAAAAAAGCAAAAGGCGGCCTCGCCTGCCATATGCGCAGATGACGCGCAGGCAGAGGAGACGGCGCCCGAGCAAGCAGAACAAACCAATGAAAATGAAAGTGACACTGAGAAAGGAGAAGAAGAATGTTAAAGTACATACTTAAAAGAATCGGACTTGCCATACTTATTCTCATCGGCGTGTCCCTCATCATCTACTTCCTTATCAGACTTATGCCCGTTGACTTCATTCAGAATAAGGTCAACGCGATGAACCAGTCCAACACAGTACCCGCGGATGCGGTTGAGAAGCTGTATGAAATGTACGGACTTGACAACAGCGGATTTAAGGGTATCGTAAAGGGCTATTTCAATTGGCTTGGCGCACTCGCTAAGCTTGATCTCGGTAAGAGCTTTGTTGACTACGCTCCCGTAGCAGAGGTCATCGCAAAGAATATGGGTATATCCTTCGCAGTTGCTCTTATCGCTACCATCTTTGAGTTCATGATCGCGATCCCTCTCGGTATCACGGCGGCGACTCATCAGTATTCCTTCCGCGACTATCTGGTAACCGTACTTGCAATGATCGGTATTTCCCTGCCCTCATTCTTCTTCGGCCAGATGTTAAAGAACGTATTCGCCCTCCAGCTCGGATGGTTCCCGAGCCAGGGTACACTTTCGGGTGCGGGCTCGGCAACCGGTCTTGCGCTCATCCCCGACTACTTAGCTCATATGTTCCTTCCCATTCTCACCGTTGTAATACTCAGTATCGGTCCGAGAATGAGAATGACCAGAACGAATATGCTCGAGGTTATGAACTCCGACTATATCCGTACCGCAAGAGCAAAGGGTCTTACCGAAACCAAGGTTATCTACAAGCACGCATTCCGTAACACGCTCATTCCTCTCGTTACTACCCTCGCAGGTCTTCTTCCCTCGCTCTTCTCGGGTGCTATCATCACAGAGCAGGTATTCGGCCTCGACGGTATCGGTAACATAGCGCTCAACAGAATGATGCAGGGTGATATCCCCTTCATCATGGGCTACAATATGTTCCTCGCTATGCTTTCCGTGCTCGGCGTGCTTCTCTCCGACCTTATGTACGTTATCGTTGACCCGAGAGTCAAGCTTGATTAAGGAGGACTTATGGAAGAAAAGAATATTCTTACAAATGAAAACGAAGTTCTCCTTGACACCGCTCCCGAGGTAGAAAGCGCCGAGGCAGTCGTTGATACTGCCGAGGCTACCGTGACTGCAGAAATTGCAGACGAGTCTTGCGAAACGGTCGAAAAAGAGACCGCAGAGTCGGCAGAGGCTGTGTATGAAGCGGCAGAGAGCGAGACCGAAGCAGCAGAGTCGGAAATCGCTGACGCAGAGACCGAGGACACCGAGGTGCCCCTTGACAGAAACGTCAAGCTTATGTCTCCCATGCAGATGGTCATCCGCCGTTTCTTCCGCTCCAAGCTCTCTATCGTAGGTCTTGTTATGATAGTATCCCTCTTCCTCTTCAGCTTTGTCGGTCCTCTCGTTTACACGAGATGGGGCGAGATAGAGCTTGACGAGTCGGGTACGGTATCATACACCACTCAGGAGATAGAGGTCGTCGGCGAGGACGGCACCGTAACAATAATCAAGCAGACTGTCGAAAGACAGGAGAAGGATAACTACCTTGCTCCCCCCTCCAAGGATCACCTCCTCGGCACCGACGAGCAGGGCTACGACGTATTCACAAGACTTATGTACGGCGGACGAATCTCGCTGTCCGTAAGCTTTATCGCGGTGCTTGTTATCACCGTACTCGGCGTTATACTCGGCGGTATCGCGGGATACTTCCGCGGCTTTGTCGACAATCTCATAATGAGAATATGCGACGTGCTTATGTGTCTGCCCGGTATTCCCATCCTTCTTATCATCAGTACGCTTCTTGAGGCGGCAGAGGTTGACGCTAAGTACAGAATATACTGGCTTATGGTCTACCTTACCCTCTTCTCCTGGCCCGGCACCGCGCGTCTTGTACGCGGACAGATACTCTCTCTGCGTGAGCAGGAGTATATGGTGGCTGCGGAGGCGATGGGTTACTCCACCGGAAGAAAGATCTTCAAGCACCTCGTTCCCAACGTTATGCCCCAGCTCATCGTACAGATGACTCTCAGCCTTGGCAGTATGATACTCTACGAGGCTACCCTTTCCTACCTCAACATGGGTGTTAAGGCGCCCTATGCGGCTTGGGGTACTATGATCAACATCATTTCCACCAATACCGATATCCTCCAGAACAACTTCAACGTCTGGGGTGCTCCCGGTATTTGTATAGTAATCGCGGTTTTGGGCTTCAACTTTGTCGGAGACGGTCTCAGAGACGCCCTCGACCCGAAGAGCAGGAGGTAATCTATGAGCCTTGTTGATAAGAATAAGAACATAGCGGGCAAGACCGGCAAAAGCACCGCCAAGTCCAAGAATTACCTCACAGGTAAGGAGATCCGCGCGATAGCAAAGGAAAACTCCAAGATAATGTTCAGACTCGAGAAGTACAAGTACCGCAAGGCGGAGGAGTCTGAATTTACCACAAAGATGAAGGACGACGCTAACATCCTCGAGATCGAGGACCTCAACACATACTTCTTCACCGATCAGGGTGTAGTCAAGGCGGTAAACGGCGTTTCCTTCAATATTCCAAAGAACACCACCGTCGGTATCGTAGGCGAGTCCGGATGCGGTAAGTCGGTAACGAGTATGTCCGTAATGAGACTCCTTCAGGGACCTCAGGGACAGATCTACTCCGGCAGCATCCGCTTCAAGGCGTACGACTACAAGCGTGACGAAAAGGGCAACCCTATCCCCAAGCTTGTGACCGACGAGAATGGCGACTATATCTACACCGAGCTCCTTGACAAGAAGGGCCGGGTGAAGATGAACAGACGCGGCGAGGCTCTCTACGTGCCGATGCAGGAGCACGACGAAAAGGGCCGCCCCGTCTATGAGACCGAGGAAAAGGTCTACGATATCGCAAAGATGCCTATGAGAGAGATCCACCGCATCAGAGGAAAGCAGATCGCAATGATCTTCCAGGAGCCTATGACCTCTCTTAACCCCATCTTTACCATCGGCGAGCAGCTCGACGAGGTAACCTTTATCCACACTCCCGGCGCGACGAAGGAAATGGCGAAGGCACGCTCGCTTGAGATGCTTGAGCTCGTTGGTATCGCGATGCCCGAGAGAGTGTACAAGTCCTTCCCCCACGAGCTCTCGGGCGGTATGCGTCAGAGAGTAATGATCTCCATGGCGCTGGCGTGTGACCCAAGACTCATTATCGCAGACGAGCCCACCACGGCTCTTGACGTTACCATCCAGGCGCAGATACTCGACCTTCTGCGCGACCTTAAGGACAGAATCGACGGCTCTATCATGCTTATTACCCACGACCTCGGTATCATCGCAGAGATGGCTGACTACGTGGTGGTAATGTATGCGGGACGTGTTATCGAGCAGGGTACGGTAAAGGAGATCTTCCACGATCCCAAGCACCCCTACACCATCGGCCTTCAGAAGTCCAAGCCCACTATGCGCTCGGGCAACGAGTCCGACACGCTCTTTAATATCCCCGGCAACGTGCCGAACCCCGTAAATATGCCTAACCACTGCTTCTTCAAGGAAAGATGCTCGCAGTGTAAGGCAAAGTGCTCGGGTGACTATCCCTGTATGGTGCAGGTAAGCCCCACGCACTACGTTGCATGTCACCTTTACACAGAGGAGGAGAACAATGGCTGAAAACGAAATACTCACAGAAGTTAATAACGAGCAGACAGAAGCTCCTCTTTACGACGATGAGGCCATAATGGCGGCTCACCGCGAGGCAAAGGAGGCACAGCGTCAGGCTGACTTCGAGAAGCCCTTTGACGAGGAGGCGCTGCTCGAGGTAAGACATCTTCGAAAGTGCTTCCCCATCAAGAAGAGCATCACCGGTAAGACTCTCCAAGAGCTTATCGCGGTGGATGACATATCCTTCAAGCTCAATCCCGGCGAGACCCTCGGTATCGTTGGTGAGTCGGGATGCGGTAAGACCACGATGGGAAGAACTATTCTCAAGCTCCATCAGCCCTCGGGCGGTCAGATCATCTTTGACGGCAAGGATATTACGAATTACACCAACAAGGAAATGAGAGATATCCGCACCAAGATGCAGATAATCTTCCAGGACCCCTACTCCTCCCTTCCTCCCCGTAGCACCGTCGGTGATATCATCTCCGAGCCCGTGCTCGTTCACGGCATCGTGCCTAAGGAGCAGGTGAAGGATTACGTGCTTGACCTTATGGATAAGTGCGGTCTGAGAGACTACTACTACGAGAGATACCCACACGAGTTCTCGGGCGGTCAGAGACAGAGAATCTGTATCGCAAGAGCCCTCTCGGTAAATCCTCAGCTTGTGGTCTGTGACGAGCCGGTTTCCGCGCTCGACGTATCTATCCAGGCGCAGATAATCAACCTTTTGAAGAGCTTACAGAAGTCGATGAACCTCACCTACCTCTTCATTTCTCACGACCTCTCCGTAGTTAAGTTTATCTCGGATAAGATCGGCGTTATGTACCTCGGCTCTATGGTCGAGTTTGGTAACAAGAAGGACATCTTCGACAATCCCCTGCACCCCTACACTCAGGCGCTCTTCTCAGCTATCCCCGAGCCTAACCCCGACGTGAAGATGAACAGAATCGTTCTCAAGGGAGATATTCCCTCCCCCGCAAATCCTCCGAAGGGCTGTCTCTTCCATACGAGATGTCCCCACGCTACCGAAAAGTGCAAGCACGTGCCTCCGGCATACAAGGAGCACGAGCCCGGTCACTTCGCGGCGTGTCACCTTCTTAACGAGGACTAAGCGATGGGAAAGAAAAAAGAAAAAAAGCCGAAGGTCAAATATATCGACGACGGAAGAACCATTGCCGATATGTCGGGCCTTCAAGGAGTTGACAAGCGCTATACAGGTCCTAAGGGCGGCTTTAAGGCTCAGCTCAGAACCTATTGGAATACGGTGAAGCTCATGTTCGTGCCAATGATGGTCACGATAGGAATAATCACTCTCGCATTCCTTATTATGTGGATAATGTTAACTCTTAGTTACACTATTAACTAAAAAATTCCCCTGCGGGGCGCTCTGCCCTGCAGGGGAATCTTTATTTGATTTGATTTTTAGGTATTCTTCATTACGATAGAGCCGACGCAATCGCTGACGTGCTCGCAGGCATCTGCGCAAGCCTCGAAGCAATCGAAGACCTTATACCAGGAAACGGTCTTAAGAACGTCGGTGGAGTTCTTGGTGAGAGCGTGCATGGTGGAGAGATAGAGCTTATCGCACTCCTCCTCAACGTCGTTGCACTCTACAACGAGAGCGTGAAGTCTCTTGGACTTCTTGAAGTTCTCAAACTCGCTCATGATCTCGCAAAGGAGATCGCAAGCCTTGACAAGGTTTCTCGCATACTCGATAGCGGCGGGCTCGATTTCCTTGATATCGTAGATGTAGAGCTTCTGGAGAACCTCCTCAAGAAGGTCGAGAACGTTGTCTAGCTGGTGGCTCATCATATCGAGGTCCTCGCGGTCAACGGGGGTAACGAAAGCCTTTGCGAGAGTCTCGTTCATCTCGTGCTTCTTTATATCAGCGCCGTGCTCGAAAACGTGCATTTCTTTAAGCATATCCTCAATCTTCTCGGGATCGTAGTTCTCAAGGCAGCTTACAAGGTATTCCGCAGCCTGCTTTGCAAGAGAGGTGCACTGCGCGAAGTTATCAAAATAGAATTTATCCGATTTAGCCATTTTAGTTATTTCCTTTCTAGTTGAAGATTAACAAGAACAGTTTGGTAACGAGGAATGCAAGAAGTCCGCATCCCGGGAAGGTGAGTATCCAGGTCATTACCATTTCCTTTACGACACCGAAGTTGATAGCCGAAACTCTCTTCACCGCACCGACACCCATAATGGAGGTAGTCTTTACGTGAGTAGTGGAAACGGGCAGACCGAATACTGAGCAGAATACAAGAGACAGAGCCGATGCGATATCCGCGGAGAAGCCCTGATACTTCTCAAGCTTAACCATATCCATACCGACGGACTTGATTATCTTCTTGCCGCCGATAGCGGTTCCTGCCGCCATAACGAGCGAGCAGACTATCATAAGCCAGGTCGGAATAGCAAAGCTGGCCGCGGCGACTCCCGCGCCCTCGAGAGTGAAGACACAAAGAAGTATGATACCCATAAACTTCTGTCCGTCCTGAGCGCCGTGCATAAATGCCATTGCCGCCGCGCCCGCTATCTGCGCGCCCTTGAAGAAGGGCTCAGTCTTGGGACGGTCCATATTAAAGCATATCCTGGTCACAAGCTTGCAAATCAGCCAAGCAAGACCAAAGCCGAGAACAACCGAGATAACGATACCGTAAACGACCTTCATCCACTCGCTGAGAACCACCGCGCCGAGTCCGTTAAGTGCCATTGCTCCACCGGTAAGACCTGCTATAAGCGCGTGGCTCTCACTAGTGGGGATACCAAACGCCCAGGCTAAGGTCGCCCAGATAACTATCGCGAGCATTGCGGCGCAAAGAACGATAATTACGGTACGCTCGGGGTTGTCACCGAAGTTGACCATACGGGTGATTGTGACCGCAACCTCGTTGCTGATCTTAGTCATAACGAACACGCCAAGGAAGTTAAACACCGCCGCCATAAGTATCGCCGCCTTAGGTGGCATACATCTGGTTACGACGCAGGTCGCGATGGCGTTAGGGGCGTCCGTCCAGCCGTTTACCAGAATAACGCCGAGTGTGAGCGTTACCGCGATAAACAGAAGAGGATTGGCCGTCATCTGTTGCCAAAATTCTAAAAATTCCATAGTATTCCTTTCTTTATAGTCCGCGGGACATTCTCCCGCTTTTTAAAAAACAGATCACTAATTAAAGTATTTGCTAATTATTATTTACAATATCCAGATTTCTCTCAACGGTTTTTCTTCCGCGCCAGGCAAACGCCCTCTTAAGAAACGCAGGCTTGTCCATAGCGTCAAGAAGACCTCGGGTGAGATACGGAATACGGTCGCGGTGGAAAAATTCTATCGGTGTCACCATCGGCTCGCGGTTGTAGGGACAAGAGCTCTGGCAGAGGTCACAGCCCCAAGCGGTGTTGTACTTGCGCATAAGGTCGGCTTCCGCCGCGGTGAGCTCACCCTTTCGCTGAGTTATAGCGCTGAGGCAATCACTTTCCTCTCCCCTGAGGCTACCCGTCGGGCAGGCTCTCTTACAAGAGCCGCAATGCAGGCAATGCTCAACCTCGCGCGGCAAGACCGCGCCAAGCTCCTCGGGTGGGACGTCTGTGATAACGTCGCCGATAAAAACGTATGAGCCGTATTTCTCATTGATGATAAGTCCGTTGTCGCCGATAATGCCTAGCCCTGCGCGGAGCGCGGCGCCAACCTCATCGATCGGGCTGTGGTCTCCGTAGCCCTTGGCGTGTACGTCGGGACGTAGCTCACGAAGAGCCGAGATAAGTCCGTCTGCGCACTCACGGAGCGCAAGATGATAATCAAGCGATGCCGCATAGCGCGAGATATTCACCGTCTCGCCCGTATAATAAGGCAAGAGGTACAGTATAACGCTGCGGGGCGTGAAGTCCTCGCGCGACATTATGCCGGGGTTGATCTCTCTGCAATCCGAGTAGGAGAGCACGGCGTAAAATTCGACGCCGAAGGACTCAAAATATCCTTTTAAAGCATTCTTCATCTTACAAACTCCAAGCTTATTATTTATATAATAACACATAAAAACAAAAATTGCAATAGGGTATATTTATATTAAAATATTGACTTTAGGTAGATTTTAATATATAATGTAAATAGCAAAATTTTGCTATATTCGGATTTTCGGTTAAAAATACGTATATAAGGAGGCTTTATGTTTAATCTTAACGAAGGATTACTTGCCTATCTCTTCCCTGACGGAATGCAGCCAATCGTGCTTTTCGGCTGTCTTTTCGTCGTTCTGTGCGCTTCCTACCTTCTCGGAAGCATTAACTCTGCAATACTTATCTCAAAGGTGATATACAAGGACGATATCCGTACTCACGGCTCGGGCAACGGCGGTATGACAAATATGCTCCGTACCTTCGGCGGCAAGGCGGCGCTTCTCACCCTCGCGGGTGACCTCGGCAAGACTGCCATAGCGATCGTTCTTGCGGGAATTGTGTTCGGCTTCGGCTACGTTGCGGGCATCTCGGTCAGCGAGTTCTGCTACTTTGCAGGTCTGTTTGCCGTGCTCGGCCATATCTTCCCCATCTACTACAAGTTCAAGGGCGGCAAGGGTGTGCTCGTCACCTCTACGATGGCGCTTATCCTCACTCCCGTCCCCTTCCTTATTCTCTTCGGCGTTTTCGCGGCGGTGTACGGAATGTCCAAGTACATCTCCCTCGGCTCTGTGAGCGTTGCGGTGCTCTACCCCGTTGTGCTCCACGGCTACTTTGCGGTAGTCTTTGAGATGCCGATGCCCGGACTCATTGCGCTCGCGTCGATCCTTCTTGCCTGCATCATCGTATGGTGCCACAGAGAGAATCTCAAGAGAATCAGCGAAAGAACAGAGAGAAAGACTTATTTGAGAAAGAAGAAAGATGACTAAACAGGAATCCTTTATTGAAGCTGTCAAGCTCTCCTTTGACAAGGAAGTAATAAAGAAGCTCGTCTTCTCGCGCCCTAAGGAAAGCGAGATCTCCAAGGTCTCGGCAAGGCTGGTCTTGCACAGAGGCAGGCGCATGCTCGCCTTTGAGTACAGTCTGCCCGGCAACACCGTCTCGCACAAGAACGTGGGTGAGGGTGAGCTCGAGTCCTTCCTTAGTGAGCTGCTCGGCGAATATTCACAAGCTAACCTTCTGACCACGGCGGGTGACGTCGAGTGGAAGGTGTCGAAGTCGGGCAAGGAGGCTCTCCTCGGTCAGGACAAGCTAAAGAATAAGCTTGATAGTGAGGCCGTCGGCTTTGAGGCGGCTATCGAGGCACTTGACAACAAGAAAAATTACCTGCTTTCGGGCTCGGAGACCTTCCTCATCAAGCTCGGTATCAGCGATAAAAACGGACGCGTGCACGACAAGCGCCAGGGCAAATTCAGACAGATATGCCGCTTTCTCGAGATAGTGGAGGACGTCTATCACGAGCTCCCGAAGGACGGTGACGTGACCGTATACGACCTCTGCTGCGGAAAGAGCTACCTGAGCTTTGCGGTCTACTACTACCTCACCGAGAGAAAAGGAAGAAGAGTCAGGATGCTCGGCATCGACCTCAAGCGCGATTGCATCAATTGGTGCTCGGAGCTTGCCTCATCGCTCGGCTACGTCGGTATGACCTTTGTCACCGATGACGTAAGAAACACACCTAAGGGTGTTACGCCCGATATGGTTATCTCGCTCCACGCGTGCGATATAGCCACGGATATAGTTATCAACCGCGCTATGGAGCTCGGCGCTAAGGTTATACTCTCTACCCCCTGCTGCCACAGACACATTAACGATAAGATATCGGCAGGCGAGCTCTCCTTTGTGACCGACTACCCGCATCTTACAAACAAGCTCGGTGACGTGCTTACCGACGCTATAAGAGTCGCAAGGCTTGAGGCAGAGGGCTACTCGGTGGCGGCGCTTGAGCTTGTCGACCCCGACGATACACCCAAGAATACTCTCATCAAGGCTATAAAAAAAGGCTCTCCAAAAGAGGAAAAGAGAGCGAGATACGAGGCAATACTTGACTTTGTCCTCGGTGAGAAAAAGAATGAATACCTAAAGAACATTTGACGGATTTGACATATGATTTACAGAGCAAACAGTGATGTCGAAACCGAAGCAATCGGTAAAAAACTCGCGGAAATGCTAACTAATCTTGGCAAAAAACGCGCATATATCGCCATGAGAGGCGAGATGGGCGTTGGCAAGACCGTTTTTACCAGAGGCTTTGTTTCACACTTCGGAAGGGCTAACGTAAAGAGCCCGACCTACACCATAGTAAACGAATACCGAGTCGGCGGGGTGAACATCTACCACTTCGACCTGTACAGGATCTCGGACGGGGATGACCTTGAGAGCATTGGCTACCACGAATACGTGGAGTCGGATGCCTACTCCATCGTGGAGTGGAGCGAGAGAGTGCCCGAATATATTCCCGAGGACGCTATCACGGTTACGATCTCAAGAGTGGCTGAGAATGAGGCGCTCCGTGATATAGAGATAGTTGGAGGCGCGATATGATCATACTTGCTTTTGACAGCACCGCAAAGGCGGCGTCGGTCGCGGTGTGCGACGGCGAGAAGCTGCTCGCAAACTACAATATAGACAACGGACTTACACAGAGTGAATTGCTCCTGCCTATGGCGGAGAATATGCTCGCGAGCCTAAAGCTCACCTTCGACGACGTAGAGCTTCTTGCCTGCTCTGTCGGCCCCGGCTCATTCACCGGAGTGAGAATCGGCGTTGCGCTCGTTAAGGGCATCGCCTTCGGCAAGAATATCCCCTGCGTCTCGGTCTCGACTCTTGACGAGCTGGCTGAGAATCTTAAGGGACTTGAGGGTATTATCGTCCCCTGTATGGACGCAAGACGCAACCAGGTATATACCGCGACCTATCGCGGTAAGGACGGAGAGCTTGAAAAGCTCACCGAGGACAGAGCTATAGCAATCACAGAGCTTGCAGAGGAGCTTGGAGAATACGGTGACACACCGATATACCTCTCGGGCGACGGCTACGACGTGGCAAAGCGAGGACTTGAGTCAGCGGGCATCAAGGTAGCGAATACACCGAAGCTCCTTATCACCGAGAATGCATACTCGGTAGCACTGATAGCAAAGAGAAAATACGAGGCGGGCGAGTATGGCACAGACCTTGAGATAGCGCCCACCTACCTACGTATGCCGCAGGCTGAGCGCGAGAGACTAGAAAGACTCGCGAAGGAAAAAGAAGAACAGAACAAGGAATAAGAATAACAAGTGAGGTAAATAAAATGGAAAAGAGAAAGATCTACATCGGCGCTGACTCAGCGGGCTACACACTCAAATGCGAGGTTATTCCCTACCTCGAGGAAAAGGGCTACGAGGTCGTTGACTGCGGCACGGACAGCGCGGCATCCTGCCACTATCCCCTCTTTGCAAACGCGGTATGCGAGAAGGTAAAGGAGGACCTTGACGGCTCCTTCGGTATTCTCATCTGCGGCACGGGTATCGGTATGTCGATGTGCGCAAACAAGCACAAGGGCATCCGCGCGGCGCTCTGCTCGGACACCTACTCGGCAAAGATGACCAGACTCCACAACAACGCTAACGTCCTCTGTATGGGCGCGAGAGTTATCGGCTCCTGCCTCGCTCTTGACATCATCGACTCCTTCCTTTCTCACGGCTTCGAGGGCGGCAGACACGGCCTCAGAGTCGATATGATGATGGACATCGAAAGCCAAAATTAATTTTGGCTCCAAATCTTTGATTTGGTAACGATTTGTCAAAATCGTCGATTCAAGCTTCAATGACTGCGTTCAAAAAGACGTCAAGACTTTTTACAGGTTGATTCATCAGCCGACGGAAAAACACAGTTTTTCCCGTATGGCGTTAGTCATTATGATGAAGATCAAAAACAAGGGATTGACTTTAATTCAGCCCATATCCACACTACTATATTTTAAAAGCACTATGGACGTTTTGCAGTTCATAGTGCTTTTTTAGCTTTATTTTGTCAACTTTTGTTGTAATTTTGAGTAGTTAACTAAAAATCCTCGGATATAATTCTATCGATGGTATTTTCGCTTATCAAGAGTCTGCCGTACTCAGCGAGAACGTGGATAGGCAGGTCCTTGAGCCTCTCTGCGTACTCTATCAAGACCTCGTGGTCGGATATGCCGTTGACTATCCCCTCCTCAAGGCTTATGTAATACTGACCGACGTCGTCAACGTAAAGAGAGCATTCGGGCTTCTCCCCCGCGATAGCTCTTGCGGCGACTATAAGCTCCTCCCTCGAGGAAAAGCGGTATATCCCGCGCCTATGCTCAAGAGTTGATAATCCGTCCGCCAGGCGGAGCGCCGCCCTATCCTTACCCGAGAGTCCCGTGAGCTTTGTGACGAATATCTCACACTCGCCGCTTGGCAAGGGATATAGCTGAACAAGTATCTTTTCGCTCGTCACAGAGAAGCCGCACCTCTCCTCCGCAAGCAGTATTATATCTCTCATTACACCCTTTATCTCGCCGCGAGTGAAGTCGGTTTTCGTAGTATCTATTCCATACCTCAGGCACTCACCGGACGTCAGGGTGACCTTAAGCTTTGTATCTCCAATATTCAAAAATTCCAATATACTTACCTCTCTTTTTCCTATATCCATTGTACTCTATTTTATCAAAGAATGATACAGGTAAGATAAGGCTCTTAAGGTTAGTTATGCCTCATTTCGCCCATTTTTCAGATATTATTCCTTTTTTGGAATAAGGTGTTGCTTTTTTCTCAAAAATGTGATAGAATAAGTCCACCTGCAAATGAACTTAGATGCCGTTTGCGTCCGGTGAGTTCGAGACCTTCCTCACCGATGGGATGCCCTGCGTCCCCAAAAAAAACAAAACTAAAGGAGAAAAAATGAAAAGGAACGTAAGAAGGGTCACCTCATCGACCCGTTATCTGACACGCGGAGCGCTTATTGCGGCTCTGTACGTCGGCCTCACCTACGTATCGACGGTTTTCGGCCTCTCAAGCGGAGCTATACAGTTCCGTATATCCGAGGCGCTGATCATTCTGCCGATATTTATGCCTGAGGCTATCCCCGGACTGTTTATTGGCTGTATTCTCTCGAATATAGTCAGCGGATGCGTGCTGTGGGACATTGTTTTTGGCAGTATAGCCACGCTTATCGGAGCTGTCGGCGCCTATACGCTAAGGGATCTGCCGATTAAATTCAAATGGGCGGCAACGCTGCCGAATCTTATCTCCAATATGGTTATCGTGCCGTTTGTGCTGATGTACGCATACGGAGTGGAGGGCGGCTTCTGGCTTTTATCACTGTCGGTCGGCATCGGCGAGGCGGTATGCGGAGTTATCGGAGGCTCGGCGCTCTATTATTCGGTCAAGGACCTGAGAATTTTTAAAATATGATTCGATGTTAAAGTCGGGGCGAGGTCGTTTTCTCGCTCCGCCTTTTTCTTTTACGTGCTCATGCCTGAGAGAATAATACGAAATAGTATTTTCTTCCCCGGCAGAGAGAGGTTGTATTCGCGTCTGTTTGTGAAGATTACACAAAACTTCTTTGCTTTTTTAGTTTGATATAAGCTTTATTTTTGCCTTTTATATAAAATGTTCAAAAAAGATATTGTATTTTGATTGTTTTTGTGTTAAAATACTATGGTAGATAATATAAACTATCAGCTTGTATGTATTTTGAACGTATATAAATGGCGCACATCCAAAAAATAATCGGTAAAGGACCGAGAAGGACGGAAGGACATGTCGCGAAAAACAAAGCTTGATCTTTGGATAGAGAGACTCGAACAAATATCAGCCTGCCCAAAGGATATATTCAAAACAATTGAACCGGACGAGAAGCTTTTTCTCACTATTGAAAATGCTGACAAGGGTGACGTATGCTCTGTCAGGGAGCTCGTCCTGTCACTCTACGAAATATACAAGAATGAGGAGCAGCTTAACGCCGCGCTCTTCCACTATACAAAAAAAGGACTTGAGCTCGGTGATAAGGATTGCGCACGAATTGCGCTTAAGCTGATCTCGGGCTTCAACACCGGCTTTGAGCTTCTTGACGAGGTGTTTGCCGCGCTTGAAGGAGAGAAAAAAGACGAAAACACAGAGCGCCTGATAACGGGAGTAAGGGTAAAACGTATTATTGCGAGCGCAACGTCCGATGCCGACTATAATCAGCTCACCGATACACTCTCCGAGATGTACGACGAGTATTCTGCCTACGCGCGCATATACCTTGCAAGCCGCAGACTTAACTACACCGGATACTATGACAAGGAGAAGGTCGACGCGCTCGCGGCGGCTCTTGACGTGCCGAGAGTTATTACCCTACCCGTCTTTGCGGGTGAGAGATGCAACGAGTCAACCGTCTCGGTCAACAGCGTGAAGGAGCACTCAGCGCTGAGATACGCTCTCGGACTTATCGATATGGACGAGTGGCGCGACTTCTGGCTCAGAGCTATATACGAATACTCCGAGATATATCTTGACGGCAATCTGCTGCCCTTCACAAACGAAATGCTCACGGCAATAGACGGTCGGGCGGAGTATCCGAGAAAAAATCTCCACAAGCTGGCTATCAAGAAATATTACCTTGATCTTACCGGCGGCGGAAAGAGCGAATACACGGCTTTGGAATCCGAGTGTAAATTCTATGGCTTGGAGTTTGATATCTCGGGCGAGGCGGAGCGCGATGCCGTGATCAAGGAGGCGGTATATACCGACAGCAAGATGGAAAGAGAGCGTCACGCCGCCGCATCAATGCTCGGCACGGAAATAATCCACGCGAAGAACAGATACTCGCTCACAGCTACTGTGAAAAATCATCTGAAGCGCGGAAACAAGCATATGTGGCCGATAACTCTCTCGATACAGACGAGTCAGGACACACCGCCCGTTATGGGACCGATAAGAATAAGTGAAAGACGTCACGAGGTCTGCCGCGGCGGAGTTACGCTCGGGGCTGACAGAAAGCTCTCGCAGGTTTTGTGCCGCGGAGATATAGTGATAGGCGATAAGGCTCACCCCTTCGAGGTCGACCTTGTTCTCGACATTTCCTACGTCAGCTCGACAAAGTGCGAGTGGTTCGACGTCAAGGTCAGAGAGTACAACAGAATGGGTGACTATCTGGTCATAAACGGCGCGATCTCCATATACTGATATCTATAAATAAAACGCTTACAGTCGACGGCAATGTCCGTTTTTCTGTAAGCGTTTTATTTTTATCGTTTTTTTGTTTACGATCGTAAAAAAGTGATTATCTCTTATATTTGACAACTTTAGTTAGCCAAATACTTATGGATAGACTCCGCGGCAACCTTGCCCGCTCCCATAGCCGAGATAACGGTTGCGGCGCCTGTTACAGCGTCTCCGCCTGCGTACACGCCCTTGCGGCTGGTGAGTGCATCCTCGGAGATTATGATACCACCCCACCTGTTGACCTCAAGGCCCTCTGTGGTATCCTTGATAAGAGGGTTCGGCGAGGTGCCGATGGAAATGATGACTGTGTCAACGTCGATTTCGTGCTCCGAGCCTTTGACCTCGACAGGTCTGCGGCGGCCTCTTTCGTCGGGTTCGCCAAGCTCCATACGGATGCACTTCATGCCCGTGACAAATCCGTTTCTCGGGTCTCTCGAGTCGTCGGTGTTATTGTAACCGAGTATCTCGGTGGGGTTGCAAAGGAGCTTGAATTCAATGCCCTCCTCCTCTGCGTGCTCGACCTCCTCGCGTCTTGCGGGGAGCTCCTCCATAGAGCGGCGGTAGACGATATATACCTTCTCCGCGCCGAGTCTGAGAGCAGTTCTCGCAGCGTCCATAGCAACGTTTCCTCCGCCTACGACAGCGACCTTACCGCCCTTCATAATGGGGGTATCGCTACCCTCTCTGTAAGCCTTCATAAGATTGGCTCTCGTGAGGAATTCGTTAGCGGAATATACGCCCTTAAGGCTCTCACCGGGGATACCCATAAAGTTCGGAAGTCCTGCGCCCGAGCCGATAAATACAGCCTCATAGCCCATTTCGAAGAGCTCGTCTATCGTAAGCGTCTTGCCTATAATTACGTTGGTGAGGATCTCAACTCCCATAGCCTTAAGGCTCTCAACCTCCTTAGCCACGATGGACTTAGGAAGTCGGAATTCGGGTATGCCGTAGACGAGTACACCGCCCGCTGTGTGGAGCGCCTCAAATACGGTTACCGAGTAGCCGAGTCTTGCGAGGTCGCCCGCGCAGGTAAGACCGGAGGGACCTGAGCCCACTACCGCAACCTTGCGGCCGTTTTTGGGCGCGGTTATGGGTGCTTCGGTACTGTGAGAGTTGTGCCAATCGGCAACAAAGCGCTCAAGTCTGCCGATACCGACGGGCTCGCCCTTGATACCTCTGACACACTTTGACTCGCACTGAGTTTCCTGCGGACATACTCTGCCGCAGACTGCGGGGAGCGAGGAGCTCTCGCTGATTATCTTGTACGCGCCCTCAAAATCAAGTTCGCGTATCTTCTCTATAAACTCGGGGATATGGATCTTTACGGGGCAACCGCCGACGCAGGGCATTGTCTTACAGCCGAGGCATCTTGCCGCCTCGTCGAGCGCCTGCTCCTCGGTGTAGCCGAGGGCTACCTCGGAAAATACCTTGCCGCGCTCGATGGGATCAAGTGTGGGCATAGGATTCTTTTTCGGTGACATATTAGCCATTGTTCTCTGCCCCCTTCTTAAAGAGATTGCAAGCCGACTCGTAAGCGTGGCGCTCGAAGTCGCGATACATATTTCCGCGCGAGATAGCCTCGTCAAAGTCTACCTCATAGCCGTTAAAGTCAGGACCGTCAACGCAAGCAAACCTGGTAACGCGCTTGCCGTCAATATTGAGGGTGAGTCGACAGCCTCCGCACATTCCCGTGCCGTCGATCATTATGGGGTTCATCGATACGTCGCAGGGGATACCCGTAGGCCTTGTTGCCTCAGTAACAAACTTCATCATAACGAGAGGTCCGATGGTGATGACCTTATCAAAGCTTCTGCCCGATGCGAACATTTCACCAAGAGGCAGACAGACGTTACCCTCTCTTCCATACGAGCCGTC
Source organism: Clostridia bacterium (assembly GCA_017453245.1). Taxonomy (GTDB): domain Bacteria; phylum Bacillota; class Clostridia; order Oscillospirales; family CAG-272; genus UBA1740. The sequence continues at coordinate 71,002 of JAFTKM010000008.1, forward strand.
ATCGGTCATAACAATAAGCTCGTCGGACGCCGCGCGGAACTCATCCTCGAGGATAACAAGGTCCTTCAAGCGGAAGCCGATAATAGAGGTGACAGAGCATCCGAGTCTCTTTAATTTCTCGGCAATAGGAAGCGCGATAGCGCAGCCAACGCCGCCGCCAACAATACAAACCTTCTTCAGCCCATCGGTATGAGTCGGGACTCCGAGAGGACCTGCAAAGTCGGAGAGCGAGTCGCCCTCGTTCATCTCGGCAAGCTTTTTTGTGGTCGCGCCAACCGTCTGGAATATGATTCTTACCGTTCCCGCATCTCGGTCATAGCCCGCAACTGTGAGGGGGATTCTCTCGCCCTCGGAGTCGGTGCGAAGAATGATAAACTGTCCTGGCTCAGCCTTTCTCGCAACGAGGGGAGCCGCTATATCCATAAGAGTCACGTAAGGATTCAGGACTCTTTTATAAACTATTTCGTACATGATCTCTCCTAAAATATTTTATCTATTCTATTTTAGCACAACGATATGCTTTTTGCAAGGTGGTTGGAGCTTTTTATTTATTTTGTTATACCCGTGTTCATAAAAACTCAAGCGAGAAAAATAAAAGGATTTTCGGCAAAATATAAAAGCTGTCGTGAATGACGTGCGACAGCTTTTTTGTGGGTTTATGTATACTTTGATTAGCATTATGCTAAATTAAGATGATTTTGCGGCACGTGATAACAACCGCGTTATGAGATTCATCAAAAGGAAATCTTATATTTGCTCCTCTCTGAAATCAAAACTTGTTTGTTAATTGTTCTATAGCACACCGGGGCGAAAAAGTAAAGGACGGTTTGATTACTCGGGGCCGCCCTGCTTTTAACCTTCCCCAGCGAAGCGAGTTGGGGAAGGGGGACCACCTTTGGTGGTGGATGAGGTTGAATTGATGCTCACGCATCATAAATTGCACGTTGTGCATGAATTGGCTACACCATGAATTGACGGCAAAGTCGTCACTATGGTGAAGTTTTTGCCTACGGCAAAAGTGAAGTTGTGCGAAGCACAGTGAAGTTTGAGGCGTTGCCTCAAGTGAAGTTGATTTTGCTCGGTGCAAAATCAGTTATTCGGTAAGAGACCTCATGGCTTTGGCAATACAGTCGGGGTAACTAATTATTCAATAGATGATTTATCAACTCTTCGAGTCCGTCGGAATCAACGTTATAACCCCTCTTGCCGGTTTCGCTTTCTTCTGTTGCTTTATCCACCCACCCCGAATATGAAAATTGTAGCTCATACGTGGGGTAATAAAAAACAAGAACATTCTCTCTAGGCCAGTTTGGCTCCATAACTATCAGTTTTTCAAATTTCATATTAGCTATTTCTGATATTGCATAATCACATTCTTCGGCACTTAATGTTTTGACAATTTCGGTATTGAATTGATATTCCGGTTCATAAATAGTAGAATAAGTGACAATCTCCGCCTTTACTAAATCGGCGCTTAATTCATCGTAAGTATAAGTTACGTAAGAGCCTGTACATGATGCTGTGTTGAATAAAACGCAAAATACAATAAGCAAAACTAGTACGCACTTCACATTGTTATTATTCATAGTTGTTCCCTCCATAAAAAACTTATAGAATGATGCCACATTTATTATACCACACTCACACGAAAAAGTAAAGGACGATTTGATTTCTCAAACCGCCCTATATGATGAATTGATGCTCACGCATCATGAATTGCACGATGCGCATGAATTGGCTACGCCATGAATTGACGGCAGAGCCGTCACTATGGTGAAGTTTTTGCCTATGGCAAAAGTGAAGTTGTGCGAAGCACAGTGAAGTTTGAGGCGTTGCCTCAAGTGAAGTTGCTTTTGCTTCTTGCAAAATCAGTTATTCGGTAAGAGACCTCGTAGCTTCGGTAATACAGTCAACATAAAGCATTATTCAATCACTTTAATTTTTCTTTACAATAACGCAAAAGCTCTTTGGTTAAGCAACAGAACGATTCACCTTTCACCTGTACCTTTCCATTGGAATCTATGAACTCACAACAAAATTCAATATAGTAGCACAACTTTATACTATTATCCAACAGGACTCTAATTGGTGAGCCAATTTGGACAAGTTCTTTTTTTCTCCAAAGATTTCGGTCAATGAAAATGCCTTTATCATCATAGTCAGAATTACTCGCAATTTGCTCTAATGGCTCAAATGAGAAGTATATTCCAAGATATGTTGAATTTTCATTAGATAAAAACATTGTGAGTTCTACAAAATCAACTTGCTTAAAGCATCTTTTCCCAAATTCATTCCAATACCAAAGATATATTAACAGTTGCTTTTGGGAAAGAAATTCAGTCAATCCAGATAAATCTTCTTTTTCCCAAAATCCACCGATCGTATATGTTTTGTATTTTATTTTTGGTTGTTCGCAATAAGTAATTGCCTGTTCAAACAACTGTGACGAGGGCGAATAATCAATATCAATTCTGCCAAATGTTTTGGTCTTGCCACATTCCGTGCATTGTGAGACAAGCTCAACGGAAATAAAATCATCTGTTTCTTTTCTTCGCAGGTAATCAAAACGAACCTTAAAGAAATCATTTTTACAGGAACACTTTTGCTTGCTTGGATGCTTTTCTTGAATTAAATCATACCAATATTCTTTACTATCAAGAATAAAATAGGATTTATCAGAACGAGATATAAGAATACCTGCATTTTCATCACGAATATATCTGATTTGAAACTCATCTTCTCCTATAGATGACACAATTTCTTTTTGTATTTTTCTTTCGTCAAGCATATGGCAATTCCTTTCTTTTGTTATACAATGTCAAACGATGAATTGAGCCGTTGGCTCATGAATTGCACAAAGTGCATGAATTGGCTACGCCATGAATTGACGGCTATGCCGTCGTTGTGGACACCTCATCCACCACTTCGCGGTCGACCCCCTTCTCCCACTGGAGAAGGCTGAGGTTATTCGGTCAAAGACCTCATAGCTTCGGCAATACAGTCAGAGTGAAGTATTCTTTTTAAATACGGTTCTCATTTGCCACAACAGCTATTACAAGCACTATCGGGTTCTTTACAATGATACCAACAATAATCCTGGCTAATTCGAGACGCATATTTTGAAGCCTGAATTTCAAGAGAACGATTGTTTTTTTCCTTATCATCATAAAAATACCATTGAAAATAATGTGTCAGTTCATGACTTAGCGAATCGTATATTTGGCATAAGCTTTGTTGCGTAGGAATGTATATCTGCGGATATGCTCGTTCGCCACTTTCATGATTTGAGAAAAACATCCCATAGCTATATCCCCCTTTGTGCTTACGAAATTTTTCTTGATTGCAAAAATAAACATTACATCTTATCGGGAAGTAAAATTCTTTTCTTAAATAGCGTACAAAATTACATATACATTTCTTGGTTTTAGGGTCAATGTCTGATGCAAAATGAAGAGAAAGATTTGATTTAGGTGCTGAATCTGCATAAAATGCCAAGTTTTCCTCTGTTTTTGTTACCCACAAAAAGTTATTTGCCATTTTTAAGCACCTCCATTTCAAATCGACTCTATGATAATTATACCACACACCTACCAAAAAGTAAAGGACGATTTGATCTCTAAACCGCCCTATTGAATGAATTGAGCCGTTGGCTCATGAATTGCACGTTGTGCATGAATTGGCTACGCCATGAATTGACGGCTATGCCGGCGTTGTGGACACCTCACCCACCGTCTGCGACGTCCCCCCTCCCCAAAGGGGAGTGTAAATGCCACCTTCGCAAAGCGAAGATTTCATCGCTTTAGCGATTTCATCCGACCTCGTCGGATTTATTTCGTCTTGGACGGATTTAATTGCGAAGCCTACTCCGTAAGGCTTCGCATGGCTTCGCCAATGCAGTCGACATGAAGTACTATTTATTGTTTTCCACCAACTTTTTTATGTAATCGCTTCTGCTTCCGTCCCAATGACACAATTCGCATTTGCCGTCCTTAAATTGATGCTTACACTTTTCATAACCATAAAGAATATGTGCACACTCGGGACAAAGCGACATCATTTGCGATTTAGTTTTAATAAACTTGCTTCCGCATTCATCACATTCGTGACAGATTGAGCCAAGAGTTTCTTTCATTTTTTCTCTATCATAATCTAAAAAATAACCTTCAAGTTTTGGATAAAACTCAATATATTTATTCTCAGAAAAGAAAACAATATCACAACCCCTATCGTCATAGACTGAAAATATAAATTGATCATCAAATGAAACAAAACTGACCAAAGGTGAATATTGATTATCTATTTGTTTTTTTATTATTCTTTCAAAAACTGCGAAATCAACATCAAATGAAATATATCTTTTTACTGTTTCAACATCTTCGTCTATTAGATCTATACTATGTAGCACATCCATATCAAGATTAATTACTTCGTCAATGGTTATTCCAAAATTGCCAACTTCGCATGCTTTGCCGTCAATAAAATACTCTAAATAAAATGCCGCATCTATTTTTTTGTTTTCAAATAAAATGTTAGCAATTTTCATTGCTCTCTCTAAAGCGTTATCAAAATATTCTTTGCCTTGACCAATTCCCAACTCGCATCTTAAAGCTAATTTATTACTGTAAAACCAGGGCTGCGAGTAATCGAAAGTGGGGTCAAGTATTTTTTCACGCATATTGTTCATGTTACTTGCTCTCTTTTAGAATATAATATTGTTTTTTACATTATACCACAACCCACATGAAAAAACAAGGACGATTTGACTAATCAAACCGCTAATCAAACCGCCCTTGTGGATGAATTGAGCCGTTGGCTCATGAATTGCACAGAGTGCATGAATTGGCTACGCCATGAATTGACGGCTGTGCCGTCGTTGTGGTGAAGTTTGCGTTTCACGCAAGTGAAGTTGTGCGAAGCACAGTGAAGTTGATTGTAGCCTTCTCCTGAGGGAGAAGGGGGACCACTTGTGGTGGATGAGGAGTTGGCTATAATTACAACAAAAGTGACACCTCATCCGCCTCACTTCGTTCAGCACCTTCTCCCACTGGAGAAGGCTTAGGCTATTCGGTCAAAGACCTCATAGCTTCGCCAAAGCGCTGGTAGTGGACAATCTCGCGCTGGCGGAGGAATTTGATAGCGTCGTTTACGTCGGGGTCGTCGCTAAGGCGGAGGATATTATCGTAGGTGACTCTCGCCTTCTGCTCTGCCGCGAGGTCCTCGTTGAGGTCGGAGAGCGCGTCTCCCTTTGAGGATATTGCAAACGCGTTGAAGGGCTCGCCCGATGCCGCCGAGGGGAAGACACCGTTGCCGTGGCCGATGTAATACTTATCAAGGCCGCCGGCAGTTATCTGCTCGGGGGTGAGGTTGCGTGTGAGCTGATAGATGATACTGCCCACCATCTCGGCATGCCCGAGCTCCTCATTGCCGATGTCCGTTAAGGTAGCGATAATCTTGCCCTTAGGCATAGTGAATCTCTGATTCAGGTATCTTGTCGCGGCGCCGAGCTCACCGTCGGGACCTCCGAGGGCGTCTATAATAAGACTTGCTAAGCGCGCGTTGGGGTTCTTAATCTTTACGGGGTACTGAAGCTTTTTCTCATATATCCACATACCTTAGTCCTCCTTCCCACCCAGCTGCCAGGGCCAGGGGCCGTCCACCCAATTCCACTTATCACCGACTGTCATATCGGCAAAGAGGGGGCCGTACTTGTTCTGATACTCAGTCATAAGGGTGTCAAGCTGATCGCGCATTTCTCTGAAATATGTCAGCGCGTCACGGCACTCGGGGTGAGTGTCGAGGAAAAGCTGAGCCTCGGTCATAGCGAAGCTTAAGGCGTGGATCCTCTTCATAAGCTCTTCTCTACTCATTGCCGTACACCTCCATAGGCATATCCAGCTCCTCGAAGATCGTACCGCGCATAAGACCGTGCTCGGGCTCATACAGCATTCTCCATCGCTGGATCGGTACGTAGGCGTAGCCGAGCGGCTTGTCGTGGAGGGTGGCGGCATCATTCTCGGGACAGAGCTCTGCCTCGGGGCGTACCTGCTCGGGTATGCCTCTCGCATTTCTTTCCATTTGTTTTCGTCCTTTTGTTTTTCGTAAGGGAGCGTTTTTTCATACTTCCCTTCCTTGTCAGTATATTCGATTTGTCGTTTTTTGTTAGTGCGATATAGACTTGAGCAGGTGATGCAGTTTTTCGCGATGAGTTCTTGACTAAGCTCTCAAAAAGCGGTATAATGAGTATAGAATATCGAAAAGATCGGATAAGAGTTTTTCGCGGAGGTCGAAGTGGGACAGATTTACGATTTTGAAAAGGAAAAGCTGATCGTCGGCGTGATATACAACGACGAGGAAATATACGATAGAGCGCTCGGGATGTTAAGGGACGCCTTCGGTGAGATAGACGGTGAGTCGGAGAGATTCTCCTTCTCAAAGGAGTTCTCGGACTACTACGACGAGGAGCTCGGCGGCGAAGGTCAGAGGGTGATTCTTTCCTTCAAGGACACAGTTGACCCGTCGCGTCAGGCGGAGATAAAGAAGGCTACCAACGAGATGGAGCGTATACTCTCGGATGGTAATGGCAACAGACTTATCAACCTTGACCCCGGCTTTATCAACCACGGCAGACTTATGCTTGCAACGACGAAAAAAGCGGGCTTCAGAATCCCCCTTGAGGATGGAATCTACACCGAGCTTACCCTCTTCTGGGCGAAGGGTGCGTGGCATAAGCTCCCCTGGTCGTACAGAGATTATCAGTCGGAGAGAGTGCAAAAATTTATCACCGAGGTAAGAAAGAGCTACCTCAAGGAAAGAAAAGAATTCTTAAAGAACGAGGAATGAGCGAAATGATCTCAAAGGAAACGATAGATATAGTAAAGAAGTTCAGAGATGACCGCAACTGGAGTCAATTCCATAATCCGAAGGATTTGGCGATATCCCTGAACCTTGAGGCGGCTGAGCTGCTTGAGATATACCAATGGAGCGCAGATGACCTTGAGTGCCTTAAAAGGCTTGATGAGGTCAAGGAGGAGCTTGCCGACGTGCTCTGCTACTCAATACTCCTTGCTGACAGATACGGACTTGATCTTGATGAGATAATACAGAATAAAATGAAGAAAAATGCCGAGAAATACCCTGTCGAAAAAGCGGCTGGCGTCAGCACTAAATATACGGATTTGTAAATTGTAATTGACAAAATCGGAGGTTAATTATGTTTGTTAAGAATAACGATATAGAGCTCAAAGATCTCGGAGGCGGAGTATCAAGAAAAGTGCTCGCCTATGATGAGAATATTATGTCGGTTGAGGTAAGGTTTGAGAAGGGCGCTGTCGGCGCTATGCATACACACCCGCACACTCAGATCTCATACGTGCTCGAGGGCAAGTTTGAGGCTACTATCGACGGTAAGACAGAGGTCATCTCAAAGGGCGATACGTACATTACCCCGCCCGATGTACCTCACGGAGTTGTGTGCCTTGAAGAGGGCGCACTGCTCGACATCTTCACTCCTATGAGGAAGGACTTTGTATAGCGTGTTCTCCGTCAAGAAGAACACACTATAACTAAGTTTGCCCTTTCGGGCAAGTGCAGTTGTCTTCGACAGTGAAGTTCACTTCGTGAGTGAAGTTTTGCCTGTCGGCGAAGTGATGGGCAAACTTAACTACACTGCGAGCATTTGCGAGCAACTTCACTGTGCTTAGCACAACTTCACTTTCGCTTTTGCGAAAACTTCACCAGCAGAAAAAGAGCAGACATGCGAGATTTTTCATCTTACATGTCTGCTCTTTCTATTGTATATAGGCTTAAGCTTACACTAAATATTAAATTTTAGTTCCCTAATTTTACCCGATTTTTCCGTGACGGTGACCTCTACATTGCCGTCTGTATTTTTCATTTCAACCGACGTAATTACCGAGTCGGACTTATACGCCTCGATGACGTTTATGAATATCGGGCATTTCTCGGTTGTGCGCTCAAGAAGATATGACACGCTCGAGGTTGCGGGATTGTTAGGTCCCTTAGCTAGTATCAGCTCCTTGCCTTCTGCCAAGGTGTGGACGTCCATACACCAACCGTCAGCGCGGTATGTGAGCTTGGTCGGGCGGTCGCATCGGTAGGAATAAGCTTCGCCAAGGTAGACTCCTGCGCCCTTGTCAGAGACCTTGCCGATATACTCAGCCTCCTTCGGTAGCTCTGCCTCCGCATTGATATGCCAGATCCATTCCTTCTTTAAGTCGTTATCCGATCTTACAGAGAAAACGTCGATGAAATACTTATCGTGCCACGAGATGATGCGGCGCATTGTGACACCCCTGTATGACTCGTCCGACCACTGCTTGATGGTGAAGGAGTCGAGCATCTCATACTCCTCGGGCGGCAGAGTCTCGGCATCAAGGTAGATATCGTCGGGAGCACTCATACGATATTCTCTGATACGGGTATCACAGGGCGCCATATTCTCACCGTCGATAACAACGGTATTATGCGCCAGAGTATTCTTAAAATAACCGTAATGAAGAGGCGAACCGTAGCCCGAAGCGGTGCCAAAATCCATACACGCCCCCGCGCCAAAGGCGTCAAAGGAGAGAGCCAAGCGGTCATAGTGATCGTGCTCACCGCCATAGGGTGTCGCCTTAAATAAGAGGGTTCTGCCCTCGGTTCCGTGAAGGATAGCGAGACCTGATCCACGCTCGGAAAGATAGTTTTCAAGCGGTATTTCGTGACGCGCGGGAAGGTTATCTACGCCATAGATCAGCGCGTCAAGATGTCCCCTCTTACCTTCTCTGTCACTTAAGTAAAGCAGAGCAAGTATTTCGTCCGTGCCAAATACCGAGTAGGCAAATTCGTATATGTCCGAATAGCCCGAGAGTGAGCCGTGACCGTCGTTTAGCCTTGCGGTATTCGAGTCGTTCACACGGAGCTTGAGAGGCAGGATCAAGGCCTTATAGAGCTTGTCGCGGTAGTGCGGATCTCCGAAAAGGCTATGCTCTGTGTTCTTCGCCATCTTCTCAAAGGTCATAAACCACCTGAGAGCATAGAGATGGTAGGATACCGAGCACTCAAACCACAAATTATCCTCGAGGTAGGCGTGGTCTATCTGGTATTTGAGACCGTACTTGGTATCGGTGGCAAAGCGCACAAGCTCCCCATCTTCGATGGCAAGACCTATCGCGGCGATCGACGTGCAGATAGCGACCTCGTGGTTGTGTAGCTGAGGGGTAAGATACTTCCTCTGATGCTCTGCCGCGGGGCGGAACAGCTCGTTCTCGATAATGGTACGTTCCTCGTCTGTGAAGCTGAATTTGATAAGCGAATATGCGGGAGCGAGATTGCAGATTGGCTCGCAATCGGTAAGCACCTGAGCGGCAAATCTGCCCGGGTGATTATACGGAATGCCTCCGTTAACCTCATAGTTTTTGTAGTTTTCGGCGTAGCCGAGTATTATTGTCTTTGCGACAGATAAGAAGTCCTCCCTGCCCGTCGCAACATAGCCTATGGCAAGCTTATATGCGGCAGAGGTTGTCATAGTGAGGACCGTCTCCCACCACGCGCCAAGGTATGGCTCGCCCGTCTGCACACCTCCGCACTCGGGGCAGACAAAGCGCTCGTTGTCATTATAGTTGAAGCTAAGGCGCGTGCCGCACTCGGGACAGGTGAAATAGTGATACCACGTGGCAAGACCTGTCTTTTGTATATAGAGCTTTCGGCGGACGTTGCTTGTGCTATTCTCGATCTTTGTTATATATTCGGGGTGATTTTCCACCCTTTTTCTTATTATTTCGATGTCTCTTTCGGAAAATATCATCATATTTACCTCGCGGCTGGTTGATTTCGTCTCTATTTTAGCATATTAAAGCGAAGTTGTAAAGTAGAGTGACGATGATTCTTTACTCCGTAAAGAGATATATTCGCCCTGAGGCGAGTGATATGTTGCTTTTCGCAACGTGATATTATTTCGCCGTGCGAAATAGTGATATGCTCGCTACAAGCGAGCGTTAAAAGAAAAAGCAACCAGCAGGTGACGATGATTCTTTACTCCGTAAAGATCGATATTCGCCTTACGGCGATCGATATGCGCTTCGCGCTCGATATATTGGCTTCGCCAATTCTATATGTGCTCTCACGAGCACGATAAAAGAAGAAAGCAACCATCTACCGGTTGCTTTTCTAATATAAAAAAGAACGGTCAGCAGGTGACCGTTCTTAATTTTTACAGAGTGTGAATTACTTAACTTCAACTTCTGCGCCTGCAGCCCCCGAGTCTGCTGCAGATAATCAAGCGAAGCGTATCGGGGAGCTCGCTCACCAGTACGCGAGCGCAGATTGCTCCGTGGCGGCTCGTCACAGACGAGCATAGGCGCGTAGCGCCAAGGACACGAAGTGGACTTACGCCACATAGGAGTATCTTCTCAGCCTCTTCCTTAGAGATGCCTTCCTTGATGGTCTTGGGAGCAGTCGGGCAAGATCCTTAGCATCCTTAAGACCAAGACCGCAAACGTCCTTAACAAGCTTGATAATCAAGCGAAGCGTATCGGGGAACTCGTTCACCAGTACGCGAGCGCAGATTGCTCCGTGGCGGCTCGTCGCAGACGAGCATAGGTGCGTAGCGCCAAGGACACAAAGTGGACTTACGCCGCAGGGAGCATAACGGGGATTTTAAAAGAAAAAAGCAACCAGCAGGTGGTTGCTTTCTTCTTTATAGAGATGAAATTACTTAACTTCAACTTCTGCGCCTGCAGCCTTGAGGTCTGCAGCGAGCTTCTCAGCCTCTTCCTTAGAGATGCCTTCCTTGATGGTCTTGGGAGCAGACTCAACAAGATCCTTAGCATCCTTAAGACCAAGACCGCAAACGTCCTTAACAAGCTTGATAACGTTAAGCTTGGATGCGCCTGCGCTGGTAAGAACAACGTCAAACTCGGTCTTCTCCTCAACAACGGGAGCTGCTGCTGCAACTGCGCCAACTGCTGCTACGGGAGCTGCGGATACACCGAACTCCTCCTCAAGAGCCTTAACGAGATCAGCAAGTTCAAGAATAGTAAGACCCTTTACAAGGTCAAGAATCTGGGTAGACTTTTCGTTCATTTTAAAATCCTCCGAATATTATACAAATTTTATTACTAAATCAGTTTGCAGAAATTAAGCCTCTGCGGGAGCCTCGGTAGCTTCGCCACCTTCATTTTCCTTATCAATCTTAGCCTGAAGAACATATGCAAGACCGTAAAGAGAAGACATAAGGCTGCCCATCATCTTACCGATGAGAACTTCCTTAGAAGGAGTAGCTGCGAGAGCCTCTACGCCTGCCTGATCGATTACGCCACCGTCAACGAAACCAGCCTTGATTTCGAAAGTGGGAATCTTGTCAGCGTATTCCTTCATAATCTTTGCAGGAGCAATAGCGTCATCCTGGCTGATCGCGATAGCGGTCATACCGGAGAGGTACTGCTTCATGTCACCGTAACCAACCATCTCGCAAGCTCTGCCGGTTAGAGTATTCTTCATTACGGAATACTCGATACCTGCCTTACGAAGAGCGGCTCTGAGTGCGGTGTCATCTGCAACGGTAATGCCTTCGTACTTAACAAGCACGCCGGATACAGCGGTCTGTAACTTACCGGCAAGCTCTTCTACGACCTGTTTCTTGGCTTCAAGAACCTTATTACTTGGCATTTTGTTTCCACCTCCATAAAAATTTCAAATAAAAAATCCTTTCCGGGAGAAACACACAACTCTCCGAGAAAGGACAACCAAAATGAACGCAACGGTACTCCATCGCGTAAAATTATTGAATTTGTCTCACCTCGGCAGGAAAGCTATGCGCTTTTACCGGAACCTGCTGTCTTAGGATACCTATGGTATTATACACGAAGTGAAGTCACTTGTCAATACCTTTTTTGAAAAAAGTTTGAGATTTTTTTAGTTAGCCTGGATTTAGGATGTAAATCGTCGCTATTCAATCAAGAGGGTATATACATACGTCAGAGAGAAGATAGTTGAACCCATAATATTTTCCCACTCTCTGCCGGTGAAGTTTTTGCTGACGCAAAAGTGAAGTTGTGCTACGCACAGTGAAGTTGCGTAGCTTACGCTCGCAGTGAAGTTAAGTTTGCCCATTACTTCGCCAATAGGCGAAACTTCACTCACGAAGTGAACTTCACTGTCGAAGATAACTTCACTTGCCCATAGGGCAAACTTAGTTAGCGTGATCGTCCGTCCCGGACATCACGCTCAATCGTAATTATTTTTCTTTTCTTTAAGAACTTTATAAATAGAACGATAGGATTCGAGCCTTGACTCGGGGATAATGCCGTCAAGGGCGGCTTTTGCGATGGCGCACTCGTCGGCTCCCTCTCCTACGTGGGCGCAGTCTGTGTATCTGCACTTGCCTACGTATGGGAGAAACTCGGGGAAGGTCGGGATGATCTCCTCAAGCGAGAAGAAATCGAATCTCGCGAAGTCGATAAGCGAGAAGCCGGGGGTATCGGCAAGGAAGCCCGTATCGAGGCCGCCCTGAATCTCGAAAATCTCGACGTGGCGGGTGGTGTGTCTGCCGCGCTCGATCTTGCGGGAAATCTCAGCGGTTGCGAGGGTGAGACCCGGGAAAAGGGCGTTCATAAGAGTGGACTTGCCTACTCCCGAGGCGCCTGCAAAGGCGGCGGTTTTACCACCTACAACCTCTCTCTGTATGTACTCTGCAAGCGGCTCGACTCCCGTCCTATCCTCGGACGAGGTAACAAAGGTCGGGATTCCTACCTTAATATATATTCCTGCAAGCTCGTCGGCAATTTCCGCGTCGAGGTCGCTCTTGGTGATGACGATAACCGGCGTGATGCCGTTATGCACGGAGATGGCAACAAGCTTGTCCACCGTCTCAATCACGGGCGAGGGCTTCTTGACGGCAAAGACGATGAAGAGGTAATCAAGGTTTGCCATCGGGGGGCGGATAAGGCTGTTTTTGCGCTCGACTATCTCGGAAATAACGAGTCCGTCGGGAGTTGAGTCATCAAGGAGAATCTTGACGTTGTCACCGATGAGCACCTTTTCCTCGTCGCGCTTAAGGACACCCTTGGCACGGCAGGAAAGCCTTTCTATTCCGTTTTCCGTGACTACGCGAGTCTCGTAAAGACCGCCGAGTCCCTTAACTACCTTTCCGTATTTTGTGACTATCAAATGAGTTTCTCACTTTCAAAGATTGGATAAAAGTTGGTGTTTTGAGTTTAACGTATGAATCTATGGCTTCGAGCTTGGTCGAAAACGGCGCTAAAGAATGTCAATTCTTGTTCTCACCCGAATTCGGTGGGAGAAGCGGTGTTATTCGACCCGAAGGCGTAGTTACCTACGTCGAGTTTGGTCGAAAACGGCGCTAAGGATGTCAATCCTTGTTCTCACCCGAATTCGCGGTGTTTCTTCTTAGCTGACCGCAAGCGGCGTTAACATCCGAGCCGAGTCTGCGGCGGACGGTTGCGGTTATACCGCGCTTTTCAAGAAGGGCTGCAAAGGCGTTTGCCTGCTCGGTGCTTCCCTGCTTGAAGCCTGTCTCCTTAACCTCGTTTACGCGAATGAGATTGACGTGGATAGGCGCGCTGATCGGTCTGAAGTATGAGTTAAGCAGGTCCGCAAGCTCCCTTGCGTCTGCCTCGGTATCATTCTTACCGCTGATGAGGGTATATTCAAAGGATATCCTTCTGCCCGTGCGCTTATAGTAGCGGACACACGCCTCGAGAAGGTCCTTTATCTTCCACTTATTGTTGACGGGCATAATTGCCGAGCGCTTCTCGTCTGTTGCCGCGTGGAGCGAGATGGAGAGCGTGATCGGGATATCTACTTCAGCGAGCTTATCTATGCCCGTAACTACTCCGCAGGTAGACAGAGATATATGTCGGTAGCCGATATTAAGGCCGCCGGGGAGGTTAACAAGCTTCAAAAACTTGACGACGTTGTCGAAGTTGTCAAGCGGCTCGCCTATACCCATCATAACTATATTAGAGACTCTCTCACCCGTGTCGCGGGAGGCGGCAATTACCTGGCCGAGCAGCTCGGAGGGGAGAAGGTCGCGCACCCGTCCGCCAATGGTGGAGGCGCAGAATTTGCATCCCATACGACAGCCGACCTGACTGGAAATGCAGAGCGTGTTGCCGTGCTTATAGCGCATAAAAACGCTCTCGACGCACTCGCCGTCGTGGAGGCGGAAGAGATACTTTATAGTGCCGTCAACCTTAGATACAAGCTTAGCCTCAACGCGAGGGAGGGTGTCGAGGGTTTCCTCCTCGAGCCTTTCCCTGAGCTTCTTTGACAGGTTGGTCATCTCGGAAAGAGGGGTACCCTCCGCAAGTCTTGGGAATACCTGCTTGGCTCTGAATTTCGGCTCGCCGAGTGAGAGGAAATACTCCTCAAGCTCGACGTCCGTCATCGAGTATAAATCGTGTTTTTGTGTCATTTCTTCTCTTTTCTTATCTTAGCAATAAAGAATCCGTCTGTACCGTGGATATGCGGTAAGAGAGTGAGCATACCGCCCTGTGAGCGTATATCTCCGACCGAGAAATCAGCGAAGGAGAAGTCCTTGTGCCCCTCCAGAAATCTCTCGACCACTCTCTCGTTTTCCTCGGGGTTGAGTGTGCAGGTGGAGTATACAAGAATGCCGCCATCCTTCAAGTAGCGTGATGACGCCTCGAGTATCTCGTACTGTAATTCGGGCAGATTTTGTAAGCTTTCGTTGTCTTTATGACGTATATCAGGCTTCTTGGCGAGAACACCTAGTCCCGAGCAAGGAACATCACATATCACTCTGTCGAAGGTGCCGAAGAGCTCCTTGGAGGGCTCCTTAGCATCGCGCTCATCTACCCTGATATTCGTAAGGCCGAGCCTTTTTGCTCCGTCCTCAACGAGTGAAAGCTTGCTCTGGTGAATATCGAAGGCGCAGACCTCACCTGTGCGTGAGAGTATTGCCGCGGCAAAGCTCTTACCGCCGGGACAGGCGCAGACGTCAATGACTCTGTTACCCGCTCGGACCTCGAGTGCCTCGGCGCTGATAGCGCAGGCGGCATCCTGGACGAAGAAGAGTCCCTCGTCAAAGCCGGGTAGACGCCTCGGATTCACAGAGCCCGGAAGTCTTACGGTAAGGGGCGAATCTATGAAGGACTCGGGCTCATAGCCCTCGCCCTTAAGAAGAGCTGTGTGCTCCTCCTTTGTTGTCTTGGTAAGGTTGACCGTGAGGTCGGTGTATCTCGCGGTATTGAAGCGGTCAAGGAGCTTTTCGGTCTCCTCCTCGCCATATAGCGAGATAAAATGCTTTACCAACCAGAGTGGGAAGGAATAGGCAACCGATAGGTAGCGCGAGACCTTCTTCTCTCTTGGCGGCAGGGGTAGCTTGTCCTCTGCCTTCAGCCTTGCGGCTTGTCTGAGCACTCCGTTGACAAAGCTCTTCTCACCCGGGTTTCTCGCGAGGGCAACAGTCTCGTTTACCGCCGCGTGGTCGGGCACGGAGTCAATATGTACTATCTGGCACATACCGAGGCGCAGAATGTTAAGAGTCGTAGGATCTATCTTATCAAGGCTGCGGCCGGATATTGCGCCGATATAATAATCGTAGGTTATCTTGCGCTCGACGGTAGTATAAAGAAGCGCGGTAAGAAACGCTCGCTCCTCCCCCGTCAGCTTGTCTGCCATATGGGAGGATAACGAGAGATTCACGTACTTACCGCTTGCCTCATACTCGGTAAGGAGCGAAAGCGTTAATTCTCTTACGGTCATATTTTAGTCTCTTCTGTTTCCGAAAATTCTGATGAGTCTGAGGAGCTGAATTATAGAGGTTGCCAAGGCGGCAACGTAGGTCATAGCGGCGGCGCGAAGAACCTTCTTAGACATACCGAGCTCCTCACTCGAATACCAGCCCGAGAGCTCAAGCTCAGTAAGGGCGCGACGCGAGGCGTTGAGCTCGCAAGGCAAGGTCACAAGGTGGAACAGCGTGGTAGCCGCAAAGAGCAAAATACCGAAAGAAACGAGGTAATTGCCAAGTATAGTTGACGAATACGTGATAAACATACCAATTACGATCGCTATCCACGAAAAGCTCGATGCAAAATTAACCACGGGAACCAGCTTGGTTCTGAACTGTATGGGAGCGTATTTCTCCGCGTGCTGAATGGCGTGTCCTACCTCGTGAGCGGCAACTCCGACCGCTGAGGGTGAGGATGAGGAATACACGCTCTCCGAGAGCCTTAAGACTCTCCCGCGAGGGTCGTAGTGGTCGGTGAGGTGACCGTGGACTCTCTCGATCCCAACGTCAAAAAGACCGTGAGCGTCAAGAATCCTGCGGGCTACCTCTGCGCCCGTTTTACCCCTGCCTGAGCCTATGTGCGAAAACCTGTTAAAGGTGCTCGACACCTTGAATTGCACGATGAGAGTGAAAACAAAGGTCACTACCAAAAGCAAGTAAAGTATATCCATTATTCGAGTATATCTCCGATTTCAATTTTTCTGCCGCGGACGAAGTCACCCGCGCTCATTCTTCCCTTGCCCTCGGGAATGACACCCTTTACTGTAAGAGCGCCCTCGCCGCAAGCAACGGTAAACGAGCCCTGCCCCTTCGAGTCGGCAGCGATGACCTCGCCGGGTTTACCCTTCCCCTCGGTGGGTGTCGCCTTGAATATCTTGAGCATTTTGCCCTTAAGATATGCAAACGCGCCGGGAATGGGAGTCACGCCTCTGATAGCGCAATCGAGGACCTTAGCACTCTTTGTGAAATCTATCTTGCAGTCCTCCTTCTCGATCTTTGCGGCGTGTGTAGCCTTGGAGTCGTCCTGAGGAGTCCTTGTTGCGGTGCCGTCGGCTATATCCTTGATAGTCTTTACAAGAAGCTTTGCGCCAACCTCTGCGGAGCGGTCGTGAATGGCCTCAAAGTCGTCATCGGGGCCTATCGGGAAGGCCTCCGTCGCGATTATATCGCCCGTGTCGACGCCCTCAGCCATATACATAATAGTGACGCCGGTTTCCTTCTCGCCGTCGATTATCGCTCTCTGCATAGGAGCGGCGCCTCTGTACTTCGGAAGAAGCGAAACGTGCACGTTAACGCAGCCGTACCTCGGGAAATCGAGCACCGACTTCGGAAGTATCTTGCCATAGGCAACAACTGCGATAAGCTCGGGGTTTATCTCACGGAGCAGCTCGGCAAAGTCCTCACCCTTGAGGCTGTCGGGGGTGTAGACGGGGAGCGAATGCTCGAGTGCTAACGCCTTGACCGCGGTGGGTGTCATAACGTTGCCTCGTCCCCTGGGCTTATCCTTGCCCGTGACTACCGCTACTATCTCGTTGTCGGAGCCTATAAGCTCGGACAAGCAGATCGCGGATATTTCGGGCGTACCCATAAACATTATTCTCATATTCTCAGTCCTTGATAGGTCTTATCTGTACGTCGGTATAGAGCTTGCCGTCGAGGTGGTCGCACTCGTGGCAGATAGCTCTGGCAAGAAGGTCGGAGCCGGTGAGGTCATAGGTCTCTCCGTGACGGTTCATCGCTCTGACGGTAACCGTTCTCGGTCTCTTGGTTATACCTGCGTATCCGGGGTTGGAGAGGCATCCCTCTCTGTCCTGCTGCTCTCCCGAGAAGGCGATGATCTTGGGATTGATGAGCTCGTAAACCGTGCCCTCCTCTACCTCGATGACCGCAATTCTGCGGAGCACACCGACCTGGGGAGCCGCAAGGCCGCAGCCGTCAGCGGCGCGCATAGTGTCGATCATATCGTCGAGAAGCTGCTTGATCCTCGGGGTTATCTCATCAACGGGACGGCACACCTTTCTGAGTGTTTCGTCACCGAACTTAACTATCTTTAACGTTGCCATTTTATTATCTCCTGATTCATATCGGCGCTTTATCAGCGCATCAAATCTTTGTATTTATACTGTGAGAGGATTGAGGTCGACGGCAAGAGTTACTTTTCTGTCCTTGGCAAACTCCGTAAGGAGCTCCGAGAACATCTTACGCGAGCGCGCGTTGAGCTTACACTTGACCATCATTCTCATTCTGTATTTTTCGTTCAGCTTGTATATCTGAGCCTCAAACGGGCCGTAGACCACGAAGGGCAGATTCGCGTATTCTCCGTCGAGCTTCGCCTTGACCATAGCCGAAAGCGTATCCGCCGCGCGGGAGAGCTCCGCCTCATCGTCTGCGGTGAGCGTGAGCTGTGCCATATCGCAAAACGGAGGATAGGAGAGCTCGCGTCTGAGGGCGATCTCGCCCTCGTAGAAGCTGTCGTAATCCTGCCTGCAGGCAAGCCTTATCGTCTCGTTATTCGGCTGGAAGGTCTGTATCACCGCCACGCCCTCTTCACTCGCTCTGCCCGCCCGTCCTATGACCTGCGTGAGCAGTGAGAAGGTGCGCTCTGCGGCGCGGAAGTCCGTGACGTGGAGCGAGGTATCAGCAAGGGCTACGCCGACGAGCGTTACCCTCGGGAAGTCGTGCCCCTTGGCAACCATCTGCGTGCCGAGGAGGATATCCGCCCTGCCCGCTCTGAAATCGTCGAGCATTCTGTCGTAGGCAAGCTTGCCCTGGGTGGTGTCCGCGTCCATACGCATAAGCGTCATCTCGGGCAGATACTTTGACATCTCCGACTCCAGCTTCTGCGTGCCGAAGCCGAGGAAGGAAAGCGCCTCTGCCGAGCAGGAGGGACAAGCCCTGGGTGTCGGCATACGGTAGCCGCACATATGGCAAAGCATTGCGCCGCCTCCGTGCGAGTGGAAGGTAAGGGATACAGAGCACCTCGGACACTCGAGGACCTCTCCGCATTCCTTACAGCTTATATGACTGCTGTAACCCCTTCGGTTCAAGAAGAGGATAGCCTGATTTTCATTCTCTTTAACGTCCGTGAGCATATTGTAGAGCCTCTGGCTTATAGGCGAGGGGTTGCCCAGCCTGAGCTCCTCACGCATATCGACGATGACCGCCTTTGGAAGCCTTGCTCCTCCGTATCTCTCGCGCAGAGGCACGAGGGTGTATGCGCCCGTCTTTGCCTTGTAAAAGCTCTCGACGGCGGGGGTGGCGGAGGCAAGAAGCATAAGAGCCTTGTGCTTTCCGCATCGGTAGCTAGCGATATCTCTTGCGTGGTATTTCGGGTCGCTCTCGGACTTGTAGGTGTGCTCGTGCTCCTCGTCGATAACTATCATACCGATGTTATCAAGGGGCGCGAAAATTGCCGAGCGTGTGCCAATGACGAGGTCGACGTCACCGCGTCGTATTCTGCGCCAGGCGTCAAGACGCTCGCCCTGAGAGAGCGAGGAATGTATGACGGCTACGCGCTCGCCGTATCTTCTGCAAAAGATGCTCACAGTCTGTGGGGTAAGCGATATCTCCGGCACGAGCATTATTACCGACTTTCCGTCGGCTATAGTGCGGTCAATCGCCTTCATAATAACCTTGGTCTTGCCCGAGCCCGTGATTCCGTAAAGGAGCGCCGCCCTCGGCTCATTCTCCGAGTAGAGCGAGTCGATGGTCTCATACGCCGCCATCTGCGCGCGGCTGAGGACTATCTCGGAGGTATCTCTCGTCCTGGCGTAATCGGCGTAAGGATTTCTGATTTCCTCGTCCTCGTCGATGGCTAAAACGCCCTTGTCTCTAAGGGCGCTGATATGCGCAGGGGTAACTCCGGGGAGCTGCTTTAAGATATCCACCTCTGCCGCTCCGAGGTCCATAAGGAAGCGCAGAGCAGTCCTCTGCCCCTCACTCCTGATTCCGCGTCTGCCAGTCTCGGTAAGAAGCGTTGCTACCGCCTCCCTATCAAGAAGGAGCCTTGCCGTTTTTCTGTATCTGACGTTAAGACTCTCGGAAAGAGCTCCGGGTGGGAGGACGGTCCTTACCGCCTCGCCAAAGGTACAGAGGGTAAACTCCTTGAGAAAACGGCAGAGTCCCAGCATCTCCTCTGTGAGCGTGAAGATGGGTGAGACGACCGCGGATACACTCTTCAGAGTGACTCCCTCGGGAATCTCGCACTCGTCCTTTACCTTAACCGCAACGCCGAGTCTCGTACCACCCGCGCGGCCAAACGGAACGCGCACGATATTGCCCGGGGTGAGACTTGCTCCGCAAGAATAGTCGAAGGGTCTGTCGATATGATACGGCGTATCCAAAAGATATACCTCGCAAAACATCAGCATCCCCTCCTTCCAAAGCTATTTCTTTTTTCTTATTCCTCGGTGCCGCGGGAAAGCTTGAACTCTCCGCGCTCGATCTTTGCGATAGCGATCTTAACCGCCTTCTGATCCTTGTACTCGGGATCGATGAGAGCCGCAAGAGGCTTGTCGGTCTCGTGGTTCTCAATCATCTTCTGTGCCTTGAGTCTCATCTCAACGTACTTGTCGGTCACGATTCTCGCGCCCTTTGCTACGCCGATAACGAGCTCGTAGCGGTTGAACTCACCGCCGGTAAGTTTGTCAATGGTAGGATAGATCATCTTTGTTTTCCTTTCATATATACGGTGGCTTTCGCCTGTTTTAGTAAATTATAGCTTACAAAATAAAGCCGTAACGCCTCATTTATGAGGCATATCACTCGACCGTCTCGGTCGAATATCACTCAGTCCCATCGGACTGAATATCACGCCGCCAGAGGTGGCATATCACTCTTCCTCGTCCTCGTCGCTGTCGTAAGCCTCATCGCTCGACAGTCTGTTGGTGATGGTCTCGGTCTGTATTGCCGAGAGGATAACGTGGTCGGAGTCGGTGATTATAACCGCTCTCGTTCTTCTGCCGCAGGAGACGTCGATAACTCTGCCGTCCTCACGCGCATCCTGAACAAGTCTCTTTACGGGTGCGGAGTCGGGGGAAGCTATCGCAACTATTCTGCCCGCGCTGACCATATTTCCAAATCCGATATTTATAAACTTCATCATAAGGTGTCCGTCTCCTTACTCTATATTCTGTACCTGCTCGCGTATCTTCTCAAGCTCGCCCTTGATGTTGACGACGATACGGGCGATGCGGGCATTGTTTGCCTTAGAGCCGATGGTGTTGGTCTCTCTGTTCATCTCCTGCATAAGGAAGTCGAGCTTTCTGCCCGAGGGCTCCTTAGCCTCTGCTATATCGTAGAAGGCGCCGAAGTGGCTGCGGAGTCTGACAAGCTCCTCGTCGATGGCGATCTTGTCTGCCCATACCGCACACTCTGTAAGGAGTCTCTGCTCGTCGATCTCGATGGAGTTGTCACCGAGAATCTTTCTGAGTCTTTCCTCAAGCTTGTCGCGGTAGCCGACGGTATCCTCCTTAGAGATAGCCTCTATCTCGTCGACGAAGGAGCGGATAAGCTCTATCTTGCCCTTGATGTCGGCAATAGCCTTCTCGCCCTCGACCGTACGCATCGCGGTGTGGTCGGCGATAGCCGAGTCAAGCACGGGGCGAAGGAGCGCCCACTCAGCCTCAAGGTCAGCGTCGACCTTGGTCGTTCTGAATACGTCCTGATTTCTCGCGACCGTCATCACGCTCACGTCGTCCTTAAGACCGAATCTGTCGCGCAGCTCGTAAAGAGCGGCGATGTAGCTCTCGGCGTATGCGGCGTCGACGTCAAGCTTCTGCGGTGCGGTCGAGTGATTGTCAACGGTGATGAAAACGTCGACCTTAGCTCTCGATACCGCATTCTTCTGTACGTAATTCTTGATTCTCTCCTCGAGTGAGAGATATGCTCTCGGCATCTTCACCGAGCAGTCGAAGAATCTCGAGTTAACACTCTTGATCTCGACGGTTATATCCTTTTCTACACCCTCGACCTTTGCTCTGCCGAAGGCTGTCATACTCTTTATCATACTTCTGCTCCGGGGGCGCGAGGCGCCTTTTTCCTTCCCTTTCTGCCAAGGCTCTTTATCTCCTCCATAAACGAGTCGATATCCGCAAATTCACGGTAAACCGAGGCAAAGCGAATGTAGGACACGATGTCCTTTTCCTTAAGTCTTGCGAGAACCATCTCGCCGATATCCTTGGACGTTATCTCCTCAACCAGCTCGTTCTGAAGCTCGGTCTCAATATCCTTTGCTATCTCGTAGGGATCGACAGGACGCTTCTGGCAAGCTCGCTCTATACCGAGCACAAGCTTGTGAGTATCGAAGAACTCACGTCTGCCATCGCGCTTTACCACAGCGATCGGTACGGTATCTATAACCTCGTAGGTTGTGAAGCGCTTGCCACACGAGGGACATTCACGGCGGCGCTTTATACTGGATCCGTCTTCAACGGGCCTTGAGTCAAGAACTCTTGAATCGGAGTTATTACATACGGGACACTTCATAATGAGCCTTTCATAAATAAAAAAATATTTCGCACACAACATTATATCACATAAAATATAAAAAGTAAAGGGTTTTTAAAATTTCTTTGGATTTCGGGAAAAACGACCGCTGTCTCTGCATTTATTCTTCCGCCCTACCACCTTTTACAGTAAAACGGCAGAGGAGCCGCCATTATGACTCATCTGCCGTTTGCTTATTTTGTTTTCGTTATTCCGATACAGCTTTTTCCTTCTTGAATTTGGAAAGCAGCCACTCGGTGAATTTCTCAAGCTTCTCTACCCTGAGCTTCTCGAAGAACTTGAAGGTAAGGGGCCAGAGCCCTCCCGCGAAGGCTACGATAAGGAAGTATCTCACCGCTCTTGCTACGTAATCGTTGCCAAATACGAACTCAAGAGGCGCTCTCGTGCCCTCCTTGATAAGAAGGACTACCGCGATGCCAACAATAAACTTGATAGCCTGCGAGTACCATCTGCCCTTGGTATCAAACTTGATGACGTATCTGTCAAGGGGATAAACAAGTCCGAGGCCGAAAAGACAGCCGGTAAGAGTCGCGGCATTCTTCTTTGCGCTGAGAAGGTTCGCAAGGTCTGCCTCGGTAGTAAATCCGCTCTCGGGAAGAAGGAAGGTGTAGATAATGAAGCCGATGGAGAATACCACAGAGCCTATCATTACCCAGAACATATACTTGTTCACACTCTCCTCGGTGCGGAATACGAAGTGGAAGGCGAAAACGAGCGCCGCCGCAACTCCTAAAGATACGGTAACGTCAAGAGGGGTATGTACGCCGAGATACATTCTTGAGAATGCCACAAGAAGTATTATCGAGACCGAAAGTATCTTCACCCACTTCTGCTTGTTGTATCTTCCGATACAGCCCCAGGTGCCCGCAATATTCTGCGTGTGTCCTGAGGGGAAGGAATATCCCGTAGCCTCGGCAACCGCGTCGCCGACCGGCTTGAAGTTGGGATCGAGGATCCACGGACGGGGTATTCTGCAAAGGATCTTGAGCCATTGATTTATCACACTGCCGACAACGCCTGTGATGAGAATGTAGTAGCCCTGCCTCTTGCTTATGCACCAATAGAAGAGGATCGCGATAGCAAGGAAGAATACCTCCTCGCCCATATGTGTGACGGTGGCGAAGAAGAAGTCGCCGATGCCCGTACGTATGCTTTCAAGAAAACGTAAAAATTCCATACTGTGTCCTTTCTTAAGACTTGTGTCCTTCGAATGCTTTTATTGCCTCGGCAACGGCATCCGCGCCGTCCCAAAGCTTCCGCCTATTCTGCTCGTCGACCGCGCACCACGTGGTCTGTATAAAGCCGAAAAGACGCTCCTTTGAAATATGCTCCTTACAGTATTCTGCCAAGAGCTCAAGATTGTTTTTGTGATACTCGACGCTACCGCCGGGAATCTGGTCAAAGCCATGCTCCTCGAGTATGTCAAAGGGCGCGACCCTTATGCGCATCTCTTCCCTGATATTCTCGCCGTACTCGATGAAGTAATACCAGTTGACGGGGATTACCGATTTCGGCAATTTCTCGACAAACTCCTCGGGTCTGTGGCGAGCATAGTCGGACCATACGAGAGCTCGGGCGCCGCCCCTCTCAACGCGGTCAGCAAGCAGCCTCAGGTCATGCCACCAAAGATCGTTCTGGCGTATTACAACGTAATCGTACTTCGACTGATTGGCGTAATCCTCCTCGTCAAACCCGATGTGGAAAAAGCGGGGGCGGAAAAGCTCTATGACCTCATCTATGAGATCAAAGCAAACCTTATAGTACGTGGGCGTCGAGACCATCCTTGCGTACTCGCCAAGCCACACGTCGTGAGTGGTTGAGAAATTGAGCTTCGGTATGACCTCAAATCCAAGCGAGGACAGTCTATCAAGCTCGCGTCTCATCTCGTCCTTGGTAAACGCACCCTCCACAGCAAGCTCCGGATGCGAATCGTATACCATACTGTCACCGAGGTCGATGACGATTGCGTTGCATCCGCTCTCCTTAAGCTTCATGACGTACTCGTCCCACATTGCTCTGTCGAAGCGCAGAGTATGTGATGCGGGAGTGTGATAAAGCTTTGAGCAGTCGCAGACCTTGTTGTCAAAATCGTGCCATAGGTTCGTGCTGAAATGAACGAGTGTAGACCATATAAAATCGTGATAAACTCTCATTTTTGTACACCTTCATTTACAATAATGCGTAAGATTTAACGTTAATCTCATTTGCTCCTTGGGAGAACTTTTCGAATCTTACGGTTCTTGTTTCACCCTCGAGCATAGTGAAGTAGTTATCCGAGAAGAGATAGTCACCCTCAAGCTCTACTGCCTGAAGGTAGGCATTTGCCTTGATAACTATCTCATTTTCACTCCTTGAGACAACCTCAAAGGCATCGCATTTCTCTATCTCGAGCTTACCGCATTTGTAGAAGGAGCGGTAGATATTCTCCTCCGACTCAACGTCAACAACAGCGAGAATATCCTCGGTGAGCTTATCCGAAATATCGATAGCGGCGGTGGAATAGGTGTCGAGAAGCACCGAGGTTTCGATGCACTCCCTCTCCTTAAATCCGTCCTTCATATCAAGAAGATGTACCCTTACAGATGCGCCCTTCGGCTCGTACGAGGTATTGGTGATAACAAGCTTTTTAGTCCCTATATCCACAGAGCCCGTAACCGGTGCGGTCAGGCGCTTGAACGCGTAATAGGAGGGCTTTCTTCTGAGGTAGTAATCAACAAACGCCCAGCCCACGGACGCAGGCCAGCAATCATTGAACATCCAATAGATTATACCGTTCGTGTAGCCGAGATTACGGAGCGCGAGCTCCTGCGTAAGCCTTACCCACTCGCACTGGATATACTTCATCTTGAAGTATCTGTCCTCACCGTCCGAGAAGGCACCGAGCACCTTTTCAGCGAAGGCGCGGATGTCGTCGTAGATATGTGTGGGCAGACCGGGATTGGTCTTGGCGTGATACTTTAGTATCTTCTCGTCCTCGCCTACTATATCCTCCTCGGTCATAAACTCGAGCAGGGACTCGCGGCAGATAGCGCCGAAGGAAGGCTCCTCGGAGACAAAGCGCGAGGTAAACTGTGCAAGAAATTCCTTATAGTTCGAGCAATCCTCCTCATACATATATCTGAAGGTCTCGCCAAGGAAATTGGTGTTATGCGACGTGCCCGAGGTGATGGAGGAGAATCTGTCGCCTCCCCAAGGGCTTGACGCGAGGAAGGGTATGTTCCTCGAATACTTATAGACGCTCGGATAAATACCGTCGAGCGCGCTGCTTCTGCCCATATAGTCTGAGAGTGTGTCACTACCCTGCTCCGCGTTCTCGTTGTCACCGTGGAACCAGGCAAGGCACGGGTGATTTCTCAAAAGCTTCACGGCGTATTCCGACTCAAGAAGCAATTCGTTGATAAACCACTTCTCCTTCTCGGGATACTGTCCGCACGCCATAAGGAAATCGTGGCAAACAAGTATACCCTGTCTGTCGCACTCGTCAAAGAAGCAAGCCTTCTCGAAAAGGCCGCCGCCCCAGACTCTGAGAATGTTGGCGCCCATATCCTTCGCGCTTCTTACGAGCGCTCTGATCTTTTCCTCCGACTCCTCCGAGGGGAATGGGTCGCAGGGTACCCAGTTGCCGCCGCGGCAGAATATCTCGGTCTCGTTGACTATAACGCGGAAGCCGAAGAACTCGTCGTTGTGAGTGCGCTCGCCCGCCGCAGGTGACTTTGCCGCCTCGGTAGCGCGATCGTAGTATTCGCTTCCCTTTTCGTCCTTATGATTGATAATTCTTACCGTTCTTATGCCGAGAGTGGTTTCGTAGCTCGAATTCGCGCACCTTGCACGATAGGTATAAAGAGGCTGATCTCCGTAGCCTGCGGGATACCAGAGCTCGGGGTCGGGGATGTCCATTTTTCTGACCACAAGCTCGCGGTCGGCATAGAATCTATCGCGGTAAACGACCTTGCCCGAGGGGGAAACAAGCTCAGCCTCAATAATCTCAGGCTTATCAAAGCCCGAAAGCTCAAGCTCGGCAACGATGGAGGCGCCGAAGCGGTCAAGCGCGTCTGTACGGACGTAAACGTCCTCTATCTCAAGTCCCTCTCGATATTCAAGAGATACGGGACGGAAGATTCCCATAGTAACGAATCTGTCTACCCAGTCCCAGCTATACGTGCATTGCATACGGCGAGCGTTTATTCTGTCACCGGTGAAGGCGAAGCTCGTCGGCGCGGGAGTCATCCCCTCAACTGCCTTGACGGGAGGAGTAAACTCAACTCTGAGGCAGTTGTCCCTCTCCTTGAGAAGTCCCGACACGTCAAAGGAGTGCGGGATAAACATATTGCGCGTATCGCCAAGATGCTTGCCGTTAAGGTAGACTGAGGCGAAGGTGTCAAGGCCGTCGAATTTCAGGGTTACCTTGTCGCCAAGCTCGGCGTCAAAGCGCGTTTCGTATACGGGTGAGCAATTCTCTACCCAGCCGTACTTGTCATTGTTGTCTCGGTAGAAGATGTCCTTGATAATTCCCGCATTTATAAGGTCGGTATGTAAGCATCCGGGGACGGTTGCCGAAAGTGTACCGTCAAGGCTCTTTTCGGTCAAGGTCCAGCCTTCGTTTATGTATATTTTTCTCATTTCAAATCCTCAATGTAATTGTGTAGCTTAACGCCACCGTTTTGTAGATGTGCCTGAAGCTTTTTTATGTCTATATTCGCAAAATCCGAGCACATAGCCGCCGCGGCTCCCGCCGCCTCACCCGAGACCGCGCACACGGGGATAACTCTCGTCACGTCCCACATCTCGTCGGTAACGGATATGCATCTGCCCGCTACGGCAAGATTCTTTACCTCGTTTCCGTAAAGAGCCGAGAACGGAAGCTCGTAAACGGGGCCGGACTTCATCCAGTTAGGGAAAATGCCGACTGTGTCGGGGTATTTGACTCCAATCTCGTCTACGTGCTGAGTGTAAGCGCCGACAAGCCTTCTCGTCATACGCACCTCGGGGATGGTAGCTATCGTAACCGGTACAAGATCGGGAATAACCTTTCTTCTTTCAAGGAGGTTATGCATCATCGCAGAATGACCTATCTCTACCATATCCGAAATCTCCTCGGTGTCAAGGCCGGTAAATCTGCGCGTATCCTTAAGGTCGGTCGCATTCTTGTCGTCGCTGACGTCGTGGACACCGACCATATATAAGTCAAGCTTTCCGTCACCCACGCCGTAGTACCAGGAGGCAAGCTTGTTGCCCGCGGCAAAGTTGGCAGTCTTTGCGCCCGCGAGCTTACACACATCCGCATCACCCGTGCAGTCGACTACCGAGCCGCGCACGGTTACCGCCTCGCGACCGCCCTTGCCCTCGATGATGACGTCGGTTATTTTTCCGTCCTCAACGCGCGCTCCGACAACCGATGCGCCGTACATGATCTTGACGCCCTCTTCGCGAAGGAGTCTCTCCGCGCTGAGCGCAAAGAGCTGAGCGTTAAACTGCACCTCGAAGCGGCGCTTCGCCCTCTCCTCGACAGTACCTCCATCAAGCCACGCGGTCGGGTATCTCGCCTCTGCGCCGTGCTCTATCGAGAGTCTGAAAAGCTCCTCTGCAAGACCAAAGCACACCTGATGTCCGTATCCGTCGCAAAGCGCGAGATATATGGTAACAAGGCCCGCCGTAGCAAGACCGCCGAGCATAAATCCGCGCTCAAGCAGAATTACGTCGCGAGCACCCGCGCGCCTTGCGGCAAGAGCGGCGGCAATACCCGCAACTCCTCCTCCGCACACGCAGACGTCACATTCATATTTTCTCGGTGTCACGATACTCTCTATGATACTATTTTTCACTATTTTTCTCCTTTGCCCCAAATAAGTAAACTTTAGTTTTCTTTATACAGGCTTTTTCCGTCATATACGAGTTTATTATCAATGTTAGTCAACGTACAGCTTATACCGCAGTAAACGAATCTCGCTGTGATCCCCTCCGGGAGTCCTATATGAAATATCACTTTTCCCTCATCCTTTGTAAAGGAAAGACTGACTGTCCCACGCGCTGTGCGAAGCGAGCCCGAAGCGTTACCAAGTCTTCTCGGTATTTTGGGCGATATAAGAAGCTCACTATATCCCGCAGAAGAGCTTTCCTGTGTTATGCCAAGCAGCTTTGTGAACAAGTACTCGGCTGAGGCTCCGAACATCGGATGATCGTGCGATGAGTCACCCGACCATGATTCCCATACGGTGGTCGCGCCTCTGTCCATCATATAGCCGTATGACCCAAGCTTGTGTGAGGTCAGAAGACTGTATGCAAGGTCAGAGAGACCTTCATCAAAGAGGATACCGACAAGAATATAAGTCGCGAGAAATCCCGTGTCAAATCGGCCAAGCAAAGAGTATTTTGCATATAGGTGATCAATCGCTCTGCCGTCCGAGGCACCACAGAAAATGCCGTAGGCATCAGCCCCCTGAATACCGTCTGCAAAGCTGCCCTCGGCTTCATCGAAATATGCACACCGAAGTGCTTGTCTTGACTTCTCCAATTCCTTCTTGTAGAAGGTTATATCCTCGTCCTTGCCGATTGCAGCAGCAATCTCTATCATATATTCGAGGTCCTTGATAAGATACGCAGTATTAACGAGTGGCTCAGGTATCCTGCACTCCTCGGGGGTTGCCCAATCACCAAGAACCCATCCTCCGTCCTCCTCACTTGTAACAAGCCCGTTATCGGAATGCCTGATGAGATAATCTATCCACCTTTTCATTCCGTCGTAATTCTCGTAAAGCGGATATTTATCACCGTAGGATTTGTAATAGTTGTACGGTACTATCACCGCTGCCGAGCCCCAGCCTCCGGGACCTCCGCCGCCGCCCGCAAAGGGCGCTGTATGAGTGACGTGTCCGCCTATCTTATCCTGCGAATCAAATATATCTCTTATCCACTTGCGATAAAATTCTCTCGAGTCAAGAAGATTCATAGCGGCAAACGAGCAAATCTGTCCGTCACCGGTATAACCGAGTCTCTCCCTATGAGGACAGTCGGACGGAAAGCCGCAGTGCATATTGTTAAGCTGTGTTCTGATAAATGCATCGTAGAGCCAATTAAGCTCCGGAGAAGAGGAGGTAAAGTCAGAAGTAACGCCGACGTCTGAGTGAATGACAGAGACCGAGTCAAGCTCCGCATCGCCAACCAATTCGATATATCTGAATGCGTGCCAGACAAATGACGGATGCCATATATGCTCTCTTCCGTCACCGATAAATCTGTCTTCCATTATCTGTGCTCTGCCCGAGCGGCAGACATATAAAGAGCCCGTAGAGGTAAAATCAAGCTCGTCACCCTTGATATTCTCCGAAAAGCGGAGCACAACCTCCTCGCCGTATGCACAAGACGTCCTGACGGTGGCAAAGCCCGTGATATTTATCCCGACGTCGTATATCCGACGTCCGTTTATATTTGATATAAGCTTTGCTTCGACCTTATCTGCAACTCTGTCAAGCGCATTATGCGCCGGAGTAAGCACGGTATCCGGAAATGATCCCTCATAGGTGGGAGTGTCGGGAAAGACGCCCTGCCCATCAAGTCGGCAGTCGTATACCTCGCCGATAAAGAGCTCTGAATACCTCGTTGCAGAATCTCTCGCGACTTCACTCGCATCCGAAAGAACATATCTCTCTCCATCATTGTCCGAAATGCCTATCGCATATATTGCGCCAAGCGAAGCGCCAAAGCGCCAATCTCCCTCACAAAATCTCTCGGACTGTCTGTAAAAGCCATTACCGAGATGGATCTCAATAGTATTCTCGCCCTCGATGATATGCTCGAAAATGTCGTAGCTCAAATAGTAAGCACGATAAGTAAACTCATCACTTATCGGATATAACATTTTCTCAAAATCAAGCCTGTGATAAATGCTATGCAAGGGAGTATAGTAATCCTCGCCTATTCTCCTGCCGTTTACGTAAAGCGTGAAGAAGCCAAAGGAGCTTATAGCAATCTTACACTCTCTGACATTCCTCGCGGTAAATCGACGACTAATAATGGGCGACACGAGGCTCGCATCTGCCATAGTCCACTTGGCTTCTTTGATCATACAATCAAGCTTAAGCATACGCGACCCTCCTAAAAATCTTACACTTGCATTATATCACCGCGCGCCCGAAAATACAAGATAATTTATCATTTTTCGTGAGTGTGCACAAAGGCGCACCTGTAAATATATAAAGATTTCACTTGCAACAAGAAAAAAGAAGGCGCACTTTTTACGGTGCGCCTTCTCAATCATTATTTTGTTTTAGCAATTAATTTTCGAAAAATAATTTTGAGTGAGAAGGGTCGTTGTTTTGGACGAAGTCGTATACTCATACGACGAGCCTTTCCAAAAAACGGCACTTATCGCCAAAATTACTCTGCGAGAACCTTTCTTACGCAGTTTGCAATTCTGTCATCCTTGCAGTTAGCAAAGAACAGCTCCTGGAACTTAGCTCCGCCGAGAGCGCCCTTAACGAGCTCTCTGTCAAGGTTCTCAAGGATGTAGCAGATGTCGGTGTGAGTAACCTTCTTTACCTCGTCGAGGATCTTCTTGTTTCTCTGCTCGGGAACCGCTCTCTCGCGGGGATAACCAAGGCCCCACTCGGAAACGAAGAGCTTCTCGAATACGTACTGGAGGTTGAGCTCACAGCCCCAGCCCCAGCCCTTAGCAAAGGGCATTGCGATAGCGTTACCGTTGTTTACCTGAGTGAACTGGTAAGCGTCGGTGGGATCAACAACGTGACCGCAAAGAACGCCGGGGAAGGAGTTACAAGCGAGCATTGCGCCCTCGCCCGTGCCGCAACCGGTGATAACGAGATCACAAGCGCCGGAGTTAAGAAGAACTGCGCTGAGGATACCGATCTGAACGTAGGTGAGCTGCTCCTTGTCCTCGGCGGAGTACATACCGTAGTTATGTACCTCGTGACCGAGAGGCTCTACTACCTTCTTAAGTGTGTCGCAGATAAGCGCGTTCTTAGCCGCCTGGCTATTCTCGTTGATAAGTGCGATTTTCATTTTATAAAATTTCCTTTCGAATGTTAATAAACGTGTTTATGTAGCCAAAATGACAAGCGATGTTGTCATTTCAGCCTTTTATTTTGCTTTTCCGAATTACGGAGTGAGACGGTTAGGTCCTCTGAAGAGGAACTGAACCTCCTTGATGGAGAGTCCGAGGAAGAGCATGGTGAGACGGTCAATACCAAGTCCGAATCCACCGTGAGGAGGACAGCCGTACTTGAAGAACTCGAGATAGAACTTAACGTCCTCTGCAAGTCCCTTCTCCTCTGCCTGAGCCTTCAGGACGTCGTATCTGTGCTCTCTCTGTGCGCCGGTGGTGATCTCTACGCCGCGCCAAATAAGGTCGTAGCCCTGAGGAACGCCATTTTCGTCTCTCATATGATAGAACGCTCTCTCCTTAGCATCGTAGTCGGTGATAAAGAGGAACTCGTGTCCGAACATATCGCGGCAGAGCTGCTTGGTCATTCTCTCAGCCTCGGTGGTGAGGTCGCCGTGAAGCTCCTGGGGAACGGTATAGCCGTATCTCTTCTCAAGCTCGGCGTATACGTCAGCAAGCTTCATTCTCGGGAACGGGAGAGTGGGTACCTCAAGCTCCATACCGTAGAGCTCCTTGATAGCCTCTCCGTGAGCCTCCTTAACCTTGCCAAGAGCGTAGGTGAGGAGCTCCTCCTCCATCTTCATAACGTCCTCGCAGCCATCGATATAGGAGAACTCAAGGTCGAAGCCGGTGAACTCGGTCGCGTGCTTGTTGGTGTAGGACTTCTCTGCTCTGAATACGGGGCCGGTCTCGAAGATTCTCTCAAGGCCTGCTGCCATAGCCATCTGCTTATAGAACTGAGGAGACTGAGCAAGGTAAGCGTTGCCGTCGAAGTACTTGACCTCGAATACGTCGGAGCCTGACTCGGAAGCGGCGGCAATAAGCTTGGGTGTGTGGATCTCCACGAAATCACGCTCAACGAGGAACTCACGAAGAGCCGCGGTGAGAGTAGTCTGGAGCTCAAGCATAAGATGGTTCTTCTCACGGCGGAGGTCGATCCATCTGAAGTCCATTCTGACGTCGATATCCGAGTCATCCTTGATGGGGAGAGCCTCTGCATAGGACTCTACCTTCATGGTGTCGGGGTACATTTCCTTACCGCCCATCTTTACGTATTCGGAGGCAACTACCTCGCCCTCGAAGGTAACTACGGAGTGGATGGTGAGGTTATCAAGCATCTCGAGCATCTCGGGGTGCTTCTCTTTTTCGATAGTAACCTGGAGCTTACCGGTAGCATCCTTTACTACGATAAACGCCATTGTTCTCTTGTTACGGAAGTTCTCAACGAAGCCCTGCACCTTGTGGTAGCCGGGGGTAACGTTTTTAATATAGGTTCTTTCCATTTTTTGCGTCCTTTCGCACTTGTGCATATTTTTACGTATATATTATATAGATTTTTGTCTTGGTTGTCAATAGCTTTTCAAGCTTTTCATCCACTTGACGCTGTCCTTTACCCAGCCATCGGCAAGAGGCTGTATCCAATCGGGGTTACCCGAGGAGGTCTCCGCGTTAGCAAGAGCTATGCCGTGAGGTCCGTAAGGATATACGTGAAGGGAGAAGTGTCTGCCTATCGAGTAGTATGCCTCTGCGAGTCTTAATGAGCCGATCACGGGCACGGCTTGGTCCTCGGAGGTATGCCAGATAAAGAGGGGCGCGGAATCCGCGTCAACGTTTTCTTCAAGCGAGAGCCTCTGTCTTTCCTCGTCGGTTATTTCCGTGAAGGGCTTGCCCGCGAGTCTTGCAAAGGAGCCGCCGTGGGTATTGACCCTTGCGGATACGACGGGATATGCGAGCACAGAGCCGCAGGGCTTGTTTTCGCCCTTCTCTATACCGAGTGCGGAGAGTACCTCGGGGTCCTTGTGGAGTATCGCCATGGAGCCCGAAAGATGACCCCCCGCGGAGAAGCCGACGGTGAATATCCTATCCTTGTTTATGCCGTATTTTTCGGCGTTTTTCTTTAGGTAGAGAATGGCGTATGATGCGTCGATAAGATGCGATGGGTACGTATATTCGCTGCCTACCG
This sequence comes from Clostridia bacterium, assembly GCA_017453245.1. Taxonomy (GTDB): domain Bacteria; phylum Bacillota; class Clostridia; order Oscillospirales; family CAG-272; genus UBA1740. Next base: position 104,359 of record JAFTKM010000008.1, read on the forward strand.
CGTAATGCACAATAAAGGCGTTAAGCCCCTCCTCAAGATATGCTCGCGCAACCGCATCGCCCTCACGCTCGGTGGAAAGATGCTCGTATCCTCCGCCCGGGAAAATAAGCACGGCGTCTCTGTCCGCGCTTCCCTCCTCCACGTAAGAGATAAAGTTGATTTTATGTCCCTTTACGTCGAATACTAAAGTCTCTGTTTTCATACAGTCAACCTCCGAAAAAACTTGCAGATTTATTTTACCACGTGCGAGTATATTTTTCAAGGGGTATATTGACTTTTCTTTTTTCGTGTGTTACCATTAAATCGACAAAACGTTCAGGCAAGGGAAATAAGTGACGAAAGCGCTGAAAATTCACGCTCTTTAAAATTCGCAGAACTCTAAAGCCTGAATTTTAAGATGATTTTGGTGCTTGGCTCTCGCAGCCAAGTACAACTTTGCAAGAGAGACAAGTGCCGAAAGCGCTGAAAATTCACGCTTTAGAGCCGGTTCGTATTATCCTCTCTTGCCTACCTATGGAGGAAATATGAAAAATCCAATCTATTCGGCAAGCTTTATCCAGGCTCCCGCGGAGTGGATACCTGCCGCTCCTTACTTCAAAAGGAGCATTAAGCTAAGGGGTGAGGTCAAGCGCGCCGTACTCAACATTTCGTCGCTTGGAATCTTTGTTGCCGAAATAAACGGTGTTCGCGTCGGCAGCGATTTTATGGCTCCGGGCTGGACAAATTATAACAAACGTTTACAATTTTACGCTTATGACGTCACAAATATGCTTTCCGAGAATTCAGAGCTTATCGTGGGAGTCGGTAACGGATGGTACTCATCGCGCGGCGGATTCCCCGAATCCAAGGACGGTATGTACGGTACTCACCCCGCACTTATCGCGGCTCTTGAGATCAACTACAAGAGTGGCGAGAGAGACCTCATATTGACCGACGAAAGCTGGTCTGTCGCAAGGTCCGAGTGCCTCTTCTCGGGTATATACGACGGCGAGATAACCGACGCAAGAATAATTCCCGAGTTTTCCGAGCACGCGCAGATTCTCGAGCGTGACAAGAGTATCCTTATCCCCCTTGAGGGCGAGAGAGTCAAGGAGATAGAATACGTTAATCCTAAGAGCGTATTCACCACTCCCGCGGGCGAGTGTGTAATCGACTTTGGTCAGGAGGTTACAGGAAACATCGAGTTTACTCTCAATGCCAAGGGCGGCGAGACGGTCACTGTAAACTGCGCCGAGGTGCTTGACAAGGACGGAAACTTCTACAATGCCAACTACCGCACCGCGAGAAGTGAGATCGTTTACACCGCGAAGGAAGGTAAGCAGACCTACAAGGCAAAATACACCTTCTTCGGCTTCCGCTACATAAAGCTCAGCGGCTGGCCCGAGGAAGTGAAAAAAGAGAATTTCCGCGCCATCGTAATGCACTCCGAGATGAAGCGCACCGGCTACTTCAAGTGCGGTCACGCAAAGCTCAATCAGCTCTACTCCAACGTTATCTGGGGACAGAAGGATAATTTCCTCGATATACCCACAGACTGTCCGCAGAGAGATGAAAGACTCGGTTGGACGGGTGATGCTCAGGTCTTTGCAAGAACGGCGTCCATCAATTTTGACACCGAGAGATTCTACAAAAAATGGCTTGGGGATATGGCGAGTGAGCAGCTTCCGAACGGCGAGCTCCCCCACGTTATTCCCGATGCTCTCAGAGTGAACGGAACGAGAAATTCGACAGCCTGGAGCGATGCCTCCTGCATTATTCCCTGGGAGGTATATCAGGCATTCGGTGACAAAAGGGTCCTTCGCGACAGTCTGCCGATGATGAAGAAGTGGCACGGCTACGTTAAAGGACGCGCAGGCAAAAAGTGTCTGTGGATCGGTGACGAGCACTTCGGCGACTGGCTCGGAATGGACGCTCCCGCAGGCTCCTATACAGGTTCTACCAACAAGGATCTTATAGCGAGCGCATACTACTATCTAATAACGACTATACTCGCCAAGACCTGCGAGGTCTTAGGTATGAAGAATGACTCCTACCTACTGCTCGCACAGAGGATACGCAAGGCATACAAAAAGGAGTTTATCAAGAGGGGCAAGCTTACCTCGGATACTCAGACCGCTCACGTAGTGACTATACACTTTGGTCTTGTTGACGACGAGCCTGAGCTTAAGGCAAAGCTCGGTCAAAGACTCGTTACGCTCATCGAGGCGTTCGATGACAGACTCCAGACGGGATTTGTTGGCACTCCCTACCTTCTCGACGCGCTCACCGAGGTCGGCCGCGCGGATAAGGCGTATACCCTTCTCCTCCAGGAAAGGTTCCCCTCCTGGCTCTTCTCTGTCAATCAGGGCGCAACCACCATATGGGAGCACTGGGACAGCAAGAACGATAAGGGCGAGTTCTGGAGCACGGATATGAACTCCTTTAACCACTACGCTTACGGCGCGTGCGCAGGCTGGTTCTACCGTAACATTCTCGGCATCAAGCCTACCTCACCTGCATATAAAACCTTCTCGATCGAGCCTATTCCTTCGGAAAAGCTCGGCTTTGCAAAGGCACAGATCGAGACCCGCTCGGGTGTTATCACGTCGGAGTGGACGTACACCGATGACGGTGTGAGATACTCCTTCTCTATCCCCGAGGGCACGACCGCAGAGGTAACCATCGACGGTGTGACAAAAGCCTATACTCCGGGCACATATACCGTCTGGGGTAGAAGATAAGTTACGATTGCCCATAGGCAAGTTTATATAAAAAATGGCTACCGCAGACAGATGTTTGCGGTAGCTTTCTTCGTTTCAGAGGCTCAAAAATGGAAAAATCCCGATTTAGTCATATTTTCTGCGGTTTTTTGATATCATAATCTTTATTTTTTTACATTTTTTGAGGTTAAGTGCGAAAATTCGCACTTTTTACTAATATTATATTTTTGCCCGGGATTTTGTGTCACATTTCTTTATTTTTTACCGTTTTATCAGAGAATTCCGTCCTTGCCGTAATAGAGCATACGCTTTTCTTCATCGCTCAGCTCATCGATATCCTTGCCGTTTTTCATCGCTGTCCAAGCTCTGTTTGGCACGGGCGGATTAAACGCGGGAGGAGCGATTTCGGGCGTGTTTATGCCGGGGACCGAGGTCGAGTTGACAAGGGGATTTCTGTCATCTACGGAATAAGTCGAGTTATTGTTCTTTTTATCCTTCATAATAAAAACCTACCTTTCATAGGATCGTTCTTAGTTTTACCGTAGACGATATCCTTATGCAAGGTAGGTTTTTCTTTTTTATTTTCAAGCGTTAAAACAGATAATTTGCTTTGAATTCTGCTTAATGCACTTTATGAGAATCTGAGGAAATATACCTCGTTCTTACCGACTCGGAGAGTTATCATATCGTTGCGAAGGGGTAATCCGCGCTCCTCGGTGAAGAAGCCGCAGCCTTTTTCTCCTCCGCCTATAATTCCCTTGATCGAGTAGGTCTTGAAGCTCTTTCCTGTAAGCTTTATTTCAACGACTCCGCTGTAATCCGAGGTCGAGAATACGCACGCGCCGTCCTCGTTACCCAGGGTTGCAAGCGAGTATATCTCGGTGCGATAGTCCTCTGTGGAGTCAACGATGTTTCCAAGTGAGGAAAGGGCGCCGAAGGCGGTCATAACGTGGTATGCGGAGTAAAAATGCTTGTCACATCTTGCGCTCAGAGTGTAAAGAGAGTTCCATTTTGACATAGGGTCAAGGTGTGAGTAAAACATCATATCTATATTGCTCTTCTGCGCTATTATTATAGCTCTTGCAAGCGTCGACGGATATTTACGCTCAAGAAATGCGCCGGTATCTGTTCCTTTGAGGTTAAACTCGGAGATAACGCTCTGCGTCTTTTTGAGACCGTACTGTCCGAGGTAGGACTTAGCGTAATTTGCGTGAAGGCTTATCTCCTCGGGAGAGTCTGCGTAGCACTTCCAGGAGAAGAAGTCAAGCGGAGTCTTTTTCTCCCTCGTTATATACGAGAAGAAGCCCTCCATAAAGTCGATATACGCCTTCTGCTCCTTTGAGCCGTTGTAGTGATTGAGACTGAAGAAGCCGCCCGAGGAATACGCGCCGACCTTCAGCTTGGGGTGAGTCTCCTTAAGATGATTTGCCACAGTTGAGTAAAGCTCATAGTACTCGCGGGGAGTGCCCGACCAGCCCGACTCGGTGTCAACGTCGCACATTATCTCGACGTACTTGATGTTATACTTAAAGCCGTTTGCCCATCCCTTGTTATAGTGGGCAATTATCCTCTCGCATATCCTCGCAATCTTTCCGTAGTCCCTTGGCGGACGGTTATGCGTCTTTACCTCATAGGGCTCGGGAGATTCCCCGAGGCGGAGGAATATATCCGCTCCGCACTCCTTGACCGAAGCGAGGTAACGGTCTGTGGGCGCGAAGTTATAGGACGCCTCAAAGCGCTCGTCAAGCTCCATATCCGGGAAAATGCAGTGCAAATCGAGATATCTTGACGAGGCGTATGGGGCTTCAACGCCGCTTACACGAACAAATCCCGGGGCCATTTCCTTATACTGCTCTGTGAAATCGTATTCAAGCTCCATACCGAATTTCGGTCCGTTGTTTAAGCAGTTGATCGGCTTGAATTTACCCGTTTTTCTTGAAAAATCTATGCTGACCGTTCTCTTTATCACGGCGTGCTCCTTTCGTTAGTATCTTTCGATAGTCTTTTCGTTAGTTTTTCTCGTAGGTCCAGCCCTCGCCGTTTATCTCGTGAGCTCTGTGGACGGTAACGAAGGCGTTTTTATCAATAGACGAAATAAGCTGAGTGAAAGCGGGATACTGTCGCATCGCGAAGGTTATGATAACGAGCTTCTTGCCCTCGCCCGAGTATCCGCCCGTAGCCTCGACAATAGTGGTAGTACGCGACATTTTCTCAATAACCGCGCGGTTGATCTCCTCATACTTATCCGAGACGACGTGAGCAATGAATGCGCTCGACTCGCCGAGGAAGAGCTTATCTACCGACATAGCGCATATAAACGCGGAGATAATACCGAGAAGCGAGAGAAGGAAGTTGTCAACGGCAAAGACACCTATAAGGATTATAAGAGTGTCGCAGATGAAGAAGGATACCGAGCTCTTAAGTCCCTTGACGTACTTTGAGAGAGTGAGAGCAATAACGTCAACACCGCCTGTCGAGCCTCCGCCGAGGAAGGTGAAGGCGCAGCCCGCTCCGATACACGCTCCTCCGAATACCGTTGCCACGATGAGGGCAATAGCCTGATATTCGCCCGTATATTTTGTGAGGTCAAGAAGAGCGGCTATCGGCGAGTCGTAAACGATATATTCCGAGATAAAGAGCGCTAAGGGATAAAACGCGGTAGAAATAAGAGTGTTTAAGGCAAAGGTCTTGCCAAGAATCAAAAAGCCGAGGGCAAAGAGTATCCAGTTGATCACAGAGGAGTAGACGTCGGGGCCCAGATCTCCGAGAAACGGCACACCCGAAAATGCCTTTGCAAGGATTATACCTATACCGGATATACCGCCCGTGACGAGGTCAAACGGGAAGATAAACATAGCAATACCAAAGGCAAGAATGAACGTACCTATTAATACGAGTGACACGTTCTTGATGAGCCTTTTCCATTCATTTTTACTCTTAGGCAAGATTTTCATCATATCCTTCTCCTAATTCTTCAAAACCTATTTATTACTATTTTTGTAAACTTTTCTTTTCATCATTCGTCAAAATCGAACAACGGAGTGGAAAAATATCTTTCGGCAGTATCGGGAAGAACCGTTACAACAGTCTTGCCCTTGCCGAGAATTTTTGCAAGCTTTATTGCCGCGGAGACATTGGTACCGCTGCTTATACCCGAGAGTATTCCTTCCCTTTTTGCAAGTGCTTTTGCAGTATCCAGCGCTTCGTCATCGGTAATTATGCATATGTCCGAGATGATATCGCGGTTAAGCACGGGAGGAATAATTCCGTCACCAATGCCCATCTGCACGTGGGTTCCTATCAGTCCTCCCGAGAGGATAGCCGCCCTCTCGGGCTCAGCCGCCCAGATAACCAGGTCGGGATATTTCTCCCTCAGCGCTTCGCCTATACCGGTGATTGTACCGCCCGTTCCTATACCCGAGCAAAAGCCGTGTATAGGTATGTCTACCTGCTCAAGGATCTCTCTTGCGGTCCGGTTTTTCTGAACGCGCGGATTTGCGGGATTCTCAAACTGACCGGGTACGAAAACGCGCGGATCCTCCGCCTTCATCCTCATAGCAAGCTCAAGGCATTTTTCGATGCAAAGCCCGATATTCCCCTCATCGTGAACGAGTATAACCTCCGCGCCGTATTGTCTTACGAGCTTTCTGCGCTCCTCGCTGACCGAGTCGGGCATAATAATTCTGACCTTGTAGCCGCGTACAGCTCCAATCAATGCGAGTCCTATTCCCTGATTGCCGCTGGTAGGCTCGACTATAATGCTGTCCTTGTTAAGAAGTCCGCGCTCCTCTGCATCGGTTATCATACTGTATGCAGTGCGTGTTTTTATCGATCCGCCGACGTTCAGCCCCTCGAATTTCACGAGTATTTCGGCTGAGTCTTCGTCGGTCATATTTCTGAGTCTGATTATCGGGGTGTTACCGATAGCGTCAAGAATTGAATCGTAGATCATACGCTTTGCCTTTCTTGGCAAAGGGAGATAAGCACCGAATGAGCGAATATTCACGCCCTCATCCGATCAAGCCAAACCGCCCTTGCCAAATGAAGTGTAAAATTAATCAAGTTCAATTATTTCGTTATAAAGATCCGCGTATCTTCCGCCAAGTCTGAGCAGCTCGTCGTGATCGCCTCTTTCTACTATTCTGCCCTTTTCAAGCACCATTATTGCATTCGACGAGCGAACCGTCGAGAGTCTGTGAGCGATAACGAAGGTGGTCTTGTTCTCCATAATTCTGTCCATACCCTCTTCGATATGCTTCTCGGTTCTTGTGTCGACCGAGCTCGTCGCCTCGTCGAGAATGAGTATAGGCGCCTTGCTGATCGCGGCTCTCGCGATATTAAGAAGCTGACGCTGTCCCTGCGAGAGGTTTGCGCCGTCGTTCTCAAGCACGGTATCATAACCGTTCTCGAGGTTGATGATAAAGGAGTGAGCCGAAGCGATCTTAGCCGCCTCAATGACCTCCTCGTCTGTCGCGTCAAGTCTGCCGTAGCGGATATTCTCACGCACAGTACCCGTAAAGAGGTGGGTGTCCTGAAGGACCATCGCAACGTTGCGTCTGAGAGTCGCGCGGTCGATCTTGTCGATCGGAATGCCGTCAACGGTGATCGTGCCCTCATTTATATCATAGAATCTTGAGAGAAGATTGGTAACGGTGGTCTTTCCCGCACCGGTCGAGCCGACGAAGGCTATCTTCTGGCCGGGCTTTGCGTAAAGGGAGATGTTGTGAAGAACGGTGGTGTCGGGTGTGTAGCCGAAGGAGACGTCGTCAAGGACGATATGTCCCTTGATCTCTTCGGGAGAAACCTCGTCCTCAGAGGACTGCTCGGACTTCTCGTCGAGCACCTCAAATACTCGCTCCGCTCCCGCAAGAGCCGAGAAGATAACGTTCATCTGCATAGAGATCTCGTTGATAGGTCTGTTGAAGGATCTGGTGAAGTTTAAAGAGATCGCTAGTCCGCCGTAGTCGAAGCCGCGAAGGGCTACGAGAAGACCGCCGACGCAGGCAACGATGCCGTAGGAGACGTTGCAGAGCTGGTGCGTTACGGGGCCCATAATGCCCGAGCGGAACTGAGCCTTGATCTGAGACTCAACGAGCTCATCGTTAAGGAAATCGAACTCGTCGATAGCAACAGCCTCGTGGTTGAACACCTTGACGACCTTCTGTCCCGAGATGATCTCCTCGGAAAATCCGTTGAGCATACCGAGATTCTTCTGCTGCTCCTTATAGGCGTTTCTGCCTTTTTTCATTATCAATCTGCTAACATAAGTTAGCACAGGAGTCATTATTAAGGTAATAAGACCGAGTATCCAGTTTGTATAGATCATAAGCACAACCGTGCCTACGATGGTTATCGCGCCGGAGATGATCTGAATTAATGTGGTGTTGAGCATCTCACCTACGGTGTCAACGTCGTTGGTGAAGCGGCTCATAATATCACCCGAGCGATGGGTGTCAAAATACTTGATGGGAAGAGTCTGTATCTTGCGGTAGAGGTCGCTTCTCATACGCTTTAAGGACCTTTGCGATACAGCGAGCATCAGTCTCTGCTGCAGCCATTGGCTGGATATGGAGATAGCGTAAACAAGCGCCATAAGCGCGATACCGATGGCAAGCGAGCCCATTCTCTCGCTCGGTGTCTTACCCTCCTCGGTAAGGAGGTTGAGGACGGGCCTCAGCATATAAGACGAGATGAGAGATGCCGCGGTGTAGACAAGCGCCGCAACAAGCGCGCCTATAAGCACCGCTCTCTCGTGGGAGAGGTAGGCAAGGAGTCTGCCGAGCGTCTTTAAGGTGTTCTTCGGCTTTGCGCCGCCGCGCATCATACCGCCGGGTCCGCCCGGACCGCGCCTTGGCATAACGCTCATTTCCTTCTTGCCGCCGCCTTCGGCTCCCGCATATTTCTTTGCGAATCTTTCGCGTCTGTCGAGTGCGTTCATTATGCTTCCACCTCCTCGTCCTTCTGAGAGAGATAGATCTCGCGGTATTCTAGGCACTTCTTCATAAGCTCCTTGTGAGTGCCGACACCGACCACCCTGCCCTCGTCGAGCACAACGATCTTGTCTGCATCCATAACCGACTGTATTCTCTGCGCGATAATAAGCTTTGTAACACCGCCGAGCTCCTCGCGGAAGGCGCGGCGTATGGAGGCGTCGGTAGCGGTATCGACCGCGCTGGTGGAGTCATCAAGAATGATAATAGCGGGGCTCTTGAGAAGCGCTCTTGCGATACAGAGCCTCTGCTTCTGTCCTCCGGAGAGCCTGGAGCCTTCTCTGCCTATCTCGGTGTCATAGCCGTCCTCGAAGGAGGAGACAAAGCTGTGAGCCTGAGCGATCTTACATACTCTCTCGAGCTCCCCGTCGGTGGCGTGCTCGTTACCCCATCTGAGGTTTTCAGCAACCGTGCCCGCAAAGAGCGTGTTCTTCTGGAGCACGCAAGCAATGCCCTCTCTGAGATTAAAGAGCGAGTAGTCCTTGACGGACACACCGTCGATAAGCACCTCGCCCTCGTCAACGTCGTAAAGACGCGGGATCATCGAGACGAGAGTGGTCTTACCCGAGCCTGTCGAGCCGATAATGCCGACGAGCTCGCCGCCCTCGATCTTAAGGTTGATATTGTCAAGCACCTTCTCGGTGTTGTTCTTGAAGTAGCGGAAGGATACGCCGCGGAACTCTATATCGCCCTTGGTAACGCGTCTTTCCTTCTCGGAGGAGTTATCGTCGTTAAGGTCGACCTTAGCGTTAAGAACCTCGGAGATACGTCTGTCGGACGCCGCCGCTCTGGTTCCCTGCAGAATTATGTTGGCAAGGAAGTTGAGAGCTGTGAGTATCTGCGTGAGGTATGTAATAAATGCGGTGAGAGTACCGATGGTCATATCGCCGACCATGATCTGTCTGCCTGAGATCCATACAACGAGAAGCGTCGTCACGTTGATGGCGATGGCTGACACAGGCATCATAAAGAGCATTACCTTAAGAGCCGAGGTGCTCTTCTCGACAAGCTCGGAGTTGCGTCCCTCAAAGCGCTCGATCTCGTACTCCTCGCGAACGAAGGACTTGATAACTCTCTGGTTGGTGACGGTCTCACCGATGTTGTTGTTAAGGCCGTCGAGAGCCTCCTGCATCTTAACGTATCTGGGGCTCGCGGTCTTGATGATAAGGAAGATACCGAGCGCCATAAAGGGAATGATCGCGAAGATCACCCAAGCGAGCTCACGCTTGAGGCTAAAGGACATCACCAAAGCGCCGATGAGCATTATCGGGCTGCGGAACATACCGCGCAGAAGTGTGGCGGCGAAGTTCTGTATCTGGGTGACGTCGTTGGTTATTCTCGTAATGAGTGAGCCGGTGGTAAAGTCGTCAATGTTTGAGAACGAATAGGTCTGAATTTTCTTGAAAACGTCGCGTCTGACACCTGCGGCAAGTCTCGTCGAGCCGCGGATAGCAAAGTTCGCGCCGAGAATGCCCGTGAGCATCATAAATGCGGCGAGCAGAACCATATAAAGACCGTTCTCGAGTATATACGGAACGTTACCTTCTGCCGCGCCTTTGTCAATAATATTAGCGTTTATATACGGGAGAATGAACTCACCGCACGCTTCCAGCACCATGAAGAATGGACCAAGGAGAAAGCTGTACCAGTACTTTTTTACGTATCCTACGTATTTTTTCATTTCTTTTGCCTTTCTTGCGCCGTGTGCGCATACATAATTATTATATATTATTTTGGCAAAATTGTCAACGAGAGAAAAAGAAAAAATGTGAAATGCGAAGCGCGAAGCGCGAAGTGAGGGCGCAATGCGCAATGCGGAATTTGGAATGCGGAATGCGGAATGCGGAATTAAGGACGAGGCACAGGGCTGCGCCAATGCAAAATGCAGAATGCAAAATGCAAAATGAGGGACGAAGAACAAACCGTAGGGCGGGGGCGGTGCGGCAAAGCCGCAAATGCAAAATGCAGAATGCAAAATGCAAAATGAGGAGAACGAGGAAGAGACGGTAGGGCGGGGGCGGTGCGGCAAAGCCGCAAATGCAAAATGCAGAATGCAAAATGAGGGGACGGGGAATGAAGCACCTGAACCTTCCCCTTTGGGGAAGGTGGATTGCGAAGCAAGACGGATGAGGTTGCGATACGCTAGCAATTCCTACGTTTTGTCAATGCAAGGCGGGAAAGAGTGTCATCCTGAGCTTGTCGAAGTTTTGCTCCAGTGAGGAGCAAAACCGAGGAGCGTAGCGACGAAGGGATCTAGTGTAAGTCTGATGACGGCTTCCTTAACTACTGTTTTTTGATAGTTATCGTGTTAGCCAAAGTAGATCCCGACACTTTGTGTCGCCCTGCGGGTTACTACCACGTGTCGTTGTCCACCTTGTGTCCTTGATGCTTCGCACCTTTCTCACCTTGCGGTGAGACGCCACAGAGCAATCTGCGCGTGTCTCGCTTGTGCAAGCACAGACTCGCTTACGCTTGATTATCTGACAAGCTCAGGATGACACTCTGTCCCGCTCACGCCTATTTTCATTCATTTTGCTAATTTTAGTATACAAAAAGCGCGTTTTTTAGACGCGCCTTTCGGTTTATTATTTTGTTACTTTTTCTTCCGGTGTTGAGTTTTCGCGAGCTTGCTCCCCGGCATCGTCCTTCTTTTTCAGGTAATCCCTGAGGGCTATTATAAGCGATACGAGGATCGTCACGATCGAGATAGTGTTGGATATCGATGAGGCAATCGAGCCGGTGATGACGTTGTAGATAAGCCAGAGGGCAACTGCTGGAAGGTTAAAGAGCTTCAGAAGTCGGGGATCGTTGCACCAGAAGCCGACAACGGCAAGCACAGAGCCGACAGCCGGCAAAAGGCTATACCACCCTGCCCATCCGATAGCCGTGCATCCGATGGTGAGTATGCTGAATATCACGGGCACGGAAATATGCGATGCAAAGCGCTTCTCTCCCCTATAATAGAAGACAACGCTCCTTGCCGAGTTGACAAGGCAGATCGCTCCGCCGACAACAGCGCCGAGCATAAAGAAATGTATAGCCGAGGTGAAGTCGCAGGCAAGCTTTGCCACGAGTATATGCCGCCTCTTTGATAAGGCGAAGGTTATAAGTCCGAAGCCAAGTGAAATAAAGCCAATAATCTGCGCCCAGAATATGAGCGGCTCACTCGGATCAAGAGTGAAAAATGCAATCAGTTCTTTCATTAAATATATATTCTCCGTTATTATCGGGTTTCAACTCGTACAGTATAGCACAGTTCTCTTCACCTTGTCAAGACGAGTCAATATTTTAACCTGAAATCTCAAAGTAATTTTATAATTCGGTTGACTTTTTTCTTATATTATGATAGAATATACACGGAAAAATCCCTCTCCTAAGGGACTATATCAAACCGAATACGCCTGCATAGTTAAATGCGAGCAAGCAAAAACAACTGAATAACACGCCTGCATAGTTAAATGGATATAATAAGCCCCTCCTAAGCGGTAAGCATATCCAAAAAGATAGACAGAAGTTCTTTAAGGATAGACTAAAACACCACAAGGATTTTGTGTCCGAAACGAGCCAAACGCAGTTTTGTACACCCTTTGTACACCCAAGCCAAAAATCACACAAATTTAATAAGCCTGCATAGTTAAATGGATATAATAACCCCCTCCTAAGGGGTAGTTACAGGTTCGATTCCTGTTGCGGGTGCCAATCAAGCCAAATTTACTGTAATCGAGAAGGGTAAGTTTGGCTTTTTGTGTAAAGGAGGCACGCCAATTGAAGATAAAAATTTTATATTGTGTATTTTTATTCCTACTATGTTTATTCTGTGTTTGTGGCTGTGACACAGATTCAACAGCTAACACACCCACGAACAACAATGACGATAAAAAGCAAGAAGAAACCATCGATCTCTCAATGTTTAATGGAAATCCTGATATTGAGATAACCGTTGATATTGAAAAAGAAGAAAAATCAAGTTTGATAGAACTTATCGCTATATCAAAGAATGCTTCAAATAAAAAAATCTCCAAATTGATACTCTATCATGTTAAATGTTATGGCACTGACACCGCACTACAAAGCTCGTCACATACGGACAAGTTGGTTATAACAGATATAGATACTGGAGAAACCAAGCGCTCTCGTTGGGTGCTAGGAACAACCACGTTAGGTGCGACGAAATACAATGTATATATTGCTTATGTACTCTATGAGGATGGAACAACATGGGGCTCGGAAGAAATCACACATAAAGCAGTTGTGACACGAAATTTGCAAGCAGATGTTTGCGTCAATGATTCTTCCACAAAAATGACGGAATGCTATTACCAAATAGATTATTCTGCGCGATTGATTTCCAATTCTCACGTTGGAGATAATTGGTCTTACGGTGTTAAATGCACTGATAATTTCATTGAGCCGAAAACAATTGCAACCATATCTGTTCCAGAAAACAGAGGTCCTAAACTCACCATTTACGGCATAGAAAACGATACTAAAGATGATTATGGGGCGAACACCATACTCTTTTCTGATTTGAATGTTGGAGAAAGCCAAACAATTATAGAACGTGTCATTATCACCGAAAATGAAGGGCGTTATATAGGTTTTGATGCTTGTATGGAATTCACTGTTACTTGTACTCGAGTAGATAAAACAGATTTGCCTAACCAAGGCAACAAATATATTTTTAATGGCGGATTGTTCGCTGACACAACAAGCAATACACCGCAGACTACATTTTCAACTTCACAAGGTGTCAATCTAGTGGGAACGTTAGAAGGCGACACCAAAGGTGTTGAAATCAGTATAAAATGGATTTTGCCAAACTGCACATTAAACGAAAGCATTACACTTGATGAAAATGGTGTAATTGATGTTTCCTGTTGGCGTAGTTATTTGTCTGCTGGAAGCGGAAAAGTAGAGATTTACCTAGACAAAACAAATGAACTAATCGCAAGTTTGGATTTTACCATAACGGATTAAATTTGCAAGGTGGGTGTCCCACTTTGCGAAACACTCGGAGAGGGGGGAATTGGCGTGTGATGGCAATTTTACCCCTCTCCTTATCCTGTTCCCTAAAATTGCATTCTTTGGGTTTGGGTGCCTTGCAAAATTAACTGTTCAAATCAATAGCGGATAAAAGGAGTTTACAATGACAGAGGCTTGGATAGGTGTTATAGGAACACTTGTAGGTACTGTTTTAGGTACAGTTTTAGGTTGGGTTTTAGGACACATAAAAGGCAACCGCATAATATTTAACATTAAGGAAATACATTTGTTGGATAAAGGAGATTATTACAAAGCGTATTTCAAACTGAATATGTTTAACAAATCCGATAAACCAAAGGCTTTGAGAAATCTTAGAATATGCGGTTACAAGAACAAAGAATGTGTCGTTGAAACTGAAGTTGAGTTTTCCCCTGCTTTCAAGGATTCTGCCGAAAGAGAAGAATACGAAACGTATTTGCATGCAATTTCTTTGTTATCTATTAACGCTTATGAAAGCAAAGAAGAGGGCTGTAAAATTGACATAATAGATTGGGAAGATGATGCAGATTTTTATTTGGAGTACAAAGACGATAAATTCAAATTGCGAAAAATCCCTATAACTGTTGTGGTGAAAAAGAAGCCTCAACAATAATTACATATTCAGCATACACCCTTTGTACACCCACGCGCTACCAATCACCACAAAAAGTATTAACCAACACACAACCTACCAAGCATAAAATCTGCCTTTTCGGTGGATTTTACGCTTATTTTGCACAAAAAACACCCATTTGAAGATAGACTCAAACACTTCTAAAAACTCCTAAGGGTTAGTTACAGGTTCGATTCCTGTTGCGGGTGCCATAAAAATGAGGTCTGCCCTTGTGGTAGACCTTGTTTTTATTGTACTCGTCGGAATCGACCTGCTCCAAGGCTCTGCCTTGGAATCGGGTATTGCCACTCGCGGTTAATCTGCGGTAATTGTTCCGCTAAGTACAAGTCTTACCGATATGTGCTCGTATGGCAAAATACCGCAAGCGGTATGCGAAATATTGCTCCGTCCTTCTCACCTGCGGGCTCGGTCACAGAGCGGCTTTGACATTATTAATGTCATTCACTACCGTTATGTCGCTTTGCTACCCGGAGTGGGAGCTTTTTTGCCTCTCACTTTTGTGAGTGTCAAGGCTTGATTTTATATATTCTGATATGATATAATCTAGTAAATGGGAGGTGATGAGATGTCGAGGCGCGTAATTCTAAGAGTGGTTGGGATACTGCTTGCGGTGGCTATAATACTTGATGCGGCGTTTGTCGCCTGCTTTATTGTGGCGGGCAAATATGAGTCGTCGATCACGGTCGACAAGGACTCGCGAGTGCTGTCCTCCGACGAGGGTGTAAGGATACTTGTGCTCTCCGACCTGCAGGGCTCAAACTACATCGAGCTGTCGTGGGCATTTGCGGCGGCAAAGGAGACGGTCAGACGGGCGAAGCCCGACCTTATACTCACCACGGGTGACAACTTCGGCAACGACGTGTCGCTCCGTCACCTTGACGCCTTTGTGCGCTTTATGGACTCCTTCGGTCTGCCCTGGGGTGTGGTGTTTGGCAATCACGACTACAACCCGTCCTTCACTATGGAGGAATACTGCGAGGCGCTCGAGGAAAGTGAAAACGGCATCTTTTACAGCCTGCCGATTGACGGAAGCTACAGTAACTACTCATACCGTCTGAGGATAGGCGGCGAGGACGTTTTCTCCCTGATTTTTATGGATAATGCGGATAGTGCGTTTACCGAAAATCACACCGCGTGGTATGAAGAGACGGTCAAGGCGGGCGTCGGTGAGGACGGCTCTTACCTACCGAGCTTTGTATTCTTCCACCGACCGCTTAATGAGAGCGTGGTTGCGGCTGAGGAATACGCCCGCGACGGAGGTATTGGCAGCGGCTTAATAGTAGATGAGGTCAGGAGCGAGGGCGGCAGCTCGGGCCTCTTTGACAAGGCGGTAGAACTCGGCAGTACGAGGGCTATGTTCTACGGTCACGACCATCGCAACAGCGCGCATATCAGCTATCGCGGCATAGATCTGTGCTACTCGCTCAAGACCGGCATCACGGTCTACTTCAAGCTCGGCTCGCTCGGCGGCGTGGTGATCGACGTCGATGAGGGCGGCGTATATGAGATCGGCCGTATCTATATTTGATTGCTTTTTTTATAACTTACGTTTACTTTTTCGCTAATTAATAATAAAAATCCGACCGAGGTGCGTTGCCGTGCCTCGGTCGGGTTCTTTTTGTCGGAGCCTCTTGTTACGAGGAGCCGCTATTATTGATCATGGCGCGCTTGGCGTCATTTTCAACTAAAAGGAATTAGTCCTTCTTGCCTCCAAAGAGGTTTGCGAAGAATTCACCGATAGCCTTGAAGAAGTTCGCGATAGCCTGACCGATCTTCTCAAAGAAGGTGAGCTCCTCATCATCAGTGTTGTCATCGGAGGGCTCGAGGGTAGGATCCTTCTCGCCGCACTCGCACTCGCCGTCAACGAAGTTGTGCTCGGTTGCGGGAGTCTGTACGCTCTTGAAGTTGGAGAGCTGAGTAAGTGCTGCGTCGGTGAATACTGCCTGACAGTCTGCGCAGTACCAGTGCTCTACGTTACCGTTAGAGGTGCAGGTTGCTTCTGCAGCATCTATGTGAACGATGGTTGCGGTGTAAGGAACTACAACACTCTTGAAGTTGGAGAGCTGAGTGAGTGCTGCGTCGGTGAATACTGCCTTACACTCTGCGCAATACCAGCACTCTACGTTACCGTTCTGGTGGCAGCCTGCTGCAACAGCCTCAACGTGTACGATCTCTGCGGTGCAAGCAATAACAACGCTCTTGAAGTTGGAGAGCTGAGTGAGAGCTGCATCGGTGAATACTGCCTGACAATCAGCGCAGTACCAGTACTCGAGATTACCGTTCTGGTGGCAGGTAGCATCGGTTGCATCAACGTGATTGATGTTCGCGGTGCAAGGAACTACAACGCTCTTGAAGTTGGAGAGCTGAGTGAGAGCCGCATCGGTGAATACTGCATTGCAATCTGCGCAGTACCAGTACTCTACGTTACCGTTCTGATGGCAGGTAGCCTCTACTGCATCAACGTGATTGATGTTTGCGGTGTAAGGAACTACAACGCTCTTGAAGTTGGAAAGCTGAGTGAGTGCTACGTCGGTAAATACTGCATTACACTCTGCGCAGTACCAGTACTCTACGTTACCGTTCTGGTGGCAGCTTGCTGCAACAGCCTCAACGTGCTTGATCTCTGCAGTGCAAGCGGTTACAACGCTCTTGAAGTTAGAGAGCTGAGTAAGAGCCGCATCGGTGAATACTGCCTGGCAGTCTGCGCAGTACCAATACTCTACGTTACCGTTCTGGTGACAGCTTGCCGCAACAGCGTCAACGTGAGTGATGTTTGCAGTATAAGCGATAACAACGCTCTTGAAGTTAGAGAGCTGAGTGAGATTTACGTCGGTAAATACTGCCTGACACTCTGCGCAGTACCAGTACTCAACGTTACCGTTCTGGTGGCAGCTTGCTGCAACAGCCTCAACGTGCTTGATCTCTGCGGTGCAAGCGGTTACAACGCTCTTGAAGTTGGAAAGCTGAGTAAGTGCCGCATCGGTGAATACTGCCTGGCAGTCTGCGCAGTACCAGTACTCTACGTTACCGTTCTGGTGGCAGCCTGCCGCAACAGCCTCAACGTGCTTAATGTTTGCGGTGTAAGGAGTTACAACGCTC
This sequence comes from Clostridia bacterium, assembly GCA_017453245.1. Lineage (GTDB taxonomy): Bacteria > Bacillota > Clostridia > Oscillospirales > CAG-272 > UBA1740. The sequence goes on from JAFTKM010000008.1 coordinate 121,803, forward strand.
TTGAAGTTGGAGAGCTGAGTAAGTGCCGCATCGGTGAATACTGCCTGACACTCTGCACAGTACCAGTACTCTACGTTACCGGTCTGGTGGCAGGTAGCTGCAACTGCATTAACGTGCTTGATCTCAGCGGTTGCGGGAGTGATTACGCTCTTGAAGTTAGAGAGCTGAGTAAGTGCTGCATCGGTGAATACTGCATTACACTCTGCGCAGTACCAGTACTCGACGTTGCCGTTCTGGTGGCAGTTAGCCTCTACTGCCTCAACGTGCTTGATCTCTGCGGTATAAGGAACGGTAAGGTTCTTAACGTTGGTAAGATATCTGCCGTTTACGTCGGAGAATACAGCCTCACACTCTGCGCAGTACCAGTACTCAAGATTACCGTTCTGGTGGCAGTGTGCCTCTGTTGCGGGAACGTATGCAAGACCTACGGTTGCGGGAATAACTACGTTCTTGAAGTTGGTGAGCTGAGTGAGCTCTACGTCGGTGAATACTGCATTACACTCTGCGCAGTACCAGTGCTCTACGTTACCGTTCTGGTGGCAATTTGCCTCTGTTGCTGCAACGTATACGATCTCTGCGGTGCAAGGAGTGATAACACTCTTGAAGTTGGAGATCTGGGTAAGAGCCGCATCGGTAAATACTGCAATACACTCGGTGCAGTACCAGTACTCTACGTTACCGTTCTGGTGGCAGTTAGCCTCAACAGCCTCAACGTGAGTGATAGTTGCGGTATAAGGAATAGTAAGATTCTTAACGTTGGTAAGATATCTGCCGTCTGCATCGGAGAATACCGCCTGACAGTCTGCACAGTACCAGTACTCCTGAGAGCCGTTCTGGTGGCAGTTAGCCTCTACCTTCTCAACGTGAGTAAGATTGTTTGCTGCGGGAAGAACTACGTTCTTAATGTTGGTAAGCTGGGTGAGAGCCTCATCCTGCCATACCTGATTACACTCTGCGCAGTACCAGTACTCGATGTTACCGTTCTGGTGGCAACCTGCCTCAACTGCCTCGTAGTGAGTGAGAAGATTGCTTCCCTTAGCGGGGATAACAACGTTCTTTACGTTGGTGATCTGAGTAAGAGCTTCATCCTGCCATACAGTCTCACATGCATAGCAGATCCAGTACTCGATATTGCCGGTGTAGTGGCAACCGGAAGCTACTGCATCCATATGTACGAGCTTCTGGTGCTCAGCGGGAACTGTAAGGTTCATTCTGTTTGTGAGCTGAATGCCCTGCGCGTCGGAGAATACTGCCTGACACTCTGCGCAGTACCAATACTCAAGAGAGCCGTTCTCATAGCAGGTTGCTGCTACAGCCTCAACGTGGGTAAGACCTACGGTTGCGGGAGTGATTACGCTCTTGAAGTTGGAGAGCTGAGTGAGAGCCGCATCGGTGAATACTGCATTGCACTCTGCGCAGTACCAGTACTCTACGTTACCGGTCTGGTGGCAGTTAGCCTCTACTGCCTCAACGTGCTTGATCTCGGCGGTGTAAGGAACTACTACGTTCTTGATATTGGTAAGCTGGGTGAGAGCCTCATCCTGCCATACCTGATTACACTCTGCGCAGTACCAGTACTCGATGTTACCGTTCTGGTGGCAACCTGCCTCTACTGCCTCGTAGTGAGTGAGAAG
>JAFTKM010000027.1 GCA_017453245.1 Clostridia bacterium
TAGCAAGTAAAAACAACTGAGTGTTGTTTTTACGCAGCGAAACCGCCCAAAGCAAGGAGTCGGCAGAGCCGTAGACTTGCGGAGGCGATAGGCGACGACTATGCGACGGTGGAGGATAAATGCAAAATGAGGAGAACGAGGAAGAGACGGTAGGGCGGGGGGGCTTGCTCCCGCCGGGAAATAAAGAATTAAATCCGCTTTGCGGATAAAGTCGCTGCGCGATGAAGTCCTCGCACGGCGAGGATGAAGACCTACTTCGTCGGATTTTTATAAAAACGAGTCGAAGAGGAGTATGAGTGAAAAGCCTGCGAGAAGGGCGTAGGTAGCGCCGTTTTCTGCGCCGTCGGCGTGAGTGTCGGGGATTATCTCGTCGCTGATGATATACAGCATTGTACCGCCCGCAAAGGCGAGAGCGAAGGGGAGAATAAAGGAAGCGAGCGTTACCGCATAATAGCCGATAAAGGTGCCGAGGACCTCGATAAGTCCTGTACCGAGAGCGATAAGAAGCGTTTTTGATGGTTTTACACCGACGGAGAGCATCGGCGCGATAATTACCATACCCTCAGGGATGTTTTGCAGGGCAATTCCGCCCGCTATAAGTATCGCTGAGGATATATCTCCCGAGCCAAAGCCAACGCCCGCCGCTATTCCTTCGGGTAGGTTATGCATAGCGATCGCCGTGACAAAGAGCATAACGCGCCTTAGCCTCAGCGCCTCGGGGACATCACCCGCCTCAACAAATTTGTGCAGATGCGGCACTAGCTTATCTATAAGGTTAAGGGAGAGCGCACCGACAAATATCCCTGCGACGGTCGTTAATACACAGAGCTTACCGCCGCCCTCAAGTGATGGAATGATAAGCCCGATAACCGCCGAGGCGAGCATCACCCCCGCCGCAAAAGCGAGCACAACGTCTGAAAATCGATGAGTCAGATTCTTGAATATAAAGCCGAGTATAGCGCCGAGCACAGTCGCTCCGCCAACTCCAAGCGCACAAAGTAAAACAATTTTCATTTTATATCCTGCCTTTTAGTCACTAATAGCAGTATATGCGGCAAAGCCGCAAATGCGAAATGCGAAGCGCCAAGCGCGAAGTGAAGAACGAGGCACAGGGCGCGGGGCGCCAATGATATCCGACGGTGTCGGATGATATACGGTCAAATGTCTTTTACCGTATGATATCTACCTTTGGTAGATGATATCCTCGCTCGGCGAGGATGAGAATGAATGGTAGGGGATGGCGCCACGACGTCCCGTAAATGCGGAATGCGGAATTAAGGACGAGGAAGGAAGTGTCTAAACCTTCCCCTTTGGGGAAGGGGGACCACAGAGTGGTGGATGAGGTTTTAAAATGTTAGCGTATCGCAACCTCATCCGTCACTCGCAAAGCTCGTGCCACCTGTCTCGCTTCGGCTCGGTCTCCTTCGAGGGAAAACGATTATTAATCGTTTTCTAACACTCTCAGGCCGCTGCGCTACCTAAAGGGGAAGGTTGGGTGGGTGTCCTGATTCTCTACCCGACGGTCCGTAAAGGTATAATTAAGAACGAAGCGGGACAGGGTGTCATCCTGAGCGGAGTGCGTAAGCACGGAGTCGCACCCGCAGGGCGACACAGAGTGTCGGGATCTACTTTGGCTAACACGATAACTATCTAAGAAAACAGTAGCTAAGGAAGCCGTCATCAGACTTATACTAGATCCCTTCGTCGCTACGCTCCTCGGTTTTGCTCCTCACCGGAGCAAAACTTCGACTTCGCTCAGGATGACACGCGTAGTGCGTAAGCACGGAGTCAGATAATCAAGTGTAAGCGAGTCTGTGCTTGCACAAGCGAGACACACGCAGATTGCTACGTGTCGGATCACCATTAGGTGATCAGGTACAAAGTACCAAGGACACGAAGTGGACAACGACACGTGGTAGTAACCCGCAGGGCGACACAGAGTGTCGAGATCTCGCTATAATTAATGTGAAATGTATATACAAAAAAACGCAAGACGGATAACAGAGCCTTGATAAAAGACCTTGTATCTATCTTGCGTTTTTATATTAAAATGCTAACTGTCAGTTTGCAAATCAGTCGTCATTCTCGTCCTTTTCATCTTCCTCATCCTCGTCGGATTCGGTAGTTCTGTTGTCGAGAATGTGGAGATCCTCAATGCGGCGGCCGTCCATCTTAAGCACCTTTACGGTGAGGCCAAGCTCCTCGAAGGAGTCGCCCTCCTCGGGGATTCTGTCAAGAATACTCATTGCCCAACCGTTGACGGTCATTGCGTCGAGCTCCTCGTCAAGATCTATCTCAAGCTCCTCAAAGAGCTTATCAAGGTTAGCTCTGCCGGAGACGATATATTCGCCCTCGCCAATCTCCTTGATCTCCTCGATGATCTCGTCGTGCTCATCCCAGATCTCGCCTACTATCTCCTCGAGAATATCCTCGAGAGTAACGATACCCGCAGTCGAGCCGTACTCGTCTGTAACGATTGCCATATGCATCTGCTTTTCCTGCAGATCCTTGAGGACGTCGTTTATCTTCTGTGTCTTGGTGACGTACATAACCGGCTTTATGATCTCCGAGATCGGTATCTCGGTTGTGTGTGCGTCGGAGAAGAAGTCCTTGTAGTAAACTATGCCGTGTATGTTATCGAGATCGTCATCGTAGATCGGAATACGGGAGTAGCCCGACTCGGTGAAGACCTTCGCCATATCCTCCTTGCTTATATCGGAGCGTACGGCGGTGATGTCGATACGGGGGGTGAAGATGTCGCCTACCTCGAGCTCGTTGAACTCGATTGCCGACTTGATAAGAGTGCTTTCCTCCTCGTCAAGGTCGCCCTCCTCAGCCGCCTCCTCGATGATGGAGATGAGCTCCTCTTCGGTCATGCCCTGATCATCATCGGATTTGAAGATTCTCGAAAGCAGATTCTGCAGTTGCTTGAAGATGAAGGAAAGGGGAGTGAGCAGCTTGACAACCACCGCGATTATCGGGGTAGAGAAGAGCACGAACTTGTCGGGTGACTGCTTAGCTATTGTCTTCGGTGAGATTTCTCCAAAGGTGAGGATAAGTATAGTCATCACAGCGGTGGATATTGTTGTTGCGAACTGCGCCGCGGAGCCATTCTTCAGAAGGTCTGTAAAGAACAAGGTTGCAAGCGAGGACGCAAGTATGTTTACAATGTTGTTACCGATAAGTATCGTGGAGATGAGCTTATCGTAGTTCTCGGCGAGCTCAAGCGCGCGAGCGGCTCTCTTGTTGCCCTTTTCCGCGAGATTTTTGACTCTGATTCTGTTGAAGGTGGTGAAGGCTGTCTCCGTGGCGGAGAAGTAAGCGGACATCACAACGCAGAGTAGAATAATGATTAACATAAGTTTTGATTTTCCCTCTTTACGAGGAATAAATTCCTTTCAGATATGTATTATTTTTTATTTTATTAACTAATTAAAAATGAGAAGACCAATGGAAAATAGGTATGAATAAGCTCGGATCTTGCCTGCCCGAGAGCAGCAAAAAAAGGCGTAACCAACTCCCCCGAGTGGCTAAGCCTGACAAACACGTATTTTCTTCATACTATGACAAGTTTCCCCGTCGCCGTCGTCCATAATGTCCTCCGTAAAAATTATGCAAAAAGCATATACAGTAGGTATTATAGCATATTGTAAATGATTTGTCAATAGGGGGAGGGAAGAAATGCAAAATGAAAAATGCAAAATGCA
>JAFTKM010000009.1 GCA_017453245.1 Clostridia bacterium
AAGGCGCTGCTGTCCATCAATGATCAGATATTCAGAATTACGACCATCGGGATTATACACAGAAACAATACTGCCAAAGAAATGGCTCTTTCTTCCGTTTCTGATGATTTTGACGAGATCGTCAAAAAGCTGCTTGCAGTTCTCCATCTTCCAGTCGTAGTTTCTCTGGTACACAGGAATTACAAAGCGCTTTTTTGCTCCGTCCATATACTCTACTAAGCGTTGTTCTGAACCTTTCATTGCTTAACCTCTTGTTTCAATTATTTTCTTTAATATTTCTTCGTCTGCTGGGCAGAACTCGTAATTTTGTATTTCACTTGGAGTGATCCATTTGATATCGTTATGTTCGAGTTTCTGTGGTTCTCCCTCGGCTATAGTGGCATTGAACAATGTCAGATGCACTGTTATGTCAGAGTATTCGTGCGTAACATCCATGAACATGTCGCCAACATTAAGAGTTATAGCAAGCTCTTCTCTGCACTCGCGGATAAGAGCTTGTTCTTTTGTTTCGCCTCGTTCGACCTTGCCGCCAACAAACTCCCAAAGGAGACCTCTCGCTTTGTGTGCTGGGCGTTGGCAGATCATAAACTTATCGCCATTCCACACAAGGGCTGCTGCTACTACTTCAGTCATATAATTTCCCAAACACCGCTCGGAGACAAGTTGGCATCCTTCATACGTCCTGTTTTTCTTAGAGCGGTAGCTGCCCATCTAATATCATATTGCCATGTATAGAACAGGTCACCAGAATTCTTAAGCTCGTTTTCGTATTTGCTCCAAAAACGCTTGCAAATACCGATAATTGAGCCATGACCACCCATATCTCTTAAAACACCATATAATAAATCCGGAAGCATTTCTTTAGTCATAATAAAAATCTCCTTATTAGAGCTCGACGAATATCTTTTTAAATCTTAGTTCTTTAAAAGCATCTGTAAGTTGCTTTCCGATACGCTCTGATTCTATAACAGTTCCTAACTCTATATTTCCTTCTAATCCGTGATAGGATAGATTGGCAGATGATATTAGGCTTTTATAACCATCCACACATATTACCTTGGCATGCAAGGCTGCCATTTTATCTTCAGAATTCTGGTAATCGTAAACGTTCAAAAATCTTCCTTTATATCGCATCAACTTATCAAGATACATTTGTTTTTCGGCTTGATTAAGATAAATTTGACACAAAATTCCCCTCTGACTTTTTTGGATTATCAGATCCAGCAGTTCAGCAAAATATTCCGACATAGAGTATCCTGTTATCAATATGCTCTTTTCGGCAGAAGATAACAATTCCTTTACTATAGTTTGATTTTGCCTTACTTTAATACCGCTTGTAATCGGTGCCGTTATAGTCAAATCGATTTTTTCTTTTTTCTCGCTCTTGATAACCGATATTAACATACTAATAATTTTTTCTGCATCTTTTTCTGATACAGACGGAAAAATTCTGTGTACAATCGGTGTAATTTCTTCAAAAGGTATGTCTTCCATGTTGCTTGAAAAGGCATAAGGTTTAACCTCTTCAAGCAACATATCAAACATCATGTTTCCAGTTGACATAACTTAACTACTAACTCCCTGAAATAAGAATTACGTTCTTTGTTTTCTAGCGGCACAACAAGTCCTCTATCTAGCATACGGTTTCCGTTCTCGCAAGCTGTCTCGGAAATCATACAGCAAGAGTGGCAAGCAGAGCCGTTAAGAGCATCACCATTAGGAACATGTGAGGAACACTCGGGATCATTCGTACAAATTAAAGCATTCTCAAAAGCGCTTGTCATCAGTTTTATAATTTTGCTGATTTCACCAAGCTCTACCAAGCCGCCAAGAGAACCTTCTTTATCAGAACTTCCGGTATATAATAGTATACCTGACATTTTATCGCTGCAGTAAATTCTCTCTTTTATTGAAGCAGATGAGTAACCCGAGAACATAGCCATTTCCTTGATAAGCAAATGAGCAAAGGTATGCATCATTACATACTTTGCATTTCTCGGAAGGTTAACCGACCACTGACGAGATTCGCAATACTCATTGTAGCTCTTCTCATATAGCTTGGAGAGCTCTTTTACACCGCTTGCATTTATCCACTTTTCAATAGAATCCTTATTGAATTCTATGAAGATGCCCTCTCCGTGTATCTCTGCAGCAGGAAGCCATTTTTCATCCTTGCCTTTATGTAGATATACAATGTTAGGCTGTTTATCTGCATCGGTATCCGGATCAGGCGCAGATACTCTCGTGTGACCGAGCAACACCATAACCTCTCTTAACCGTGTTATACGAATAATTCTCGAGAAGTACGGCTTAAGCTCTTCGGGTAGCGGATCTTCTTCAGCAAGAAAATGCTTCTTGTTGCGCTGATAAACCGGATCATTATGATGAGTAATAGCGTTGTATTCCATTTGCTTAATTTCATTGAATTCTTTGATGTTCTCGCGTCTCTTTTTTAACGCTGCATCAAATTCTTCGCGGGGGAAGGCACGGAAATACAGATTGTACGCGTTGGTTATTCCATCTTCTCCATAAGCCTGTTCAAACGCCTCGATTATACGCATGTGCTCATCAATTAAATTAAAGATTGGATCAATCCACGGGGGGATCGAAATAGCACTTCTTATAACGGGAAAATAAACGTTAGAAGCTCCTCTTTGCGAGGGATTGACCTGACAACGACAATCTCTATCTCTCTTGCTATTTGGTCTAAACGGGAAGTTTCCGCTACAGGAGCACAACTCGTTGATTAACTCTTTTTGCGTAGCCCCACTCATACTTCTTTTCTCACCACAATCGCACTGAATCCACATATCTGCAAGTGTAGAAGTGTTACCTGTCGAGAACATCCTCATAGGAGCTTTGCAATCAGTTTTCCCTCTATGCACCCACAAACGATATGGGAAATCATCCATATGTCCCTGTTCGCAAGTTACTATAAATCTCGACGGGTACGCAGGTTTATTGCACGCTGGGCATGTTGCTCCAAATCTTGCAAACTTGTCTGATTCAAAGTTATCTCTTACGTCAAAAATTCTACCACATTTGGGGTTGGGACAAACGTGCATATAAGGAAAAGAGCATACGGGTAAATCAAAACCTTTAGAAGTTCGTGGCATGTAAAAACAATTAACGCCAAGATACGAAGCAAGTCTGCCGTCTGCGATTTTCTTGCCCTTAACGTTCCAGTAGTTTGTATCTAATACTGTTACGGAGTCTTTTACTGCATCAAGAATGGCTCCGGGACCAAATGTGGTAATTAGCTGATTAGGGCGTATTTCTCCTACTTTGTAAACAAAACCTGCCATTTTAATCCTCCGAATAGTAATACAGTTGCGACGAATTCTCTACTTCTCTCATCGACGAAAGCGTAGGAAGTCCTTCTCCCTCATTCACGTCATTGTAGAATCTGAGAAGATTCGTCTTCTCGTCGTTTGTTGTTCCACGATAGAAGAGCTGCTTTCTACGTGCCGCACGCGTCTTCCAATCGAAAATAAAATCGTCAATCTCTCGTTCAGCATCTTCGCGCGCCGAAGGTTTAGCTATCATCAACTTTTTCAGAATAAGCGCTTTAACTTCAGCCAACTGCTCATCTGTTATATCAGCAATGTCATTAGCTTTATCTTCTTCTGCAAACTCTTTATACTTAAGTCTTATAGCAGCAACTACAAGTGCGTGTAAAACTCTGTCTCTCGCACGTGCCGAGAACGGAGTTGCTGTAGTTCCCTCTACGTATCTATAAAGCTGAGAGTGATATCCACTAAAGTTCTCATAATGAGAAAGGTCTCTCGGACGATATGGGTTGTATATAGTGAATACCAAACCCGGATAAGTACGACCTATACGGCTCGTTGCCTGAATATACTCCGAATTCTGCTTAGGTTGTCCTCTAACAACCATAAGTCCCAGTCTATTAACGTCCATACCAACCGCTATCATATTGGTTGCAATAGCAGTATCAAGACACTGGTCATTGGAACAAGGGACTTCCAACTCGTTGAGTAACTCTGCGATTTTAGATGAAGGAACTCGAGACGTTATTTCAATGCGTCTATGAAGAGGTCTATATTGTGCATAGCCGTATTTCTTCTTGATACGGTTTATTCTCTTGGGAATGTCGTCCTGCAAAAGTCTTACTGTACCACCAAGCTCTCTTATACTGTTAAAGTATCCTACTAGCGTGTAATATGGATCAACGTACTCTCTTAATCCCTCTTCTTTTGAAAGAGCAAACGCAGTTTGCAAAATGATGGAATATATTCTTAGAGTCGTCGTGATTATAGATTGACCGTTTGCGCAAATACCCACGTACTTTCTAAACGGATCTTCTTTAACCGGTATCTCTCTGATAAAGAAGCTGTCACCAATCTCAAAACCATTTGCCGGGAACTGTGACATTCTTCTGCGTCCATAAAGGCTCTTGACTTGCTCATCCGCGTTTTTAATAGTCGCTGTTGATACTACATATTTCGGATGAATAACCTCGTTGCCAATTTTGTATGTACATAGATTCTCTATAAGCGTCTCATATGCACCGTAAATAGTACCTAAAGGTCCGGTTATAAGATGAAGCTCGTCCTGAACTATCAATTCCGGAGGTGCGAACATTTTAACCGGTTGGCAAGTTCTCATTCCATTGTGAGTAAGCGCATGCTTCTTGCCGCTTGCTATGTATCCGTGTATAGAACACTTTCTGTCTACTCTTCCAAACAAAGTGTTGGTTTGCACATCCCACGGCAACTTTGCGAACTTATCTACCGTAGCCAAAATTACAGTAGGACATTTACCGTAAATCTCTTCATCTACAAGGTAAACAGGGATGTTTCTGCCATTTTTATATTTGTAATATCTGCAATCGTTATTAACGCAATAAATTCTAACTTCATGTTTATCGACATCAAACTCGAAGAAGTCGTCGTTTATAGCATTTCCTTTTCCATCAACCAGTTTTTCACCACAGAACGGACAGTTTAAAATCTGCTTACGAAGAAGGCGCTTTTTACTGCTTGCTGCCTCGGGATTGTCTTCCGACTCTCTAAATTCGTCGAAGCTATTAGGAGTTACACCCCCTCCAACCCAGAAGCCTATAGAGATAGGCTCGTTGCCGAATTTAGGAGCTTCCTTTTCTCTCACCATTTCTGCCGCGAGAATCATTTTTGTCAATCTATCACGCTGCTGAGTTGTGAGTAAACGAAGTGTATATCTAAGTATTGCTGTTACTCCACCATCACGATTATAACCATCTGAATTTCCGACCTGTAATCTACGGTTAGCAATAACGAAAGCAATAAGTCCAAGATATGCCTCTGTCTTACCACCACCCGTGGGGAAATACAGCAAATCTACGTTATTTCTATCTCTATGAAGAGGGTTAACAATTCCAGAGATGTTCATTAAGATGAAGGCTATCTGGAAAGGTCTCCAGCCAAACTCATTATCCTCTTTATGCGGATCCAAGAAATCTACAAATGCGCACTCTTTGCCTTGTGAATGCTTTTTAGAATAATTGCCTATTGCGCGCTGCAATATCATTACTCTATTCATAAAGCAAAACGCGGTATATGCTCTCTCGTTGTTTTCGATAAGCGCAATTCCCTCTTTGATTCGATTGAGAGAATCCACGCACTTGCTTATAACTTTGTTACCAATTTTCTCGGCAAACGAAGGATTCTGCATCTTCTCGTTTTGAATCAATTTCTCATTGATCCACTTTTCATATGAGGATGCCAAAACATTTAATCTTTCAAATATTACGTCTCTCTTATTAACCTGTCCGAGCAGACGCATTGAAAAGTAGAACTTATCAAAGCCTTCGAGTGCCGCGCTTACTCCGGGGAATTCGTATTCCGGAATGAACGCGGTAGAAACCACCTTAGCTGCCTGATTATTATCACTTTCCCATACAACAGCGCATCCGCGGCCTCTACCAAAGACAGGACGCTGCTCATAGTAAAACTCGTCAACCTCAAGGATTTCACGGCAAATATGCTCTGCCATAAACATACCTTCTTCGCCATTAGCTATTGCAGCTAATTCTACCTGGAACATAACCGAAGCAATGTCCTCAGACTGCGGACGCTCATTTATAACATACGCAGTTACAAGGGTATAAGAGGTCTTAAGCTTCATTTTTGTGATGTGAAGCTTAACATTAGAGTCTACCGGTATCAAGTAATCAGCGGAGCGGGCGAAGCTATTTAAATCAACATCTACAAAGGCCTCTTGATCCTCTCTCTGATATCTAACAACAGCCTTTTCAGTTCCATCAGCCTTCATTTGAGCTTCAGTAAACTTATGATAATCACCCCAGCGAACTCTAAACTTGATGTTCTCTTCCGAAGATTTCACATAAAAGCTCATACCTATGGAAGACTGCTTTTTAAACTTCGTAGAAGACACCGGATCGTTATCATCTTCATCCGGCGGAGGCGTGTAATCGTCATCTTCAGAAAACGCATCCTCGGATGAGTTAACATCTGTTAATGCCTCTAGCGTCAACTCATCCATTGTGCGCGGAAAGAGCATGCCAGTCAAATATGCAAAAACCGGGCTTTCATCCATTACCTCATCTTTTGCCATCGGGCCTATTAAATCAGTCTTTAGCGCATCAATTATTCTTTGCCTAATTCTCGCATATTCGACTCTGTCCATTTTAATCCTCCGAAATAATCTTAGCTGTTCCTATTGTGTAATTAAACGTGTTACCAACAGCAATATTGTTGTCGGTTATTAAGCGATATTCCCACTTCTTTTTATCGGGATCTATCATTGATGCATGATGGCACCAATTCATTCCCTCTTTTGCCTTTGCTAAAACGTCTTTATCTTCCGCTTCGCTAGAAGCCTTTACCTCAATCATATACTTTCCGGTCTTAGTTTCTACAAGAAAATCTGGTGTGTACTGCTGTCCAGCTTGCCAGAATATACCGAGCTGATTGAGAGGCGGCTTTATCCACCTGATAACTTCATTGTCCTCTTCCAAGTTGATTGAGAACAAACGTTCTGTGTCGCTATCAAAAGCGTTTTCGGGATAGTATGCCTTTTTATATCCGGTGAAGAGATATTTCTTAATATTCTTCTTATCGGTGAAAGGTCTATTGAACTGAACTTTTCCGTCCTTCTTCGCGTTCTTGATGAAGGATTTGAAAACGATAGTATTTGCATCAAGTGTACATACGTATCTATTGTTTATTTCTGCATTTGCATATATCTGTTTTCTAAGATCTTCAACAATTACAGCTGCGTAACGTCGTACTATTTTACGCTTATCTTCTTCAGAACCGTCAATCGTATCAAGATACTGGCTAACAATATCAATAACGAGTTCAGCATCATCATAAGAAAGCTCGCTTATCGTATCTATGAGCATACATGCTAAGGTGTTAAGAGCATCATCTACTTCAAGAATCTCAGCATCAAACGAATCGAGCATCTGCTTGTTTATCGTGTCGAAACGTTCAATTTTTGACGCAGCGATGTCGAAGTCGCTAATTGTTCTCTTGACAACAAACGGTTTAGCAGTGAACGTCGAGCTTATATGAATAGCTATCTTAGGTACAGCTATAGCCTTGTTGATAAACTCCTTGATTTTCGCAGTTATCTCAGTCTTAACAACTGTCTTCTCTAAAGTAACACTACTGCTAGGTGTAGTTGTTTCACTTACGGGTTTATCTTCTACCACAGGAGTATCATCTACAAAGTCGAAGAGCGAAAGCTGATTTGAAGCTCCGTCATCCTGCTTTTTAGGACTCTTTTTGGGAGCCACAAAAGCATCTACGTACTGAGCGATAAAATCATCCTGCGTCTTGGTATCGTTTGATCTTAGCGCGGTCATATCGGCATCCTTGAAAAGCGAATCAAGAAGCGTTGCTTCGTGATCATCAAAAATACCTGTTATCTGTATGCTTTGCGTTTCCTCAACATCCCTCTCATCAAGGTTTCTATGACGGAACACATCACTATTCTTAACCTCGTCTATAAGCTCGCGATAGTGATCGTGAGCAACGATGTCAAGCGTATCGATATCCTCATTTCCGGTAATGAAACCGAACGGGAGTCTAAGACCTCTACCAATTGTTTGAAGAGCAAGAATATCACTCTTAGCTGCGTTGAGAGGGATAATTGTAAAGAGATTGTTTACATCCCAGCCCTCTTTGAGCTTGTAAACATGCAAAACTATCTCTATCGGATTTTGATTGCTCTCGATAGAAAGCAGCTTCTTGATGTTCTCTTCACTCTCTTCTCCGGTCATATTAGAGTGAATCTCAATAACCTTGCCGCGATACTTACCACCATAGAAAGCATCGCTGTCTATCAACGCACGAACTTTCTTTGCATGCTCAGTGTCTTTACATGCAATAAGAACAATAGGCTTTACATATTCAAGCCCATTATCAGCACAATACTGACGAACAACGTTCTTGCGGTTCTCGTGAAGAGCAAGACCATCTTTGATCTTCATCTCTTCAATATCATCAGCAGAGTATCCGGCCGTGTTGGTTCTACCCATAACGACAGGAATCTTCAAATACTTGCCTGCACCTTTTGCAAGGTCGTAAGTGTAAATAATGTTTCTGTTGGTATCTTTAGGCGTAGCAGTAAACTCAAGGCCAAGTACAGGCTTCAAGTAGTTGATCGCTTTCATCGACTGCGGTGCATAGTAACGATGCGCCTCGTCCATACAGATAACAAGGTCGTCAAATCCTGCGAGAATATCAGCAAAGGAAGCTCCAAGCATTTCTTGGAATTTATGGAACTTAAACTGAACATCACCACGAGTGAAAATCTTGCTGATGTTGAAGATGAAGAGCTGTATTTTAGAGGTCTTCTCTATCTCAAACTGCTGCTGACGGTACTGCGTATAGTTCTCGCCATCAAATACACGCGGAACACCCATCTCCGCCTCAAGTCCTTTGAATATGTACTTGGGATGGCTGGGATGAGCCTCTTTGCGAAGCTTATCATAAATGGTGTTTCCAGGTGCTAAGATGAAGAAGTGACGATAACCCTTAGTCTTGTAAAGATAGTAAATAGCTGCACCCATAAGGCGAGTTTTACCGATACCGGTTGCCATATCGAAGCAGAAGGACGGAAAATCGAATTCCTTTGCAACCTTGATAGTTTGTCCACCTTCGCAGTGCTCTGTTGCAATCGCTTCTATTTCGCTTTTGCTCTGGTTTTTGTAATCGCAATTTTCGGAAATTGCCGCAAGGTAAGAGAGCGCTTCTTTTTGCGGATCGCGCAAACTCATGGCATAGCCGATTTTATTAACCATATCTGCCATTTTATCTTACCTCACTTTCAAATGTGCATTTTTCAAGAAGATCCTTCGGGATTTTCTTAACTTCAATATTGTCAGGAAGTCTAAGTCCCGACTGAATTTTTGTGCCGTATATCAAGAGCGACTGATCTTCGCCAAGTGTAGCTGCAACAGTCTTGATATACTCGGCATTGATAAATTCTTTGGTGATATGGATAAATCTCTTTTCGGAGGAGAATCCATGATATACACCATCAACTTTGTAGCGGAAGCCCTCAATCTTACAGATAGCTTCGCAAAGCATCTCGAAATTATATTCGGGGTTAATCTGATATACAGGCAAAACAGGATTCTTAACAAGCAAACTGGGTGCAAGCTCGTAGAATTTGTATCCGCCACCACCTTGCCAATTTACAGATTTGGAAATGCCGCCTGGTTCCCCATCAACAACCTTATCAAGTCTAACTTTACAATGTGTATAACAGTGGTCTCCCATTTCTATACCGATATATTTTCTGCCCATCTTGTGCGCGACAGCTGCCGTAGTTCCTGACCCCAAAAAGGAATCCAAAACTATATCACCGGGATTAGTTGCTAATTTTAAAACACGCTCTATTAATTTTTCTGGTTTTTGTCCACCATCAAATCCCGTTCTCTCATTTGACATAGAATTTATAACATATATGTCCGTCCAAAGATTACCTATTGGTTGCCCTTTATATTCGTCCAAAAATTGTTTCCGTCTTATTCTTTTTGTTTTGTCAGCAGGAAAATATAGCCGTCCCTCGCGATCAAACTCTTCCATTTTTTCTCTAGACAACGACCAACCATTAGGCGGCGACTTGTATCCCTTATAATCGTATATTAATGACGGGCTATACGAGGGGCTAATAATCGGACTAGCTTGATACCTTCTTCCATTCTCATCTACACTAGTAAATCTTTCTTTTATATAGCGTTGAGTATCCTCATCATCTAAAGTGTATATCAAATTTATGGCTGCTTTGTTGCTTTTTTGATACAACAGAATATAGTCTACATTGTTGTTTAATTTCACACTAGGATTAACGCTTCCCCCTTTTCGTTTCCAGATGATTTCATTAACAAAATTATTTCTTCCAAACACCTCGTCCATTAAGATTTTTAAATAAGCATGTTCATTGTCATCAATCTGAACAAAAATATAGCCATCATCGCGCAAAAGAGAATATAATAGCTGCAGTCTAGGTTTCATCATTGATAACCACACACTATGCTCCAGCCCGTCATCGTAATACTCAAATGCACTACCGGTGTTGTATGGAGGATCAATGTAAATGCACTTTATCTTCCCTGCATAATCCTGTTGTAATGCCTGCAATGCAATAAGATTATCACCATGGATAAGCATATTTTCACTATTCGGATCGCCATAGGACTTGCTTGGATCTTCTATCAATATACGCGGCTCAACGACAACTTCATCGTACTTGCCAACCCACGTTAATTCTAACTTTCCTGTTTTTTGCATGGCAAAACTCCTTCTCCAGACAATACGCTTCTAACTATATCAAAAATCTTATTAAACTCTGAAAAATCAAAATTATCAAATCCCTTTACATCATCCTTGACATTGTTAGCAAATCTAGATTTTGACAAACTATAATCTCCGTTACCTTCCAAATCCGTAACATAGTCATTTGTTTGATGTTCAATTATCTTAATTGTACCATACAGCTTGCTTATGAATCTGTAATTGTAATGCTGCTCCGGATCTACATGATTTCCACTTTTATAGAACTCGTTTGCCATAAACAAGCGTTGACCACTATCAGTCAATGTTTTAATCTCATTATCCGTAAAGTAGTGCTCTATTGAAATTTGATTTACTTCGGGTCTATTGTGAGGTACCGGTATAGCGAAAGCATATAGTTTAGACCCCAACTTAACAAACGTTTCGTTGTTAACAACTCTATCTACGCCATCTTCGCACTTGAACTTTATGGGGTCCTTGGCATCTCTATCAAACATACCAATAACAATATTGTCTTGCACATCGCCGTTGGATTGCAAATTCTCCAATAAAGTTTTCAACACAGAATCACTGTGCTTGCCATCTTTTGTACTTGCCGTAATAAACTCCACTCCTAAGTCCGTAATATCCAATTTTGAAATAGCTTTCTCCAACAAAATAACATCGGTCTCTCCCTCGGTATAAATCAAAACCTTCCCGCTTTTTGCTTTTAGATCCGCCAATTCTTTTACTAGCGTTTCTTGTTTCTGACGTAATTCTTCAACACTTTCAACAAACAAATCCTGAGCCTTTTTCATCTCGCCAAATGCGGAAAGATCTGTAATTCTCAATCCATCAGGCATCATAAGTATATCAACATTTTCTCCATATTCTTTAACCAATCCACTTAAGAAGAACGGAGAATGTGAGGTCAAAATAAACTGCACTTTGGGAAAAAGTTTCATAAGTTGAGGAAGCGCTCTGTATGCAAAATCAATATGTAAACCTGCATCTACTTCATCTATAATTACCGTGCCTGTTATTTCCGACAAGTTTTCAGCGTTGTGGTGAATATCCCATTCCTTGACTATTGACAACGCCATGCAAACCAAATTCATCTCACCATCTGAAAGCTGGGAAATATCATTACAAGATGAAACCGAACTTGAGAAACTTAACATCTTGCTTTTTCTGCTTATTCCAGTTGGAGAATTTACCGGAACGCCCTTAACAACACTAAAAATACGCGAAATTACGCGCTGCATAGCATTTTCTTGAGGGATAAGTACCGTCTTTCCTCTAAGTATTTCAGGAACACTTTCATCATTATTAATCTGTAACTGCTGTACAGTCTTATCTAAAAATATTTCGGTAAGCCATTCTTTAATTTCTTTTAACAAGTTGGATTTTACGATATTAGACTCAGAAGAATTAATATCTGTAATTTCGTCTGTGTGATATAAATTTTGATTTCCTTTATTAAACCACATGGGATAATAGTACCTATCCACGGGGAAATACAAAGACACAAATTCCGCAAAATCATTTTTCTTGAGTGCACACTCAACCTTTTTAGAAAATCCATCTATTTTGAATTTTTCGGCGTTTTTAATCTCGTTAGACTGAAACAGCGATATATTCTGCTTCGGATTTTTAGACATAATATCTATCAATCTGTTTTTTTGACCTTTGAAATCCATTTCGACCACTACACGAGAAAATGTTGCATTCGAATTGATATAGTTTTGACTACCAATCTTGAAGTATTTATGTTCATTTGTCTCTTGAATATGTTCTCCGTAAACAGATCTCTTAAATTCGACCAAACTATCAACCAAATTTGCCAATACCAAAGTTTTTCCCTTACCGTTCTCTCCTATAAGAACACAAGGAATCGGATTCCCGTTAGAATCGAATCTAAACTGATACTCAAAATTTTTAATACAACCGTAGTTTTTGATTTCTATTCTGTTGAAATACATGTTGTCTCCTTAAAATTTAACCATAGCTTTTACCATCAAAAGAGGCGTAATTTCAACCGACTTTATGTAGGCTTCAATTTCCTTTGAGGCTTCCTCTTCGATAGCACTAACCTTTTGGTGATATGTTCTCTGTAGCTTCTCTAAATCTTTTTTCTTGCCGTCAATCTTCTTTTTGATGTCGATTTTATGCAAGAAATCCTTCACCTGAGAACACTCAAACTCAAGAGTACGTATATCCTCAGATGTCTCAGAAATTTCAAGATTAAGCTGTGCTTTGCGTATGTCCGCCCAGTTTGTAATCTTCTTTCTAAAGCGTATAACATCCGCTGCAACCTTCGACTTATATTCTGCATGCATCTCCCCCTCGGCAAATGATACAGCTCTATCATACGCATCACCAGTTCGTTCCTCAGCAAGATAATACAAATCTGGTGTACGAGGCAGAGACTTCAAAATGCGAAGCACTTCCCCTTCTGTTTTATTTATCTTCCTTCCGAACTCATCGAAAATGAAGAGTGCGGGAGCTAGAATGTTTCTACAATCGGTAAAGGCGCCTATCAAAATGAATCCGTGAATATCACCAAGGATATTTTCCTTGCGATAATTCTCGCAAGGTATTTTGCCGGGACGTATATCAATAGTCGTCGCCTTAACTTTATCCCATGTTTCGCGCTCTTCGCAATATGCATCTATCTCAGCCTTCAAATCAGCGAAGGTATCCGCTTTTTCCGAGGAAGAAGTGTTCAGAATATCGCGAAGCTTTGAAACTTTGGCACGCGCAATCTTATCGAGAGATCTATCAAGATTATCAAACTCTCGCTTGAACTCTCTATAAACGCTACAAGTCTGATATATCTGCAAAATTTTCTTTTCGAAGTTAACTCCATTATCAAGAGCGCCGAGTGCAACGTCCGATGCGCCAAACACACCTTCGAAAAGCTCGAATTTTCTCCTCAGAATATCGTAAACACGCTTGTCCGCTTCGTTATTTCTGTTTAAGAAATTCATTACAAATACAGTGTTTTTCTGACCGTATCTGTGACATCTACCAATTCTCTGCTCTATCTTCTGAGGGTTCCACGGCAAATCATAGTTTACAACAGTATTGCAAAACTGCAAATTCAAACCTTCGGAACCTGCATCGGTCAATATCAAAATCTTTGCGTTGTTTTTGAAGTAATCCATTATTGCGTGCTTAAACTCTACGTCGCGTCCATAATTGGTTTTGCCGAAATTCTTTATCTGCCAAGTCTTGTAGATTTCTTTAGATAGCTCATCGGTCATCTCTCCGTTGAAGAGCAGAATATCCTCTTCAGAGTATCCTTCCGCGAGAAGCTCTCTGCGCATATACTTTTGCGTACGCTTAGACTCGGTGAAGATTACTACCTTCTCGTCGATGCCAAGGTCTTTTTGCTCTTTAAACGCCGCAGCAACTGCCTCGATAAGCTTTGTCATTTTTGCATTGCTGGTGATGCGCTCAGCAACTTCAATAATTGCCTCTACTTCATCGAGCTCATTCTGAATTTGCTCTTTCTTATATATGGTATCGTCATCATCTTTACTAAACTGGTCTTCGTCAACCTCATCTTCAAGGAATGACCAGAATAGATCGAAGCCTTCTTGCGCATCAGAAGATTTCGTTCCATCGTACAGTTTTTCGAGACGTTCTTTCAAAATCTCGAATGTTTCAATAAGCGCAAAGCTGGACGAAGCAAGAAGCTTTCTGATAACGAGCGTTATCATGTTACGGTTTGCTGTAGGAAGGCTATAAAGAGTATCCCTTTTAAGAAATGCGTTAACCCTCTGGTAAAGAGTCAGCTCATCGATAGAAAGCTCAAAATCAAAGGTGTAGCATTTGCGTTCTGGAAACTGCATATAGGTAGACACATCACGACGAAGTGTTCTATGTAGAACCGGAGCCAACACTTCTTTGAGCTCTGTATAGTTGCCTCCCTCTTCATATCGCTTAGTGAACAGTTTTTGATTACCAAATATGCGCTGATCAACGAACGACACCGTTGCGTAAATATCCGAGAGGCTATTCTGTATCGGAGTTGCCGTAAGCATGATTTTAGGAATACCGCGAGAGATTTCATAGAGCTCTTTTGCCCTTTTTGCGCCATTAAACGCATTACGCAGGTGATGTGCCTCATCTATAACCATCAGATCCCATTTAACCGTGGGGAATCGTTTCATAAGCTTTGAGGCATATCCATAAGTAGTTATAACAACCTGTACATGGGGGCTGTCTTTTAACCGCGCCAAAGTTTCGTAATAATCATGCTCAACTATGTATCGCGTGAGTATTATAGCGTGAATGCCGAATTTCTCTTTAAGCTCTATTTCCCACTGTTTGCGAAGTGGGTTAGGCATAGCGAGCAATATACGCTTTGCCCCCTGCTTAATAGCGTATTTTAATGCAAGTCCGGCTTCTATGGTTTTTCCAAGTCCAACTTCGTCAGCAAGTACTATACCGCCATCTTTTAAGCTCTGTATTGCAGCACAAAACGCCTCAACCTGATGCGGATTGATGTCAACATCCGAATCAAGCAGGCACTTATAGGGCGATTCTTCAAGGCATTGTTTCTTGAAGACGGCATATTGTTCTATCAATACATTGCTCATTTTAATCCTCCGGTAAAAATTGTCTCCTAATACTTCTGGCAATAGCTTCTGCCATTAAAGGAGGAACTGCATTTCCTATTTGCGTGAAAGCTGCAGTACGTCCACCTTCGAAGTAATAGCTATCTGGGAATGACTGAACACGAGCTGCTTCTCTTACAGAGAGAGATCTTGCTTGTTCAATATCTGGGTGAATGAAATAATGACCGTCCTTCGAAATGTGAGCTATCATAGTGTGACAAGCTGACAAATCACCTTCAACCACCTTGAATCTATCTAAAAAGTTCTTGGTGTTTTTGTGTGTTATTAATTCCGTGGGTAATTCCGAATATTTCAGTCGAGTATGTCCGTTGTTCCAAGCCTCAATTGTTTTACGATATATTTCTCTGTCTCTGTTAATTTGAGGTCTTGCTACGTGTTGTGTTAAGATATCACCGCGTTCACGAATTCCATACTCACCAACGTACGTTTTAGCAAGTCTATTGTGCGTATATTCGTTTATCTCTTGGCCTGATTCAAGAGCAGGCAAACCGCAAAAAAGGTCTTTTACTTTGTAATTATGCTCAACCTTCTCTAAGTCGGGATATGTATGCCCAGTTCCATGCAACCAGCCAACGATTATGATTCTTTTTCTGTTTTGAAGAACTCCGTACTCCGATGAGTTAAGTTCCTTTGCTTCTGTCTCATAACCCAAACGGTGAAGATACTTTTGTATGTTCTTAAAGTACTTTCCATTACCAGCCGAAAGAATTCCCGGAACATTTTCAAAAACAAACATCGCAGGGTGATATTTCTTTAAGAATCTGCAATACATCTTATAAAGAAAATTGCGAGGATCTTCCATGATATCTTCCGGAGCTAGTTCTCTGTCCTTAGCGCTTTTAATAGCTCTTCCCAAAATAGAATAAGCCTGACACGGGGGGCCTCCGATGATTAAATCAACATTACCTTCCCATTCTGGATGTGCTTCTATTCTTTGGTCAATTGTAGCGAAAATCCCGTCAATAGTTTTTTTACTGATTTCTTTGCATATAACGCTATCAATAACACCCTGAGGCACAGCCTCGTACAATTGATCTCGAGTTATATCGCCTCGCAAATAATCCCTATATATATTCAATCCACCATTTTCACGTAAAAAGTGATAACAGGCACGTGTTTTTAATGTGTAGCATGCGTTTGGATTCATTTCGACATGAGCGACAGGTTCATAACCTGCACGAATAAATCCCTCAGAGAGTCCGCCTGCACCAGCAAATAAGTCTATGTAATTCATAATAAGCATCCAATTCGAGTATGTTTGATTTTATACAACTGCTTGCATATACAAGGAAATTATGTTTAAGCAGGCATCCTTATTTCTCATCGGGAATCATCTCAGCAATGTCGCCAATATCCACATTCAGAGCCTTGCATATCTTTGCAAGCATTTCTGTGGATACGTGCTCATCATTGACCATTTTTGCAAGCGTAGACTTGCTTACGCCAGACATAGCGATAAGATCCTTTTTCTTCATTTTTCTGTCGATAAGAAGTTTCCATAGCTTATTATAACTAACAGCCATCTTGCACCTCGCGCATATATAAATAAATATTATTAATATAATACCATATATTTACTGATATTTCAACACTTTGAGGAAAATAAAGTCGCAAAAATAGGAAAAAAGTTTGCTTTTGCGGAGTTTTTTACGTGTAAAAAAAGACAAAAATGTAATTTGACCACTTTTGACCACAATTAGAGTTCAAATTTACGTTAAAAACTGAGTGTTTTGGGGTGTAAAAGCAATTTTTTCGTTGCTTTTACGAAGACTTAGCATAGTTCTTTCAGATTTTCCTTTGTTTTTTGTAATCAACGCACGTTTCTAGCTATTTTGAGGTGTAAAATGCAGTTTTTACTTGAACTTGAAACCTCTAATCCCCTAGTGTACTTTTTCAAAAAGTTACGAATTTACGGTGTTTTAAGGTAAAATTCGGTGGGAGCTTTTCTTTGATTTAGGCGTATTAATTTTTCACAAAAGACTAGAAAAGTGCGCTCGTTGTTACAATACAACAAAGCAAAAAGTGCTGCTAGAGAAAGGATTTTTCCAGGCGTAGCAACACTTTTTTAAGGTTTGTCTAATTTGTTTTTATGTTTTTTCTTGTCTTTTAAAGGCGTTTTTGAGAGTGCGAAAACACTCCTCAGAGCATCAGCCAACGTCACCTAAATTTACGACCACTTGTTGTAAATTCGTAATTTGAAAACGACCACTTTTTCTGACCACAATTAGCGCTGTGCTATGCGTAAAATTTAACGCTAGACGCGCATATTGTAAACTAAGGTGTACAATTTAATGCTATGTGTGCGTATTTTTCTGCTTAATTGGTAATTTTTTCCATTGGGGTAATAGAGCCCACAAGTTCAAATGTTTGCCTGCCACCCCATTATGCTTGTAGCCACCATGATGAAACAGCTTCGTCCTTGTTTTCCTTTTTTATTGGAAACTCTACACCGTATTCTTCTGCCACTCTTTTCAAAGTCATTCTATATATACCCGCCATTGTTGCGCTATTATAATAGGGATGTCCAAAATGAATTCCTGCATTATTCATAACATCGCAAGTTATTTCATTTACTATGTTTTTAATTTCGTCGTCAAACTCCAACTTTGCAGCTACAATAATATCGGCAAGCTCTTGTACAAAGCTCTTTTTATAAATTAACTGATATTCCTTCATCCCCTTAATTGACCAAAAGGTATCGTACAGCGGAACACGATTTTACTTTTTTATCTATTAATTTGAAATATATTCATTTTTCAACCTCCGCTATTGCTACTCAAGGCTAAAGAGTAATATCTTTTGTCTTAAGTCTATATTACTAAAGGCAGAGGCGCTTTTGCACCTCTGCCTTAATCTTTTTTAAACCCCCGAGCGGCGTTTCTTGTTTATTGACGCTTTATCTGTGGGGTAATTACAGCTTCGTAAGCTTTTTGAGTCTTTCGCGTATGTCGATGCTCTGAGGGCATATCTCCTCGCACCTTCCGCACTCGATACAGTCGCTCGCCTTCACGGGATAGGTGGAAAGCGCCTCTCTCGTTTCCCTTCTTGATGTATGAGCGAGAGCGTACTCGTTATACACCGCGAACAGATCCGCGATGGGTACGTTCATCGGGCAGACCTCTGCGCAATACCTACACTTTGTGCAGGGTATCTGCTTATACTGACGGATGATTTCTCTTGCCTTATCGGTAGCAGCTATCTCCCCGTCGTTAAGCGGCACGAAGGGATGCATAGTCCTGATATTCGACTCCATCATCTCCATATTTCCCATACCCGAGAGCACCATAAACACCTCGGGGAAGCTTGCGGCGTATCTGAGGGCGTAGGAGACGGGAGCGGCATCACCAAGCTTCTTAAATTCAGCTACCGCGGGATCGGGCAGATTAACCAGAGCGCCGCCCTTGACGGGCTCCATAACGATGACCTTCTTACCGTGCTTTACCGCGACGTCGTAGCACGCCTTGCTCTGCACTCCCGGATCATCGTAGTCAAGATAATTTATCTGGAGCTGGACCGCCTCTATGCTCGTCTGCTCTGTCAATATCCGATCGAGCACCTCTGCCGTGTCGTGGAAGGACATAGCGATATGCTTAATCCTTCCCTCGTCGCGAAGCTTCTTTACTATCTCGAAGGTGTTGCACTCCTTATGCTTTTCGTAGCTGTTGCGGTTCAAGGCGTGGAAAAGGTAGAAATCAAAATATTCTACTCCGCATATCCTGAGCTGCTCCTCAAAAAGAGGCAGGACCTCCTCCTCGCTCTTGAAGAACCACTCGGAAAGCTTATTTGCCAAAACGTAGCTTTCTCTGTCATAGCGCTCGGTAAGGCATCTTCTGACAGCCACCTCGCTCTTTCCGTCAATATAGCCGTGAGCAGTATCAAAATAGTTAAATCCCGACTCGATAAATGAGTCAACCATTTTGCTTACCTGCTCGTAGTCAACGTCCTCGCCATTCATCGGCAATCTCATCATACCGAAGCCAAAGTTTCTTTTTACGTTAGTTAACATGTTTACACTCCCGCAGTTTTTCGCGCTTATGCGCTATAAATATCACCTATAGTTTACTTTTCAGAGCTTTATAATCTCGGGTTCCTTGCCGAATGCAGAGAATGTCGCAATGGCATTCTGCATATAAAAGACCTGAGTGTTGCCATCGTTCTCGTCGTACATTCCGCGCAGATTCGGGTATGCGTCAAGCATGGATTTCTTAGCTTCATAGCGGTCATCTTCAACAAGCTCACACTCCACGCGTATCCACGCGCCATCCGAGAAGGCGCATATCTCTGCCTTGGGATTTACCGCGAGCTGCTTTGACGTGGGCTTGACCTTGCCGGTCTGTATATAGAGCTTACCCTCAAACTCGTTTACCGTTCCAAAGGGGCGCACTCTCGGCTGATCACCCTCGACGGTTGCAAGATAATATACTCCTGCCTTCTTTAAAAAATCAAGTACTCTTTTCATAATAGTTCTCCTCTTTTATTGGTCTTTCAAATAGTTATCTGCTTCTTCCCTGCTCTTAAAAATCACTACTGTTTTTTCACACTTGTACTTATCCATCAGCGCGTATATCGCGGGGAGATTTTCACTTGCAAATTTCTCGATCTCCGCTTTGAAATTCGGATCGAGCTCCGTATCGATCCAAGGTAGATCATATCGCCCTTTACCAAGCCTTTCGGTAGCGCCCTCAATACAAATCTCCGTCGGTAGATCGAAGAGAAAAACGGTGTCACACGCAAGGATGCGGCGCTCTAGAGTCCTCTGATAATTACCGTCTATGATCCACGAATCAAGCCCGAGAATTTCCTCAAGCCGCACGTCAAAATCCTCTCTTGAGATATGCGTTCTGTCGGGCTTATGCCAGACCGCATCGAGATAAAATAGGGGCAATCCCAGCTTATCCTTAAGCTTTTCCGCAAAGGTCGTTTTGCCGCTTCCGGGACAGCCTATCACTATAACCTTTTTCATTTTTTATTCATTCCATCTACGTACTCAATCGGCTTTGCCGTCATCTCCACCCATGCGGGGCGAAATCCGCTTTTAATGGCATTGCGAACAGATTTCACGTTAGACCAAGCGGCGCAGTAAAACGGCACCTTACCGCGGTTTAATACCTCGATTGCCAGCCGACTTGTTAAGCCTGCGGCAATTCCCTGCCTGCGATACTCGGGGAGCACGTCAATACCTATCTGCCACATCGAGTCGCAATCCGCAGAGCACCCCGCAAGACCTACAAGACGTCCGTTATCGTATGCGCCCACACCGAGCACGTCAAGCTGTGCTCTGTCCTTGCAAAGCGCATTTGACCACTCGGGCAGATATAGGTCGGCAAAATCAGCCTGCGTCAGCAATTTTATCTTGTAGGGACCGGCGTCCTCGACGGTCCTTTGGTTCAAAACATCCACGTCCGGCAGAAAATACTCGGCCATAAAGCAAATCTTCTGTCCCTTCTCCACCAGAGCCTCGTTCAAAACGTGCAGATTCGGCGTCTCAAACAGATGCTCGACGGGATATTTGTTTATGTAATTTTCGGTGACCTCGCGGAATTCGGGACTGACCGATGCTACCACGCCCGAGCCATACGACACAAGCTGGCATGAAAACGGAAGCTTCAGATACCGCCTTGCACCGTCACTCTCGTGCGATATGACGACCACGTTTTCGCTCTTCTCAAAATCCGAAGGCTCCGCAGAAAGATCGATAGCGGATTGCGTCATTGCAATCTTCAAAATTTCTTGGTTGGTCATTTTCCTCTCCTTACGGAGTGTAATCCTTTATCCTTATATTTTTAGTTTTATCAATCTTATTGGTTGATCAGCTTTACCCCAAATCACCGTGTAAGCATCATTTTGATAAACCTTTATTCGCCCCACAACCTCACCGTCAACAAGAATTTCTTGCAATATTTTTCCGGTTGTAAGATCAATTTGATATATCTTTTTTTCATAATCTCCAACGACAGCAGAATTGCAGTGCAAATCAAAATAAGCACATCCGTTTTTCAATGGGTGCGCCCATTTTCGGGTACCATTTTTAGCGTTAAGACTCACCAAAAAGCCGCCTCTTCCGGCCGTGCCATAATAAACACGTTCGTTCAAAAACATGAGATCGGTATAAAGCCAAGGATCTGTTTTAGTTCGAAAAACTTCGTTTCCATTATCGATGTTTACACATACCAATTCAGTATCATTTTTTACCCAATAAGCAAGATCGTTTTGCATAAATATTTTTCGTCTGAGCAACGGGCCTTCAAAAGAACGACTGCTTTTCCAAATAACCTTTTTTAAAGTAACGTCGTATCTCAAAATGCCCGCATTGGACCAGTTTGTAAAACCAATTAGCAAAGAGCCATCCTTCATACGTATTGGATTGAACAGTTTATCAACTCTTGGAACTTTTATCCGATTCAAAATATTTCCGCTCGTAACATCCAAAAACAGTAATTGGTCATTTCCGTAACAGGAAATAGAATTTTCAAAGAGAGAAACATCTCCAACCGAATAATTTTTGGTATTAGGAAGATTCGATTTCCATTTGAGGCATTTCGCATTGGTGTCTATACAATATACGGAAGTTCTATCTGCGAAAACAAAATAATTTTCATAAATGAAATGAGAATTGATCTCACCATCTATTTCTTGATCCAGTAATTCTACAAAGTGACCTTCGTGCAGTAACCAAAGTGTTCCTGTATAGATAATAATTTTGTCACCGCATAACTCAAAAAAGTACTTTGAAGGAATTGTCGTCTTCTTTGGAAAGCAGAAAGTTTTTCGCATTTCACCAGAGGTCTTATCAACTATATATAATATCGTTTCATGTTTATGATTTGTGAGATATTTGCATATATAATAGAGATTATCCCCTTGTACAAAAATTGGGCCTTCATAATGATAATCCTCAATGGATTCGTCGGTTGGTAAATCGAACTTCCATAATATTTCCATAATTCCTCCAAAAACTAATCATAAATGTACGGAGTGTAATTTCTTATGATCTGTATAATATCTGCTCTATATATATTTCCGCCGAGAACGTTTCCGTTTGGCGAGAAAGACACGCATTTTACGTCACACGGGTCCCCACTATGCGTTTTTTCGGTGGGGAGAGTGTATGTAGAGTACCGATTTATTTTTTCGTGTCAAGTGACCAGCCGAAGTCACCGTGGTAGATCATCTGGCGTGTCATTCCTCCGTCAATGCAGATATTCTCACCCGTGATAAAGCCTGCCATATCCGAGCAAAGATAAAGCACCATATTGGCAATATCGGGAGGATTTCCTACCCTGCCCGCAGGCTGCTGAGTGGCATCCGCCCCCTCATACACGGTGTAATTGTTATCTATCCAGCCGGGGGAGACAGAGTTAACTCTCACCCTTCCCGCAAGGCTCACCGCAAGAGCGTGTGTGAGCGCGGAGATACCGCCCTTTGCCGCGGTGTAGCTCTCGGTCTCGGGCTGACTCATTCTGTCGCGGGATGAGGAAATGTTGATAATGCTAGCGCCCTCGGAAAAATAAGGAGCAAAGAGCTTGGAAAGATAAAACGGCGCGGTAACACCAACCTTCAGCGCGTACTCAAAATCCTCGTAGCCGCCATCGCTAATACCGCACATCTTCGGCGCGGCATTGTTGATAAGATAGTCGACGTGTCCAAAGTCACGGATAACCTTATTTGCAAAGCGCTCAAGCGTCTCCTTGTCTGCAATATCTCCGACAAAGTAATCATTCTCGAGAATATCTATAACGCAAACGGTAGCGCCCGCCGCCCGAAAGCTCTCGCATATACACTTTCCTATTCCTCGCGCACCGCCCGTAACAACGGCAACCTTATCCTTAAAATTAAACATACTCTTCTCCGTGTTCAAATATTATTGGTGAAGCTACCTCAAACCTCATAATATGCAAACCTTACTGTGCATTTCAGCGGTTATTTTCCGATATAAACTCCAAAATCAATTTATGCTTTGCAAATTGCAAATCAGCTCATCAATCTGTCAGCCAGCTCAACAAACTCATCAAGCCGACCTTCAAAGTTATGATCAACGCCCTGGAATTTAACAATTTCCACGTTTGAAAGCCCCTTGCGCTCCAAGAACGGAATATACTTATAAGACGGATCATATTCTCCGTATACGGCTATTATCCGAGTCTTTGGTGTTGCCTTGATCCTATCAACCGTTTTGTGAAAGTTGATCATCAGGGGCATATTGACCAAAACCATCTTTTTAAATCCGATTCCGACGCAGGAGAGCTCAAGCCCCTTTACCCCTCCGTTGGAATGTCCGAAAAAGCTTATCTCGGATCCATGTATACCGTGACGGTGTATCAGGTCATCGATTATTGCCTTATCTATAGCTATCGGGAGTGGAGCGGGATTGGAAACCGAGACCACGCTGCACCCATACCTCTCGTTCAGGCGGCGCGCGATCCTCAGGTATTTACTCCGATCCCCCTCAAAGCCTCCGCCCATTCCCGCCTTTATATATACCAATCTGTTATCACCTGCTACGTATCCGTACTCAACGCTGTTCTCTCCGTAGCTGACGGTATATGCCTCGTCGAAGTTCATTTGGCTATTATTATCCATTTCCATCTGTACTAACAGCCTCCCTTCGATCGATATATACATATTATACCATATTAATTTCCGTATGTAAATCCCCTAGGCAAGAGACAAGTGCCGAAAGCGCTGAAAATTCATGCTTCAGAGCCGTTTTTTATTATCCTCTCTTGCCTGAGTAATGCGTATTTCGGGCAAGGCGCAAAAAAGCCGATGAGGTCATAGGCATTTCCTCATCGGCCGCTTTCGGATTTACTCCGCCGCCTTGAAATTATAGATAGGCTTGATTCTTGTAATTATCTCTGCGGTAGGCTCGATATTCTCGATTATCTCGTCCATGCTCTTGTAAGCCATGGGAGACTCGTCGAGCGTATCGGGTACAACGCAGGTGGAGTAAATACCCGCCATCTCAGCCTCGTACTCGGCCATTGTAAGTCTCTCAAAAGCCGCGGAACGTGACATAAGACGGCCTGCGCCGTGAGGCGCTGAAAAGTTCCAATCCTCATTACCCTTGCCAATGCAGATAAGAGAGCCGTCACGCATATTGATGGGAATAAGAAGCTTCTCGCCTGCCTTTGCAGAAACGGAGCCCTTACGGAGTATCATCTCGTTTACGTCAATATAGTTGTGGATGGTCTGGAAGGTCTCAAGCGCGGTAAAGCCGCATCTCTCCATTATTATCTCAGCCATTCTCGCGCGGCTTCTCTCCGCAAACCTCTGGCAGATATCTACGTCGTGGAGGTAGTCCTCCATAAACGAGCCCCAGAGATAGCAAAGGTCACGGGGGAGCGAGGGCTCCTTTGCCTTGTACTCGCGCTCAAGCGCCTTGAGAGCAGACTGTATCTCGCCCTTTCTTCCCTGCTCCTTATAGGTGCGGATGATCTCCTCGCGACGTCTGAAGTAGTCCTCCTTGCCTGCGTTAAGATCGACTGCAAGCTGCTGGTAGAACTCAGCTACCTGCGTGCCGAGATTACGGCTTCCCGAGTGGATAACAAGGTACTTGCCGCCCTTATCATCTACGTCGATCTCGATAAAGTGATTGCCGCCGCCGAGAGTTCCAAGCGATCTCTCAAGACGAGTAGCGCGCTTAAGCTCTCTGTAGCAACGAAGCACGGTAAGATCAAATCTCTCGTATCTACCGTCCCACACCTCTCTGCCGCAGGGTATGTAGTGAGCCGCTTCGTCAACCTTCTCAAAGTCAATGTCGATATTGCCGAGGTAAACCGTGTACATACCGCATCCTATATCCACACCGACCATTGAAGGAACTATCTTGTCGGTCA
This sequence comes from Clostridia bacterium, assembly GCA_017453245.1. GTDB lineage: Bacteria > Bacillota > Clostridia > Oscillospirales > CAG-272 > UBA1740. The sequence goes on from JAFTKM010000009.1 coordinate 25,231, forward strand.
CCGTCATAGTCGTGCCGATGGTACAACCCTTGCCCGCGTGAACGTCGGGCATTATTCTTATCTTTGAGGACGAAAAAGCCTCGGTATCACATACCTTCTTTATCTGCTCACGGGCAGCGTCCTCAAGCTGACCCGTGAAGCACTTGGCAGTATTAAACTGTCCTATTATCTCTATCATAATGTAAACCTTTCTTATTAAATAGTCGGATTAAGCTTCACCCGACCTCGGTTTACGGTCAGGTGTTACCTCTGATAAGTCCTGCAAGCTGAGAAAGAATATCTCCGTTTCCGGCAATGTTAATGTTGCCGACGTTCTCAAAAATTTTCTCAACGTACTCAAGCTCCTTGAGCTTGTAGAGGGTTTTGTTTTCATCCATCAGCTTTGCAGTATTAAGTAGCGATCTGGTAGATGCAACCTCCTCACGGCGAGTGATAACGTTAGCTTGCGCGCGCTTTTCTGCAACAAGGACGGTGTTCATGATATCTCTGATCTCGCCGGGAAGAATGATATCCTTAACACCTGCATCCGTGATTTCAACAAACAGATCCTTTTCCTTTGCTTTCAGCTTGCCAAAGACAAACTCGGACATCTGCGCCTTGTTTTCAAGAATTTCATCAAGCTTGTACTTACCTACGTATTCACGCAGAGCAAGCTGTGCCGCAACGTGCATCTGCTCCTCAAAGTTATCAATCTCGGTAAGAATCTTCACGTAGTCGGTAACGCGATAGTTGCAGACAAAGTTGATTCGAAGCGAAACCTTATCTGCGGTCAGAATCTCCTGACCTGTAATATTCATCTGTGTAAGTCTGGTATCTACATAGTTCACATCAACCTTGACGGGTGTTCTCCAGAAGTAATAAGTACCTGCGCTCAGAATACGCTCAAGCTTTTGATTAAAATAGAGTCTCGCCTTCTGATACTCGGCAACCTCGATTTTAGTGTAATAGAGCTGAGGGATCTTCGAGAAGATGTACTCGGGAATGGATTCGTCAACCGTAGGAGTTGAAATGTCCACGATTTTAAACTCGTGCTGATCTACGACAGACCAAAAAGCATACTTACCATGGCGAAGCACGGACGAAAACTTTCCGTTCACATAGTGAAGAGCAAGCTCCTCATCTCCTACCTCTACTACTGCTACACGCTCAGCAATAGCTTTATCTGCAAGCAAGGTCTCAAGAGTACATTTGCTGCACATGATCGGCTGCTCTAAATTGGAAATCTCGATCTCCTTGTCGCCAAACAGATAATATTTGCCCGCATCGAGCATCTTAATATACTTACCGTTTTTGAAGAGAAATCCCTTCTGATTTTCATTAATAATCATCTTTTTCATAATATGTATTCCTCCTTAAAGGTAGTAAAGTCGAATTGTTATCATTCATGCAAAAGCGGCGGCTGAAATCTTAAGTGTTCTCGTCTTGATGCGGAAGGATAACCTTTGGCAAGGATCAGAGATACACGGTATCCGTTTTCAGGCAAGGCTGCTTTTGCATTGCCGTAGCAGAGAGTCGGAGCTCTTCTACTGTAGCCGAATGATAACAGTTTTTCAAATAGTAATGTTCTCGTACACTAAGACTTCTCTTAGTGTATCATTTTTTTGCGCCTCGAATGAGACAATTCCAAACCTCCCGGCGATACGCTTTTTGCGCACGGTGGGATTCGAACCCACGTAAAATCGGCTGTGAACCGCTGCTTGACAGGCAGATGCAAACGTCCTCCTTTGGCATACGCTACGGAATATCCTCGCGCACCTCGGTGATAAATACACTCGTCGGAAGCCCCTTGCAAACCCATTCTAACATCTTTAATATGCTTTTTCACGGAAAAAAAGCTGCGAACTCTTATCTGAGTCCGCAGTTTTTCTGATTTTTCAGCTTTTCGATGACCAGATTTCTGAAATTTTCAGGTTCCACAACCTCTACAAGGGGGCCAAAAGAAAGTATTCTTATTACCATTTCAGGCTCGTCATCGTGAGAATATTTAATTCTTATAAGGTAATGTTTTCTATCAAGCTTTTCTGCCTGTTTTTCAAAATGAGCAAAATGCAGCATAAAGCGTTCAAGGGCATTTCTCTCGTCACGCAGCTTTACAGTAACCGTATCATACTTAACGTCACGCTCATGACCGATAAGCTGTTTTTCGCCATGGTAATGAACACAGTGATTAATTTTTGCGAGATTAACTGTTGCCACCGATCGCCAGCCAGCTGTAACAAGTCTGAATTTATCATCCTTTTCGGAGTATTCAAGCCTTATAGGATAGCATCTGACGTACATCGAGTTGCCCTTGCGGTTAATCATCTCAAACTTGATCTGAGAATGATCGCGTATGGCTTCAAGAATCACTCTGAACTGTCTTATGTACTCCTCATCCTCAAATGGATCTCCGTCACAGTACTTATCGTATATATGGTAGTCGACAGATGTGAAAAGAGGCTCTACATCATCAAGTTTTGGGAAATTAACACCAAACAACTTTATACGTGGATCAAGTGAGATAGCCTTTAGCCATTGCTTTTGAAGTGTCGTCAGAGGCATTGTCGGCTTGTGCTCAAGAGGTGTAGTCATATCCGAGTAAACAAGCTGCCACTTCTCGTTCTTCAGAGAAGGCATAATTGACAGGACGCTTTCGCCAAACGCCTTTTCTGTTACAATTTTTTGTAGCTCCCTCTCAGAGTGTTCTCCATCTGCAATCCTTGATAGAATCTCGGCTACGGTGTTGTAATATGCGGAGTAAAGCTCTGAAAATATCATTCTGCCACCTCCTCTATACCGTACATTTTATACATAGCATTAAGATCTTCCTTAAATCTGTTTTCTATGGTACGGTTTGAGAAATTCATCTGTACGATACGGCAAATGAAGGTTCGAATCCAAGGAATCATCTCGCTTGTATCGTAAACGTCGGCGATAAAACGATATGTATTATCGTCGATTTTCTCTATCTGACCAACTCGCTTCTCTCTCTCAAGACGTTGAACGATATATTCCTCTTGCTCCCCAATCCTTATGATGAACTCAACGTGCTCAAGGTGGTCATGTCCCCATTTACTGTGCTTAACGTTAACACCCCACATCTTGTCCTGCATTCTGTCAAGTTCTGCGCGAAGCTCGTCAAAGCGAGGCGTCACATCTTCAAGCTTTGCGTTTGAAAGATAGTCCAAGCGATAAGAATGGAAGAAATTAAACTCCGGTATGTATGCTATTAGGTGCTGTCTTCCGTTTTGTACGCTAACAAAGAGACGAAGAGGTATTATGCGGCATCGTCTCGGCATATCCTTCTTTTTGCTGAGGTTGGAGATAGTCACGGCTCGCTTTTCTCTCATCGCGCTGAAGAGCGTCGCAAGAACTCCGCTATCGATAGCGCCGGTTATGTAGTGATGCTTGAAGGTAAAAGCATCGGTATCCATATCCTCCTTATCCAGTATAAACGAGCCGATAACTCCACACGGGGCCACCTCTGAGTAAAAATGCAGGACCTCATTCAGGTCCTTAACGTCCGCATCCTCAGCGCGGCTGTATGAAACCCTTCTGCCAACCTTTTCGGTTACTATTATTCCCGCCTCGGTATACTCCTTCAGCTTCTTTCTGACCGTTGACTCGTCAAACATCATCGGATCATCAAATCCCGAGAGGTACTTCTCATCGATGAGATGCATGATTTCGGAAAGAGTGCATTTCACCGAAGGCTCGTGTAATATATCGAATATAATAAAATGAAGAGTTATGTCTCCGTCTGTAAAGCTCTTAGCCTTCCACGCGTTATAGAAAGGATTATGCCTGATAGAACGGCTGTCTATGGAGATGAACACGTTTTTGCCTTCGGGAGTCCTAACGAAGCTCATATGATCTCCGAGCCAGCTCTCGATCCTGCGGCGCTCGTCATCATAAGAACGGGAGCTCTTGCTGTTATATCCGTCACGGCTTTTGAAGCCGTAAATATAGAACTCACGCATATACGCGCGAATCTTCTCAAAGCTTTTTAAAAGCTCGCTGTATGATGACATACCTTTCTCCTTTCCTTAAATCAACTCAATCAACGCGCAGATGGGATATGTAGGTCACTTTCCCCGCGCTCCGCCCGATGACAGACGGGTGCGGAATCCCGCGTTATGCATATACTCGCTCATATCGTTCTCCGACAGATAATACTTGCTCATACTGAGCACGGGCTCCTCCATTATCTTTCTGAAAAGCAGAGCCGTGTTGCTTGCATCCGTGAGTGCGTCGTGTATATTTTCGTCGCAGTCTATACCCGTTATTGACAACGCCTCCGAAAGTCCGTACGGTCTTGTCGCCTCGATCTTCTCCTCGAACTCATACTGGCAGTCTATCGACTCCTCGAGCAGGTCCTCAAGCCTCGGCAGGTCGATCCCCTTGCCGTCGATCTCGTGATAGAGCTGACCTGGATCACTAAGGCTCCAGGAAACCATCGTTGCATCATCGGGAATCCACCGAAGAAAGCTATCCAGAGCCTCCTCCGTCGAGGGCGCATCTATAACGTCGCTCGGCTTTATACCGGTGAGCTTCTCGATGAAGGAGTCGATCTGTCCGTAGCGAGGCTTTACGTAAGTAATAAAGCTATCCGTTATTTCATAGCTCTCATTGAGCAGCACGGCGCCTATCTGTATTAATTCCTGCCTTGAGCCAAAGGCATCACGTGCCTCCTTCGTCGGCACCCTGCACATCTCTAAATCGTAGACAACGTACTTCCCCATGTCACTGATATCTCCATCGTTTTTTATCTGCGCTATTTATCACATAAGCCTCATAATAGCGCAAATTGAAATGTTTTATTTGCAAATTTGCTATTTTGTAAGATCGCAGTCGATGCTCTCGACAGCAACCGTTAATCCCTTAATAATATTTTCCATAGTCATACAGGGCTCCTTATTCTGCTCGGATGAGTAAGGAATATGGATAAAGCCTACTCTCGTATCCGTACCCTTAAATCTTGAAAGGAGCGTATATAAAACGTCGTTGCAAACGTAAGCTCCTGCAGAATATGACACCTCGGAGGGTATTCCCGAGGCCTTTATTGCCTCCGCCATTCTCCTTGCGGGTAAGGTAGAAAAATGTGCGCTCTCCCCACCTTGGATTATCGGCTCATCCTTCGGCATATAGCCGGCATTATCGGGGATCGACGCGTGTCTTAAGTTTATACCCACAAGCTCGGGAGTGATGGCGCGCCTTCCTCCCGCCTGCCCGATGCAGAGTATAACGTCGGGGCTTAGTTTCCCTGCCGCCTCTGTTACCGTCTCTGCCGCCTTGCCGAATACCACCGGCAGAAGAAGCTTATCAAGAGTATATCCGTTTATTTCATCGGGAAGGAGCTTTACCGCCTCCCACGAGGGGTTGATCACTTCCTTGTCAAAGGGCTCAAAGCCGGTTATCAAAAGTCTTTTCATTCTTCCTATTCTTTCCGTGGCTGACACCCACAGCTTTTATTTCAGCATTCCGTATCCGCCGGAATACTTGTTGACGTCATCAACAACGACGAATACGTTATTCTTGCATATCTTCCTTATCTGCTTTGCAACCGAGGCGGTATCTCTCCTTGGCAATACGATAAAGATCATATTCATCTTGTCCGTGGAGCCCTTCCCCTCAAAAACGGTATAACCGCGGGAATTCTCCTTCAGATACTCGGTGATGATCCCGGTATTCTCATCGTTGGCGATAAGCTGAAGACTGGACGTACCGAGCGCGATCTTCCCCTCAAGCGTCGAGCCAAGAAAAAGACCGGTAGCATATCCCACGCAATAAAACGCGAGAAGGAATAAATTATCTCCGAGAGTGCCTATTATCGTTGAAATAACAAGTCCCCAGATCGTGCACTCGAGAAAACCGAGTCCCGCGGCCTTAAGTCTTTGCCCCTTTACCATCATGCAGGTCTTGAGCGACTGTATCGTGATCTCTATGATCTTTGCGGCGCATACGATAAAGCATACCGCCACAGGATGAATCGATGCTAAAAATTCCGACATATTTTCTTCCTTTCTGAAGCCGGTTTGTAAATTTATATCTTATTTTTATTGTACCATATTTTCTTGAATAATGCAATGCCCGAAGAATGAATATAAATCAAAGATTCATTTGAGGAATTCAATCCCGAGTTTTTACTTATTTGTTCTCACTCTCATTTTAAAAAGTTTCGAACGTACAAAAGCGTAGAAAAAGCAAGTCTTACATTGAGACTTGCTTTTCCTGATTATTAAGGACAGAGAGCATTTATGCCCTCTGTCCTCTTTTTGATGATGGCGTTGTTACGTGATAATCAAGCCGGATCAAGTCATCATAGCACTTTCACTTCACAGTGAAAACTCATACACGGTAGTAACCGTAGAATCCTTCAAAACGTAAGTAATCTCTAGCTTTTGTAAAGAATTGTTATTATACGTGACGGTAATACGCATATCTCTCATATCGACGGATGAACCAAGGAAGTCAGTGGGAGAGAGGACATTTGCCTCAAATCTTCCGTTTTCGTCTTTAACTCCCTCGAAGTTCTTCTCACGAAAATTGAAGGAGCCCTTAAGCTCATCGTAAGAGGGAATGCTGACCGCTTCGCCCGCAATCGTCTCAACCTTTCCGTCCTTGACAGTTGCAACGCCGGTATACGTCGTTTTGTAGCTTGAGGAGGCGTCGCCGAGATTTCCGTCCGTGGGGAGAAGATTCAGCCTCTCGACCGAATAGGTGACCTCGCTATCCATCAAGGTATAGTCGGATTCAAGCTCAATATTGCCTGTCACAGTCTTTATGCTGAGCTTTACCGAGCTATACTTTTTCTCTGAAAGTGACTGCAGGGTTTCCCACACGTCGGCGGTGACTTCACCGGTATTTCCGCCGGGTATTTCACCCTTATCCTCACCGGGAGTCTCGCCCGTTCCCTGCTGCTCCTGATCGTCCGTATCATCGGGAGGTGTTTTTTTGCAGGATGCAAAGCTGAGGATAACTGCAAGAATGAGCAGAATAGATATAAGCCTTTTCTTCATTTTATTCTACCTCCTTATACCAAGAATTTCTTTTTGAGAATGAACCACAAAGCCGCAAGGAAGGTGAAGCTTGAAGTCGCGATAGGAGCAAAGGCAACCTCGGTCGCGCTATCGAGCGCTTCGTTGGCGGTCGATGCATTTTCATTATAATTGCTGATCAGCTGCTGAAGGTGCTTAAACTCACCGTCAACCTCTTCCTTTTCATTTTCGGAAAGAGACGAGTATATCTCGATGAGCTCATACAGCTCGCTGTAGGTGGTCTCTGTATCAGCGCCGTAGCTGAGCTCTGCCATCTTTTCACGGAAGAGCTCTACCCTGCCGACCTCGCTTCCCGTGTCAGGCTGAGTGTCGGTCACGTCGCAGCGGTCGCACTTCGCGGTCTTGGTGCCGTCATTATTTGAAACGTAGTTGGTGAAGCTGTGACCAAGCGAGGGAGTCTCACCGTCAACGTAGCTGTGACCGCAAGAGCAGTTGTAAGTTGTATAACCTTTTTCGGTGCAGGTAGGAGCAGTTACGCTTGCGACGTAGTTGTGTCCGTTAGCGTCAACAGACTCGGTCTTCTGCTCTCCGCATATTGTACAGGTGTAGATCATCTCGCCCTCCTCCGTACAATTCGGGTTTTGGGTAATGCTGCCGCCGTCCCATGAGTGTATGCAATTATCGGTGTTGCCGCACACGTCACAGCATCCGTCAGCGTTTTCGTCAACGTGATCTGCGAAGGGCAAGGTCTTCTCAGGCTCAATAAGCGTTCCGCACACGCCGCACACTATACGTCCCTCGTAGCCCTGACTTATGCAGGTGGACTCCTGACCGGGCCACTGTGTGGGGGTATGAGGTACTACGTCGGTGTATTCGTAATAACCTTCGTTACAGTTCTCGCAACGGTAGTAGTATTCACCGCCTTGATTACAGTCACCCTCGTAGATGGTTTCCTTCACGTAGCTGTGACCCGTCGCCTTATCCTCGAGAGCCTCACCGCAAAGAGCGCAGTAGGAATCTGTCTCGCAGGTTGCCTCTACTACCTCGTGTCCGTATTTTGCGCCGAGTATCTCACCGCAGGTCAGACAGTATCTGTCCTCGGTGCAGGTCGGAACGTCAATATTATCGTCGTGACCAAGAGCGTGCTCTATCAGCGCGGGGCATCTTGTACAGACTACCGACTCCGTGCAGGTGGGAGCATCTCTGTCGGGAGAGTGGCCGAGAGCCGCCTCTTCAACGTGACCGCAGTTATAGCAGTACTTATTCTGAATACAGTTAGCTTCTTCAATGTTGTAGCTGTGACCGGTTGCCGCCGTGAATACCTCGCCGCAAACCGTACAATAGCCGTCCACGGTGCAGTCGCCTCCGGACAAGCTGTGTCCCTCAGCACTCTGTAAAATTTCACCGCAGGAGGAGCACTTCTTATCCTCGGTGCAGGTAGGCGCTTCCCTATCGGGAGAGTGGCCGGTTGCAGAGGCGGTTACGTCCATGTAGCTGTATCCGCACAGACTGCAGGAGTGCTTGATTCCGCCGTCCTCGGTGCAGGTTGCTTCAATAGTAGTGTCAACGTAGGTGTGATCAGCTCTTTCCTCAATTGTCTGATAACACACAGTGCAGCTCTTAGCCTGAAGGCAGGTAGCGGCATCAATATTGGGGGTATGCTCTAAGATAGGAAGAATCTCTTTGTTTGACTCCAAGGTATGGTCGCATACAGCGCATTTTACTTGAGTTGTAACAAATCCTTCGTACGTGCAGGTAGGCTCTAGTCTGCCCGATACCTCAGCCTCGCCGGGAGTATGACCAAGAGCGAGAACGTCCACAGTCTCGGTGCGGTAGTAATCGCAAACTATGCAGACATACTTATATTTGATCCAGCCATCTCCTACGCAGGTAGGATCAACCTTGCTCATAACCTCCTTTACCTCGGTATGACCGAGTGCGGGAGTTACAATGCTTGCTACCGAAAGCTCATCGTCACATACCGTACAGTAGGTGATGTAATCGTTGGTAGCGCTGAGAGTACAGGTGGGATAATGAACGTATTCCTGGTAATAAGCAAGCACGGGCTCGCCCGCGGTATGTCCGAGTGCGGGGATCTCGATCTGCGCCACGTAAACCTCGCCGCAATTTGCACAGCAGCTTCCCTGAGTATAACCTACGGTATCGCAGGTAGGCTCAGCAGCGTCGAGTATCTTAATGCTGTGTCCGATAGCCGCGTTTATTACAGCTTCACATCTCGAGCAGTACTCATCGACCTCACACGTAGGCGCGCCGTTTGTATCGTGTCCGAGAGGCTCACCGTCGGTCTTATAGCATACCGTACAAGTCTTTGCGGTAGTACAATCCGCATCAGTCCATACGTGATCTGCCGAGCACTCGAGCGCACCGGTCTCTGCGTTAATTGCCATTAAAGCTTCGCCAATGTAAACTTTAGTTGTATATGTGCCGTCACTTTCAGGTGTAACACTAACAGCACGGAGATCGTATCCCTCGTAAAGATATGCTGTGCCGCCCTTCATCGAAATGCTTGTCGCCGTCGCTCCGCCCTTAAGCTCAAGCTCGCCTGCCCATACTGAAACAAGTCCCTCAACGCTTACTCCGTCAAGGATAACCTTTGACGTAGCATCTGTGATCCAGATGGCGGTCTCGCCCGTTCCGACTATCTTACCGCTCTTTGCGGGAGAGGTATCGATAAAGGTAATAGTAGTATTTTCGTGCTGAAGCGACATTATACCGGTAATGGTAAACGTACGTCCGTTAAGGTCAATTACAATATTCTGTCCTCCGCTAAGACCTACTCCGCCAACGTACGTGGGCTCAGGGTCCTTAGCAAGCTTGTAGGTACCGCTCTCGCCATATGCAAGCACCTGAGTAAGGCTGGATCTTCCAACCTCATCGCCGTTGAACTGTCCGTTGCCGTCTGTATCTATCCAGACCTCGTAAGGATTCTCTGTTCCGCATACAGAACAAATGCTGTCAACCCATGTGTGAAGCCCCGTAGCGAACTGATACCAGGCATCACAGAGAGTACATTTGGAATCCTCGACACAGGTAGCGGGCTCACCGACGTGAGTGCCGTAGTCGGTTATCTCATCACAGTTGTACACACAGTTGCGCCAGTGGTTGCCGTCGTTATCATAGTCGTAAGACTCGTAGAACATATGATACTTACCTGTTGCAAGTATGGTGATATCATAGTACTCAAGAACATCTTCACCGTTTGCGTCAAGTATCTGAAGAACGGTGATCATTTCATCTGTTCCGCCGGACACGATAGGCTCGCCGAGAACTACGGTGTGTCCGTCAACAAGTCCCTCTCCCTCGTACATAGTCTGGTCGAAGGGCTTGACGTTTGAATCCTCATTGTAAGGAAGTATCTGGTCAAACACGGTAACGGTGAAGGAGGGCTTGATGATCTGGAAGGTGAAGCTCGCCTCGCCCGAAACGTTTCCGATACCAACCACGGTAGCGGTTGCCTGACCGATATTGGTGTTGTTTTCATAGGTTACGGTGTAATCTATGTCTCTGACAAGTCTGATACCGCCAACGGTAACTGTCACAGGATCGACCTCAGCACCTGTGAAGATTACGTTTTCGGGAACGGACGCAACAGCGCTTTCACCTATCACTACGGAGGAGATGGTGAACTGCTTTGTGACCTCACCTGAGAAGTTGCCGCGGAAGGTAACTGTCGCGGTTGCAACACCTGCCGCAACGTTGTTCTCATAGGTTACGATATAATCTCTGCCAAGGCTGATATCGAAGCCCGAAAGATCAACCTCAGGCTGAAGCTCGATGCCGTTATAGAACACCTCATCATACTCAAGATAAACGTTGCCCTCCTCCACAGCCAATGCAGTTACGTTAAAGCTGACAAGATAGCTTTCACTCTCCGAGACGTAGCCTATCTCATAGTATCCAACGTCCTTTACCTCGGTAAAGCTCTTGTAGAAGGTATATCCCTCGGGAGTAAAGGTCTTGCCGAAGGCGGAGAATGCAGAGCTGACGGTAACAATAACGTCATTTGCGTGGCTCTTGCCGTCGTAGACGATGTCGTCAATTACGGGGAGCAATTCGGGATTTATCTCGGTAATAAGGAAATTGCCGAAGCCGTTGAGTGTTCCCTCGCCATTAAGCGTTCCGTTTTTAATAAGGGTACCGCTGTTTGTAAGGGTGATACCCGCGGGGATCTCTACTGTCATTCCGGCAGGAATGGTAAAGGTCTCACCGCTTGCTGTAACCAAGCTCTGAGAGAGCACAAATTTAGTTTTGCTATTGGAATAAAGAGTAGTAACGCCGAAGTCATATGCATAGACGATCTTGCCTATGACGTTATACTCGCTCCTGCCGGTAGGTCCGCCCGAGCCGACCGTCTGATACCAGAAGTCGGGATCGTCCACGTAGGAGTTCATAATATAAGTTATCTCACCCGATGCCATTCTCACATCACTCACACCCGCCTCCGAATCGGTAGCGGTACCAACGTAGCCGGATGCTGTGGAGCCAAGGCTCGTATAAGTGGTATAACAGTTAATAAGTGTTCCGCCGTTGTAGTCACCCACGATACCGCCCACTCTGCCCTCAGGACCGGCGAGAGTCATACCGTAGGATACGCAATTCTCGACAGTACCGTAGTTAACGCCTACGATAGCGCCGAGTACACCGCCGGAGATAGAGATAGAGCCGTTTGCTACTCTACAGCCGGAAACGGTCGCGCCCTCAAGCACTCTGCCCGCTACCATACCAACGTAAACGGTGTAGTCACCGTCATAGGTGTAGCTTGTTCCCTTGTTGCTGAAGGTTCTTTCCACGCGGTTGGAGATAGAGAGATTCTTAACGATAGCACCCGACTTAAGAGTGCCGAATAAGCCAAGAACCGCGCCGTCATACTCGGGAGTCATATTCTGTGGGAACAGAGAGATGTTATATCCCTGACCGTCAAAGATACCCTCGTAGCCTATGTCTGTCGAGTCAATAGATGAGCCACCGATAGGCTTCCAATCATAGCTTCTGAATGTTACAGAGCCGGAGATGTTGTTCATCAATCTTGCATTAAGTGCCCAGTTTCCTGCATTGACCTGCTCCTGGAACCACATAAGGTTACCGAAGGTAGATATCTCATAGAATCCGTCCTCCGAAAGCGCAGGACCGATCCAATCGCCGCACACCGCGCAATAGTCAATGTAATTATTGTTATGAGGAGCGACCACGCCGCATCTGCCTCCGCAGACGGTACAGTTGGGCTTATCCTCACGGCCCGTGATCTCAAACTTGTGTGATCCTTCGGGAATTTCGCCATAGGGATTTCTACATCCGTCACACACCGCTCTTGCATCGCAAGTAGCCGTTCCGCCCGCGTGGTGACAAGTATAGTTTGCATCATTGGTGTAATTTACAACTCCGCTTGCATCGAAGTAAGCATACACAGCAGGGCCGCCAACGTAAGGACGTGCATCCTTGCCTATTTCCTGGCCGATGCCAAGCTCAAAGGCAAAACGTCCGTTTGCAAGCTCATCCTCGGTGATGGAGTAGCATCCATCCTTAGTTACAACACCGCACGCATTACCGCCTACTGTATAGTTGTGAGTATATCTGCCGCCGTTGCCGAGAGGATTACCGATAACGCCGCCGACAAGATCGCCGGGAGCCGTTAAGGTTCCGTAGTTGATGTTGTATGAAAGCGTACCGTGGTACTGATAACCTACGATACCGCCGAAGTTAGTTCCGCTTTCCGTTACGGTAACGTTACCGTTATTGACGTTGTTTCTGACGATACCCTGATATACCTGACCGGAGATACCGCCCACGGTAGACATAGATTCGCCTGTAACAATACCGTTGTTGGTACAGTATTCGAGTGTTCCCGAGGTGTTGCCCGCGATGCCGCCGAAGCAATCCATAGTAAAAGCGAGATCGGGGTTTACCCTGAACGCCTTAACGGTACCCGTGTTGGTACAGTATCTTACGGTACCGGAGGAGATATGTCCGACGATACCGCCCGCTCTTGCCGCGGATGCGATAGTGGTATTTACGTTGTGACAGTTCTCGACGGTACCGCCAAGGTTGTCACCGACGATAGCTCCTACGTAGGAGCTGGTTGCAAAGTAGGAATCCTTTATAGTTACGTTCTTGATAGCACCGCCCGCGCCAAGCTTGGAAACAAGGCCCGCAAAGCCGCCGTAGGACCAATAATCGAAGTGGTAAAGGCCCGAGATGGTGTGTCCGTCACCGTCGAACGTACCAGTATAAGTAACGAAGGTGTCGATACCCGTGTCGTGATTCATCGTCATACCGATAGGTACCCAGAGACGGTAGCCGTCGGTCTCGCCCTGAAGGCCCGAGAGATCGCCCTCGTTGAAGGTGATGTCTGCGGTAAGCTTTGCATTTGCTGAGGTGTTACCCGCGCTTACGAAGTTTGAGAACCACATAAGGTGGCCAACCTTGCTTATCTCATAATATCCGTCGCTGTATGGAGGCTCCTCCGGATATTTTTCATTTTCGCAGAAAAGGCAGAAGCCGTCATCGTTAAACTTCGGATGATAAATAGCATTTTCGCCGCAGGTAACGTTTCCTTCTCCGTAATAATATGTGCCTACGTTGATTCCGCCATTATTGACAACAGTTCCGTGGTTTGTAAAACACTCGCTAACAGTAAAGGTTACCCCTTCGCTTACAGTAAAAGTGCATCCCTCGGGGATTACCACGGAATTTATAATCTGGAGCTCATGAGTTAGAGTGTAGCTCTCGCAGTTGAGTGTATAATACGTATTTGAAGAATCGGGAACAAATATAGCGAATCCGCAATCCTCGCACGCCATGTCAAATCTTCCGTTGAATCTGTGATCAACGCTTCCCAAAATCTCTGTGCATTCAAGGCATCTCTTATCGTGCTTTCCGCTATCTGTTTTGCTTAGAGTGTAGAATACCTCATCTGTGCCGTGACCGTAAAGCACGGTCTTCTCGCCCGAGAGTATCTTCTCACAAACCGCACAGAAGGTATATGCCGAAAGACCGCTTCTCTCACAGGTACCGTTCACCTGATTATGAACGATGGGAGCGCAAACGTGAGCATCACCGGTGCTCGAAAGAGCAGCATAACGACCGGCCATTGTCGGGGTAGATTCGTTTCCAAAGGGATTGTAGCTGCCGGGCTTGTAATAAACGTTTTCATAGAAGGTGTAAGAACTGATTTCATCGGCAATCATGCCTGTTTTTTTTACATCACCTCCACTGCTCAAGCGAGTCCCAACGTAAATATTTTTCGCAAACGGCTTAGAATCATATGCCGCGGAAATATAATCCAATTGGCCAAAACCACTCGACAATCCGTCAACGAATAGCGAAACACTTTCTTCAACGCGGATGCCCTCAATCAAGCTGGCTTCAATGTTTATTGAAAGGATCGCTCCAACATATTCGCTTGCATAGAATGCCGAGTTTTTGATTACCAGATTTTTAACGGTAGCGCAGCCTATCATACTAAACAATCCCGAGAATTGTGCTTTAGTGCCGGAATAATTCTGATAGACGCCGCTGATAGAGTAACCGTTTCCGTCAAACACGCCGGCGAAGGTTCTATTCTCACTGACCCCAACTCCGATAGGCGTCCAGGAATAGGGATCTGACGCCGGATCCACCGAGGTGTTGATAACGATATCGGAGAGCAAAACTGCGTTTGCAACAACACCCATTACACCCTTACTGGTGATTTTTTGGTTCGACAGGGTGTTGAATACTTCAGCAAAGCCGTAAAGCTCCTTTGCATCACGGATAGCGTAGTATCCGTTATACTGACTCCAATTATCGTCGGTAAGACCGTAGGAGCGATAGTTGGATGCGCTTATCTTGCCGGGAGTCACGGGCACACCGTCATAGGGGGTGGGCTCGGTTGGACTCTTAGGTGAGACGTACTCTGTCTCGGGGAGGGTGGGCGTTGCCGCCTCTACCTTTGCCGCCGGTGTAGCTGATACCACTCCTACAAGTATGGCAAGCGCCATTAAGAGCGATAATAAAGCTACCCTTACTCTGTTTTTCTGTTTCATAGGCTTTCTACCTTTCTTTATATAGAATCGTTTAATAATCTGTTTGAGCTACTGTTTCCTTCTCACACCGCATTTACAGATGCCTATCATCTCGTCACCTCTTGTGAAGTGCGGACAGAATAGGCAGGTGTCCTCGTCAGGGCGCCCCTCGTAGTATTCGCAGGCATCCTGCATCTCTGTGGCGAAGGGTGAGCCGTCCGCCGCATAAGCGGGCGTATCATAGAAATTCGGGTAGATGGGTATCGGCTCATTGAACCTCGCCTCCCTATCCCT
Source organism: Clostridia bacterium (assembly GCA_017453245.1). Classification (GTDB taxonomy): domain Bacteria; phylum Bacillota; class Clostridia; order Oscillospirales; family CAG-272; genus UBA1740. The sequence goes on from JAFTKM010000009.1 coordinate 40,523, forward strand.
CTCGTCATAATAGCCGTAGTAGAGTGCGAACTCGACACCGAACACTCTTATTACCTTATAAAGATCACCGTCGCGTATCTTGTTCATTTTACACCTCCAAAATAAAAAATCCTGCATACCGTTTTTGTACCGTAAACAGTATACAGGAAATTAGAAATTTTGAGAACGACCGTAAAAAGGTTTTTCAGCCAATTATTTCTGCCCCTTTTTCGGCCGAAAAGAACTAATTCGTCTGCCCTTAAAGTATGAGATACAGCTCACTCTTTTCCGAGACACCGGTCTTATTGAGCACGCGCGTTATAGTCTGCTTTATCGTAGACTCGGATAGGTATAGCATAGAGGCTATCTCGGATGCCTTGAAGCCGAAGGCGGTGAGCTTTGCAACCTCGCGCTCTCTGTCGGTGAGGTTGGTGGCGATAAGTCTGTTTCTGATCTTTCCCGAGAGGGAGGACCAGCCTACGCTGTAGGTCGCGTACAGCGCCTTAACAATGCCTACGGCGGACGGGTCAACGAGAGCAATACGCTCCTCGAGTAAGCCGTGGAAGTGGCGCACGTATTCCGTCAGGGTGCCGTAGAGCTTATCCTTAAGAGCGAGGGCTACCGCCTTATCTATGTGCAGAAGCGCGCGCTCCTTCATTCCCGAGTTGTGATAGGCAACCGCGCAGGACATACGCAGGAGTATTTCGGGAAGGACGGTCTTATCCACCACAGCCTGAGTAATAAGCGGCTCAATCGTGTTGGGTATCATACGCATCAGGGCAAGACCTTCAACGCCCTCGAGCTTAAACTGCTTAGTGGCAAGACCGTGCGCAGCCATGTACAAAAACTTCACGTAAAAGACCTTTGCGGCAGGGTGAGAATCGGCAGGCAAAGCCTCAAAATTACCGATAGAAAACCACACGGGGTAGTCCTTGTTGTCATAAACCGAGCTATCTATGATGGTAAGAGCAAGGGAGATTATCTCTCTTTCCTCCTCTGTCGTATGGGGCGCCTCGAGTATATGCTTTTTAGCCTCATTCCACAGCGCAATGTCTCCTCTCCACATAGCGCAGAAGGCGAGCAGCATACCGCCGCCGAGAATGGCTTAGAAGCCCGAGCGAGAGGAGAGGAAGTATCTTGCTCTGTCATAGACCTTGTTTATATCTCCGCGTCTGTAAGCGATCTCAGCCTCAAAGAGAGCGTGAGCCTCGGGATTGTTGACGAGCATCTCAGCGCACTCGTCGGCGCCTCCCGCTATGTTGTATAGATTCGTCATAGCGAGGAATGGGCTCTTTCTCGGCATAGGGAGAGTGGGCTCCTCGACAGCGCGGCGGGAATTAGGTAAAACCGCCCCTGCAGGAATACGCCATACAGGGCCAAAACGCATAGCACCCTTTATTCTTCCCTGCGTGCATAGGTACTGCACACGCCTTACACCGACGCCCCATTTTTCAGCCGCCTCGGCAACCGTAATATATTCCGCCATCACTGTTATTACCTTCTGTTTTCTCATCAATGTTCGTTTGTGCGAACTGTTTTATTCTGTGAAAATTCGCCCAAGCGAACTTTCGCTAACTTTCTTTGTTCGTCCGTGCGAACTCTTGCTACTATTTTACACCTTTTATGAGGGATTTGTCAAGAGCTTTTAATGAATATACTGCTCGATTCATTGGCGTGCAAAAGTAATCGGGCGAGTAAGTACCCGCCCGAAGTTTTTATTCGTTTATTTTACAAGCTTGAAGCTTACAAACATCAATTAAAGAAGAATGTTTTTCTCACTCTCCGGGTTGAAGAAGTGCATAACCTTACCCTCGAAGGTAACGTAAATGGTGTGACCGTGAACGAGGTTATGTCTCTCCTCATCCTCAAGGGAAACGGTGGGGATACGAACGATAAGTCTGTCGCCACTTTCAACTACAACGTGGAGGTGAAGCTCGGAGCCCATCATCTCGTTTACCACGATCTTGCAGGGGATAGCCGCAGGATCATCCTTGTCGGCAAGGACAATGTGCTCAGGACGAACACCGAGAATGATCTCGCCGGCCTCGGCGCCCTTCTCGCGGAGCATATCCGCCTTCTTGCCGTCTACCTCGATCTTTGCGCCGTAGGGAGTAACGTAGTACTTACCGTCCTCGGAAACGAGCTGAGTCTTAATGGTATTCATCTTGGGAGCGCCGATGAACTCTGCAACGAAGAGGTTCTCGGGCATATCGAATACCTCGGTAGGAGTTCCTACCTGCTGAATGAAGCCGTCCTTCATAATAACGATACGGTCGCCGAGCGTCATAGCCTCGGTCTGATCGTGAGTTACGTAGATGAAGGTGGTGTCGATCTGCTCACGAAGGAGAATGATCTCTGCTCTCATCTGGTTTCTGAGCTTAGCGTCAAGGTTGGAGAGGGGCTCATCCATAAGGAATACCTTGGAGTCACGGACCATAGCGCGTCCGATAGCAACTCTCTGTCTCTGACCGCCCGAGAGAGCTCTGGGCTTTCTGGTAAGATACTCGGTGATGCCGAGGATCTCAGCAGCCTTGGTAACCTTCTCGTAGACCTCCTCCTGAGGAGTCTTCTTAAGGCGAAGGGGGAATGCCATATTCTCAAATACCGTGAGGTGAGGATAGAGCGCGTAGTTCTGGAATACCATTGCAATATCTCTGTCACGGGGCTGAAGGTCGTTTACAACCACACCGTCGATCTCAACCGTACCCTCGGAAATCTCCTCAAGGCCCGCTATCATACGGAGCGTGGTGGATTTTCCGCATCCCGAAGGACCGACGAAAACTATAAATTCCTTGTCGGCAATATCAAGGTTGAACTCCTGAACCGCAACCGTATCCTTGCCGTATATCTTTTTAACGTTAGTTAACTTAACTGTTGCCATATATACTTATTATCCTCTCTTTCATTAACCCTTAACTGCTCCGCCGGTTACGCCCTCTACGTAGTACTTCTGGAGAAGAAGGAATACGGTAGTAACGGGGATAGCAACTATAACGCCTGCCGCGCAGAACATAGTGTAATGGGTATTCATATTGGTTCTCGAAAGCCACTCATACATACCGACGGCAACGCTCATACCCGCGCTGTTCTCGTGGACGATGTAGCTCGCCATCATAAAGTCACCCCAAGGAGCCATGAAGCCCATAAGGATGGTGTAGATTATGATAGGCTTTGAAAGCGGCATAATAACCTTGTAGAATACCTGCCAACGGGTAGCACCGTCAACTCTTGCCGCCTCGTCAAGGCTCTTGGGAATAGTATCGAAGAAGCCCTTGGATACGTAGTATCCCATACCCGAGGATGCGCAGTAAACGATGATAAGACCTAAGGGAGCCATATTCATGGTAAGTCCTGCATCCGAGAATACCTTATAGATAAGTATCATTGTAAGGAAGCCCGGGAACATACCGAGGATAAGCATAAAGTTCATAAGAGCCTTTCTGCCCTTGAATCTGAGTCTTGAGAGAGTGTAGCTCATCGCAAGAACGAAGATGGTCTGAAGAAGCGCTGTCGCAATACCCATTATAGCGGTATTCTTGAACCAGATAAGGAAGTCGGTCTCTGTGAACAGTCTTACGTAATGGTCAAATCCGAATTCTTTGGGAAAAAGATAACCCGTCTGCATCTTAGTCTCGGTCTTGAAGGACTCGAGAAGAATTCCGACGAAGGGGAAAAGCCATACGACGGTCATTACAACGAGAATGAAGTAAATGATACCGTTGCTGAGTCTTCTTGACGCCTTTGCGCCGAGGAGAGATTTCTTCATGCTATTTTCTTTTTTCATCACTTGTAATCCTCCTCGTTCTTAGTTGAAGGAATAACGTTATATACTATCAAGGACAGCACAGCAACCACGATGAATACGAGAATACCGATGAGCGATGCCATATAGTATTTACTTTCCGTACTACCGAGCGTCATCTTGAAGAGCCATGTGATAAGAAGGTCTGTGTAGCCTATGGAAGCGCCGCCCGCCGTACCCTTGATCGGGTTACCTCCGGAGAGAAGGTAGATAACGTTGAAGTTGTTGAGGTTTCCTACAAAGCTCGTAAGAAGGTAGGGACCTGTTACGAAGAGCATATAAGGAAGGGTGATCTTGGTAAACTGCTGAACCGAGCTTGCGCCGTCGATCTTGGAGGACTCGTATAGATCCTGAGGAATATTCATAAGAATACCCGTTGCCATAAGCATTATGTAAGGAATACCTACCCAAATATTAATAACGATAAGAAGTATCTTGGATACAACGGGAGAATCCCAGAGGGATACGAAGTTGTTCACGTCAAGATAGTTATAAATAGCGGGAATTTTGTTAAGCGCACTGCCTATAAGACCGGAGGTCGTAAAGAGCTTGGAAACGTAAAGGAGCGATACGAACTGAGGGATCGCTATGGTCATAACGAGAATAGTACGCCAGAACTTCTTTATCTTTATTCCCTTCTTGTTGATCATAATCGCTACGAACATACCGAGGAAGTAGTTCGAGAATGTAGCGAAGAAGGACCACATAAGAGTCCAGGAGAGTATCTCACCGAAGGCGAGACCGAGACCGCCCTGACCGAAGTTGAACAGCTCGTTGAAGTGCTCAAGACCAACCCAGGAGAAGAGGTTGGAGTATCCGTCGTGCGCCGCGTCATAGCTGGTAAAGGCTATAAGCACCATGAAGATGATGGGAAGAACGGTGAACGCAAGGATACCTACAAGAGGAAGTGCGAGAAGAGTCTTGTGGAACTGATCGTCAAGAAGCGACTTGAGATCGTCCTTACCGCTCTTGACCTTCTTGCCCTTAGCGGTGATGTCCATACAGATACGGCACTGCTTTACCTGAAGTCTCCAGGTCCAGATGAATGCCACGATGAAGATAACGGTGAGAAGACCGTAAAGAAGAACCTTTACAGAGTCGTCGCCCGCAACCCATACGTCGGTGTCATAGACGTAGTCGTACTCAAACTTACCCTGCACGGTACCGATGGTAGCGCCCTTTTGGAACCAGTTACACTTACCGAGCCAGTATCCGCCGCCGCTGGGAAGGATCATATAGACTATAAATATTACCTCAAACAGAAGGAAGAAGATACCGCGAAGTATCTGTCCGTAGTAGAGGTTACCGAATCCGAAGATAAGGAAGGACAGCTTAACTGCCCAGTTGCCCTTGGTGAAGGTATGAGCTATATCGAGCGTCTCATCTTTTACGCCAAGTCCAAAGGACTTAATAAGGTTCCAGATCTTGAGTCCAAGACGCTTGAACCAACCGGGGATAGCGAAGATAAAGAGCTGCAGCTTATACCAGAGGGCCTGAAGCTTATTCAGCTTCAAATACTCTAAATCGTTTAATTTCTTCATAAATCAAGATATAAACCGAGTTTATATAACTCCTTTTTTATATTGAGAAGGCATTGTTGGTCGAAACACAAGACAACTGTCGTCCTTGTATGTCGGCTAACAATGCCTTTTATCCGAGTGTGGGTGAGCCCGTGTGGGCTCACCCTATGTTTCTCGCGATTATTGTTAATTATGCTACGGGGATAAGAGTGATGGTAACAGAATCGTTCTCACCGAATACAAGCTGAACCTTGTATGTACCGGAGGTCTCAACAACGATGTCAGCGCCACCCTTGACGCCGTCCTGACCGTAGTTGTTATCCCAGGAGAGACCCTGACGAACCTTGAACGCTTCACCTGCAGTCATGTTGATCTCAACAGAGGTCCAAGTGCCTGCGGGCTCCTCGGTCATAGTGAAGTCAACGCCCCAGCCGGTGCCGCCAACGGAACCGATAACGGTCCAAGCGTATCTCTTTTCCGGAGGAATCTCAAGCCAGCTAGCGATAGATGTATCATAATTATCAAGAGCGGTCTGAAGAGCTGCATCATCAGCTGCATTCTTAGCGTCTGCGCCGAGAACCTTTGCGATATCCCACCAAGCGCCGCCGATCTGGCCCTGAGGAGTAGCGTACTCGTTCTGAGCTGCGAGAGCTGCGAGAGAAGCGTTAGCCTGAACTGCCTCGGAAGCCTGAGCGTTCTTGTTAGAGGGACCCCACTCGAAGGATGCGAATCTCTGCTTCTGGCACTCTTCGCCGGTGAGGTACTGAGCAAGAAGAGAAAGAACTGCTGCCTTCTTAGCGTCGCCCTGAGGCTTAACACCCATAAGCTTGTTACCGGAGTAAGAGCCAAGGTGATAGGACTGACCGTCAACAGTGAAGGAAGGAAGATCTGCTGCGCCAAGGTTAGTGCCGAAGTGCTCTGCTGCTGCGCCTGCGTTCCAGATACCGGTTACGATAGCACCTGCATCGGTGAACTGGTCAGCGTCGGAATCGTAGCAAGAAGACTGAGCGAGCTTCTTCATACCCTTCATAGCTACAAGACCCTCGGGGGAGTTGAAGTTATCCTCGATACCGATGAACTCGCCTGCCTCGTTCATGAGCCAGTTAGAGGTACAACCGGTTGCGAAGAAGAAGGATGCGGTATACCAAGCATTCTCAAGAGCGAAACGGAACTTCTTGCCGTTCTGCTCACAAGCAGCGATGATGTCCTCAAGGCTGTCGGGGTTAGAGATGATGCTGGTGTCATAGTAGAGATAATAGCCGTTATCAGAGGTCATGGGGTAAGCATAAAGAGTACCTGCAACGGAAGCTGCTGCAACGGAACCTGCGTCGTTGTTAGCCTTGATGTTCTCGGAAGCTGCCTTACCGGGAGCAAGAAGAGCGGAAGCCTGAACAAGACGAGCAAGCTGGTCCTGTGCGAAGCAGTAAATGTCGGGAGCGGAAGCAACGTCAGCAACTACCTTAGAGCCTGCGTCTGCCTCAGTAACGCCCTCGATCTCAGCGTTAATAACGATACCGGGGTTAGCAAGCTCGAAAGCGTCGATCTGAGCCTTGAACTGGTCAGCAACGCCTTCCTTCTCGGAAACCCACATAGTAATATTGTAAGTACCTGCGAGTGCGTTCTCATTGTCCTCGTTATTATTGTCATCTTCCTTCTTGCATGCTACGAAGCAAGAGAAGACCATAACAAGTACGAGCATGAGAGCTAAGATTTTACTCATTTTCATAAGAGTAAGTCCTCCATAAAATTGTTATTATTGCCTTTAGGCTTTATTATCATACCATCCTTCGGCATTTTTGTCAATATCAATGTTGATTTTTACTTTATTTTCGGCATAATCACCAAAAGGTGTTACGTCTTTTTTAACAAAATGCGTACTGAACTTTAACGAATTTTAAGGTTAATGCTAGTTATTGGTAAACGTCGCGCGCACGCGCCAATAAAAAAAGCAAAGGCACGCGGAGACAAGCTCCGCGCGCCCTACGTCACTCCCTGAATAAGTGAGTGTTTTCTTCATTATAGTTTATAAGCGTCAAAGGCGGGTAATTTTTTACCCTCGTAGTCAAACAAGCACTGATTTGCCCACTCGTTAGTGGTGGACTTCCCTTCCTCGTGGATATAAGCCTGCCCTGCCTCGGATGCCCAGCAGATGCCCTCACCGGGTAACCACAGAGGCTCCCAGTAATAGACGCCGCCGATACCGTGCTCGCAAGCCTTATTGAGGAAGTCGGTGACAAACGCCTCCTGTCCCTCGGGACTCACGGGATATTTCTCGGTAAATCCGGGGACGTATGCCCTCTCGGGGTCAATAACAAGTCTGCGCTCCTCACCTCCGAGCATATAGCCGCGGGTAGTGAAGCCGTAGCCGAGCTCAACGACCATCAATTCCTTGCCGAACAGGCGGCACTCGTCGAGATTCTCAAAGAGCTCCTCGGGTGTACCGTGCCAATAAGGATAATATGACGCGCCGATGATATCGTAGTCTATGCCCGCCTCTGCCATCTTGGTGAAGAATTCCCGATACACAGCCTTGTCATTGCTTCTTTCAAGGTGGAGTATGAGCTTAGCAGAGGGAACTACCTCACGGCAGGCGCGACAGCCCGCGTCGATAAGACGGGTGAGATTTTCATAGTTGCCTCTCTCGCCCTCGCCCTCGGTGAGTCTGCCTATCGGCCAGAGCATACCGTTGGTTATCTCATTACCTACCTGAATATACTCGGGAGCGACGCCCTCACGGACGGCTGTGGTAAGAATTTCACGCGTAAATGTGTACACGGCCCCCACCATCTCGTCAATTCCGTAGTCACGCCACGCCTTCGGGATCATCTGCTTTCCCGGGTCTGCCCAGAAGTCGGAATAGTGGAAATCGAGCATTATGCTATATCCCTTATCTTTCGCGAGTCTTGCGAGCTTCACGTAGTTATCTATACCGCAGTTGCCCGCAAGATAGGGCTCGCCCTCCTCGGAATAGGGATCATTCCACACTCTGATACGCATGGAGTTAACACCATTCTTCAGAAAAGCGTCAAGCGGGTCTATCTCCCTTTCTCCGTCGTAATATTTCGCGCCGTGCTCGAGCTCCTCGAGGTAGGTGGATACGTCAATACCGAGTATCATTGCTCGCCTCCGATATGGTCGCGGAAGATTATCGGCTCGTTATCCTCGCCGAAGTCGACCACTCTCTTTTTCATAGCGCGGTAGCGGTATCTCGCCATCTCGTTTAATCGGAGGACGTCCTCCTCCGAGCCGTTGAAGCTACAACGCAGACAGTAGTATTCCTTCTTGTCCTCGTCAAAGAACATATCTATGTCGATGTCTCTCATAAAGCACGAGGGACAGCGGTAATTTAATTTGCCTTTCGTAGACTGAGCCATGTCTTAACCGCTCCTTCCTTTATAGTTTTGGAGAGTGAGAGGTGATATACGGGCGAGAAGGCAATGCCCTCCTCTACTGTCGCCTCGTCGTTATCTCCGCCCATCTCAACTACGGTCATCACGTCGGGAATATTGACGTACGCTCTGTCGGCATTTTTGCCGCTTATGCGCTTACCGTGGTAAGAATAAGGCATCTCCTCGCCGTCGACACCAAGGGTAAGCGAGGTCATATCCGCCTGATACTCGGTAGTGCCGAAGCCACCGGTAAAGTACTCGGTAAAGGTGACACTCTCACCGCCGAGATCGTTGAGAATTCTGCGTTCTGTAATTACCCTGCCCTCGCCCTCGAGAACGGTGTAAACAGACTCGATAACAACCTCGATTCCGCCGAGATAAAGTGACACGGGGTTGGTGGTAAGCCTTACTCCGCCCTCGATCTTATCATATTTCGCCATAGTTCTGGTAAGGCACAGATCCGCACTTTCACCACGGCAGGTAACCTTACAGGACTTGATCGTACCCGCGCCTGCATAGTGGGTAAAGAAGCCCGCGCGGTAGTTGATCTGAATAAGGTAAGGATAGGATGCGTCGTACACGTTTTCGGTGCCGATACCCGTATTCTGAGGAAGTCTTGCGATATAGGGACGGAGGTCTATCATAGCACCGCCCTGATTGAAGTCAAAGCAGGTGCGCATCGCGGGGTCGGTGTACCAGAAATACTGCTTGTTGCTGCCGTAGAGGATATCCTTCCACAGCGCGCACTCGCCGCGCTTGTAGTCCTTGTGCGTGTCTCTGTAATAGTCAGCAAACTCGCTCATCGTCATATCGATAAGCTTGCCCTCAGCCTTGAGCTTGCCGTAGTATTTCATACCGTCGTCATAGGACTTTGCGAGCAGCTCATAGGGAGCCTCCCAACGGCCGCGGCGGTTGAGCCAGCCGGGACCTACGAACATCATATTATAGCTGTATCCATCATTGTATTTTGCAAGATGGCGATACTGGTCAACGAGGTTGTAGAGGTAAGGATATTCGTAATCCTCATCCTTATAATATATCATACCGCGCAGAACGTTCTGCGGATGAGTGCCGAAGTTTGAGCCGTTACCGTCAAAGCAGGCCATAAGATCGCGCGAAAGATGGGGGATAGCTACTATACCCGCATCGTCGTCAGCATCGGACGCGGGACAGTGAGAGTTTACCTTTGAGGGGATCCAGGGATTCCAAGGGCCTCCGTCCATAATGGTATACCAGGAATTGTTGCAGGTGTGGTAGGCCTTGGGGCCCTCCTCCCAGCAGGTGGCAACCGCGCACTTTACGCTCGGGTACTTTTTCTTGATATAGTTGATGGTGTAGGCATCGAGGAAATAGCTGCCCGTAGACTCGGGCCAGAAGCCGAACTTCTCGTAAAACTTACCGAATACGTCGTCAACTATCTCTTCCTTGGTCTTCTCGTCAAACATCCAGATGCAGAAATCCTCGGTCTTGTACTTTGCCTTAAACTCGGGACAAGGCAGGCCGAGAAGCGAGAGGCCGATCTCGTCGCCGTATTCCTCGTGCTCGCGCTTTGCAAGTTCGATTATCGTGTCGGAAAAGAGTGACGCATAGGTTATCTGTATTGTGGTCTTAAGACCGTACTTGTGCGCGGTGTCCTGCTGGAATCTGAAGATGTCGAGCGACTCGTCGCGCACGCCTTCACCCTTTCCGAGAGCCTTCTCCGCATATTCGGGCGAAAGCTCAGGACGGTGAATTATATTAACAATAAACTTATTTTTCATAACTTTAGTTTACATTCCTTAGTTATTTTGTGTTATTTCAGTATTATGCTCGTATACGCTCCTACAGTGAGAACAGTTCCCTCGAGCTTTGCGCTGCCCGAGCCGATAGCCTCGAGTATCTCGGTGAACATATGGCCCGAGAGATCAGTGCATTTAGCAAGATCGTAGCTTATCTCCTCGGCGGAATTATTGTGAATGATACCGATCTTCTCGCCCTCGTACTCTACAAGGAAGCCACCAAGATTCTTATCCGAGGAATCAAGAGCGGTGTATGTTCCCCTTGCGATTGCGGGGTATCTGTGCCTTATGGAGAGGAGCTTACAGTAATAGCGGTAGAGGCTGTTCTCATCCTCCATCTGATCTGCAACGGTAGTAGTTATCTGCTTATCCTTGGAATAGGTAGTGCCCACGGGGTCCTTAACAAGGTCATCGTCGCCCCAGAGCATCGCGAGTCTGCGGTTGGCATCGGTATTCGCGCTTCCCCTCGAGCCTCTTATTCCTATCTCCTCACCGTAGTAGATGAAGGGAGAACCCGGAGAGAGAAGATAAAGATTAGCCGCCATACGGTTGTATGTTTCGACGACGAATGCGCCGGCTATTCTGTCCATATCGTGGTTTGAGAGGAAGGACATTTCCATACCCTCGGGATTTGCCGCCCTTACCTTCTGCTGATAGGATTCAACGTAATGTGTGAAATTGACTAAGCTCTTACCCTTAGCGGCAGATGCGGCTACACCCTCTGCCTGAGACATCGCGAAGTTAAAGCAGTTCATCGCGGTGTAGTAGCTGAGTATCTCGGTCTCACCCGACCAGCACTCGCCTACACAGTAGATGTCGGACTTTATCTTCTTAAGCTCCGACATATACCATTCCCAGAACTTGACCGTGTTTACAGTATCACCGAAATAAATGTACTTTACAGCGTCAAAGCGGAAGCCGTCGACACCGAGATTGAGATAATACTCTGCAACCTTGAGCATTTCCTCCTTGACCTCGGGGTTGTCGAAGTTGAGCTCGGGCATATCACCCGAGAAGTTGCACTCATACCAGCAGTCAACGCCCGCGATCTTCTGATAGGTCCTGCCGCTCACCTTCTCCTCGGTGGTAACGGCGGTATAGTAGTCATAGTACTTATTCTCCTCATCGCTGTTCATACGCGCCTCCTTGAAGGCAAGGAACCAGGGGTGCTGGCTCGATGTATGGTTGATGACGAGGTCAAGAATGATCTTTACGTTACGCTCGTGGCAGAGATCGATAAGAGACTTGAGTGTCTCCTCAGTACCGAATCTCCAGTCGATCTGATAGTAATCCTTTACGTCATATTTATGATATGAAGGAGAAGAGAATATCGGAGAGAGCCATATTCCCTGCACTCCGAGGCTTGTATCCGAATTCACGTTGCCGTCGTTGAGATAATCGAAGCGGTTAATTATTCCCTGCAGGTCTCCGATACCGTCACGGGTACCATCCGAGAACGAGCCGACGAATATCTGATAGAAGGTTCTGTAATTATCGTCAACCGGATCTGCCATAACGTCATAGCCGTTATTATTATCGTCCTCTTCATCATCCTTTTTGCACGCTACAAGAGAAAATATTGTAGCTGCGATAAGAACGAACGATACTAGATTTCTTAGTATTTTCTTAGTTTTTGTAACCATTTATTTGCATTTTACTCCTTAACCGAATTGAGCATCGCGTCATCTATCTTACCCCACGCGTTGGGTCCCGAGCACTTAAAGTAAATTCCGACTATGATTTCATCACCCGCGGTATACTCGATATTCTCAATGAGCGCCGAGTGCCACTCGCCGTAAGAAGTGATCTCGGTTGCCATAGTATATACGGTCTCGCCGTTTATCTTCACATATGCATAGATGTCGGTCACACCGCCGTCTCCGCCCATCACGGAGATGGTGTATTTGTACTTGCCTGTGGGGAGATTCTCAACCTTCTGCTCAAGGGTGAATTCAACCGCATCCGCGCTTGCGCCCCAGAAATGATAGTGCTTTGTTCCCGTCAGAGAGTCGGTAACCTTATCCTCTACGTAGAGCTCGTCGAAGGACTTAAGAGCCTTTGCCTCCCAGCCTGCATCGCCATCCTCAAAGCTCCAGTTTGTGAGGTAATTATATTCAACCATAGATACGTAACAATGAGCGGTCATACCGTCCGCGGTACCTACTATATCATACTTAGCAACACCGCCCGCCTTCATCGCTTCAATATCAACGTTATGCCACTCTACGGGAATAGCCTTCTTGGAGTTATCAAGCATAACTGCGTTTACAGTCGTGGGCATAACGATCTCGCCGTTGAGATCAATAATGAGAGTTGTATCCTCAATGGCATCCGCCTTGTTCTCTACGACGTTTCCGTTTTTCATCAGACCGAACACCTTGAGAGACTCAAGCGCCTTGCCATTCTTATCAAAGAGCGCCTGGTTATCAACCGCGCATCCGCCGTAATACTTACCCGCGTCGTTGGGATCGTAGTCACCGGCATAGGAGGTAGCCCAGCCCGAGCCGTACTTTTCCCAAAGGGCGCTGTTCTCCTCCCAGCTCTCGCCGCCGGAGGATATCCAGGTACCCTCCCAGTAGAAGATACCGATGCAATTCCTGATATCGTTTACCGCAACGTTGGTAAGATCGCGCACAAGATTCGCCTGACCCTGCACGGTGAAGGGATAGTTCTTTGTGATCGCGCTGCCGTCAGAGATGGTATTGCCGTTAAAATCGGTATCCTCCGCGGTGTACGCATAGGAGGTCTCGGCAATCATAACCTTCTTGCCATAGGTGTCCGCAATATTGTTGAGCACCGACGCAAGATTCTCATACGTGCCGTGCCAGTAAGGATAATAGGATGAGGCGAAAACGTCGTAGTCAACGCCGTAATACTCAAGGTTCTTGCCGTAGCTGGTATAATTGGTAACCTTCTCAGGATTTGCAAAATGCACCGCAACCAGCGCGCCGGGACACACCTCGCGCACAGCTCTTGAGCCCGCGGACATAAGCTGAGTTATCTTCTTCCAGCCGCCAAGAGCGGTGCTGGACTCACCTGCCATAGCGCCGTTAGTCTCGTTGCCTATCTGCACCATTCCGACCTCAACGCCCGCATCCACGAGCTTTTCAAGGCACTCCTTGGTATATGCGTAGAGAGCATTGGACTTCGCCTCGATGCCCATCTTTGCCCACGCCTTGGGAACCATCTGCTTTGCGGGATCCGCCCAGAAGTCGGAGTAATGGAAGTTGACAAGCAGCTTCATTCCGTACGCTGTCGCGCGCTTGCCTATCGCAATCGCGTTTTCTATATCACAGTTTCCGCCGCCGTAGCCGTTGCCGTCCTTATCGAAGGGGTCGTTCCACACGCGGACTCTTATGTAATTTATTCCGTTTTCGCTGAGTATCTGATATACGTCCTTCTCGTTACCGTCGTGGTCGTAATACTTCACTCCGCCCGCCTCAAGTGACGGAACCGCGGAGGCGTCCATACCGAAAATAAAATCGTCGGAGAGATTATCGACCTTGGTGACGTAAAGTGAGTCGGAGGAGACGTTAAGCTCCTTCTGGGTGGGTAGCCACCAGGCTCTCGGCTCACCGTTTTCATCTTCATCCTTATCCTTCTTGCAGGATACAAAAGCACTCATCACGAGCGAGAGCAGAAGAATAAAAACAAGTATCTTCTTTACTGACTTCATATATTTCTCCATTCCGGCGCCAGACGGCGCCACGCCATTTTTTAAGCTCGCGCACGTACGCACAAGTCGATCAAGAGCGCGCGCTGGGGCAAAATAATTATACCATTTGGAAGGCTTTAATTCAATATCGCATATTTTACAAAAAACATAATACAATTTTGCCGATAATGACTATTTACCTGTCAAAAGGCCTTTTTATCTTGCATTTTTCCTTAGCAAGTGCTATACTTATTTCAGAAAAAACTCAACACGGGAGGGGACTAATGGTAAATATTCTCTTTGACTGTCCGAATACGCAGGACTTCGCACACGAGCTTTCCCGCTACTTCAAAAAGGGAGATAAGGTCGCGGTTGTAGCCTTTTCCTTCTACGACGATTACGTGTATGACGCGGCGAGCTGGGAGCGCCTTTTCGGCGAGGGCGGAAACTGCTACGTCGAGACAATAGACGGTCTTGCGCCCTTTGGAATCATCCCCGATGATATCAGCTTTATCAACTACTTTACCGACACGAAGGAATCCGCCAGAAGGAAGGTTGAGGAGGCGGACGTCATATACTTCACGGGAGGGTTGCCCGACAGAATGATGGACAGAATACGCGAGTTCGAGCTTGAGGACGTCCTTCTTAAGCACGACGGCGTGGTTATGGGATACAGCGCGGGTGCTGTGATACAGCTCAGGGAATATCATCTCTACCCAGACGGAGACTACAAGGACTTCGGCTACTACGAGGGACTTCCCTACCTCGATGGATTCGGTATAGAGGTGCACTATGAATACAAGCCCGAGCAGGATGAATCGATAAGGCGTTTTCTTAGTGAGCGAGGCCTTACAACCTATGTTACACACACCCGAATGGGCGGTATTGTGGTCGAGAATGGCGAGATAAAAATCATCGGTAAAGTGGACGTATACAACCCTTAACAACTCTTTTGATCTTCAACACTTAACAAACCTTTTACTTTTCAACAAATACAAAAACGCACGAGGCCCAGCTCGTGCGTTTTTTCTTGCTTTATTCCGTGTTTTTGCTAATTTAAGTTGTCAATTTATCGAGTAAGCCCACACAACCGTCGTATATGTCGCGATAAGCAATATCAAATCTGTCTGAGTACCAAGGGTCGGCTACGTCACCGCCTCTGGAGGTGAAATCCATCAGCTTGTGTATCTTACCGTCTGCCCTCTCTCCGAGTATACGGTACATATTGCGTATGTTCGCGCTGTCCATTCCGACAAAGATATCGTACTCATCAAAATCTGCTCTCGTAAGCTGTACCGCCTGCCTTTTTTCAAAAGGAATTCCTTGTCTTCTCAGCTCCTCCTGTGCGGGCGGATAGATAGGATTTCCGACTCCGTTCCATATCTCATCTGTGCTCGTCGCGCTCGACCTGATCACAAACTCATCATCAAGCCCGCGCTCCTTCACCAAAAACTTAAATATAAACTCCGCCATAGGTGAGCGGCAGATATTTCCGTGACAGACAAACATTACTTTCGTCATTTTCCCCTCTCCTTTTCGTCTTATCAACTCTTATTTTACCACATTGGCAGAAAAAACGCAAGTCTTCCTTATTTTCATTCTTTTTCTACACATATAAGATGATAATTTATTGACTTTTAGTGCAAATTGTTAAATATTTTCGTCACTTTACCATATCTTTTAATGTTGACACTTTCTCTTTGTAATGGTAAAATATTATGTGCGAGCGCTCGCTTGCGCCCGCTCAGGTAACAGAACAACTACACACAGACAGGAAAAGACTATGACTACATCACTCAAAAATTTCGGTTTTAAGCATAAGAGCGGAATTCTTATGCCTATCAGCTCTCTTCCGAGCCCTTACGGAATAGGCTCCTTCGGTAAGAGCGCATACGACTTTGTTGACTTTCTCAGCGACACAAAGACCAAGTGCTGGCAGGTGCTCCCTCTCAACCCCACCTCCTACGGCGACAGCCCCTATCAGTCTCCCTCCTCGGTAGCGGGAAATCCCTACTTCATCGACCTTGAGATACTTATGAAGAAGGGCCTTCTCACAAAGGAAGAGCTTAAGGAGCATAGACACGATACCAAAAGAGTTGACTACGGCTGGCTCTTCAATACAAGATATACAGTCTTAAGACTCGCTCACTCCCGCTTTATCGAAATGGGAGAAAATAAGTCCTCGGCATACAAATCCTATCTTAAGAAGAACGCCCATTGGCTCGGCGACTATTCCCTCTTTATGGCGCTCAAGGTGCACTACAGCTTCTGCACGTGGACCGATTGGAGCGACGAGCACAAGAACGTTAATACCGCAAGAGAGCTCCGCCCGGAATTTGAGAGCGAGTGCTCCTTCTGGGAATGGATACAGTTCGAGTTTGACGCTCAGTGGCAGGCTCTTCTGCTCTACGCTCACGCAAGAGGCATAGTCCTGATAGGCGATATGCCCATCTACGTAGCGCACGACAGTATGGACGTATGGCAGTCACCCGAGCAGTTCCTTCTCGACGAAAACTACATTCCCACCGTAGTTGCGGGATGTCCTCCCGACGGCTTCTCTCCCGACGGTCAGCTCTGGGGCAACCCCATCTACAATTGGGAACTTATGAAGAATGACGGCTTCGAGTGGTGGAAGAAGAGAGTAAAGGCAGCCTTCCATATGTACGATATACTCAGAATCGACCACTTCCGCGGCTTTGCGGGATATTATAACATACCCTACGGCGAGCCCACCGCGAGAAACGGTAAATGGGACTCCGCGCCCGGAATCGAGCTCTTCAGAACGATCAAGGAGGCCTTCCCGAAGTCTAAGATCATCGCCGAGGACCTCGGATTTATCACTCCCGACGTCAGAGAGCTTCTCACGGATACCGGCTTCCCCGGAATGAAGATGCTTCAGTTCGCATTCTTCGACCCCGACCACGAATATCTCCCGAGAACCTACGAGAATCCCAACTGCGTAGCCTACCCCGGCTCGCACGATGCGGACTGCGTAAGAAGCTGGTGCAAGAATCTTGAGGGCGCGGCGCGTATACGCTTTAAGCGAGAGTGTCCGCACAGAGTCGGACAGAGCCGCACCTACGACCTGATCGAATTTGCGCTCGGAAGCATAGCAAATCTCACCGTAGTTCCCATGCAAGACTACCTCGAGCTTGAGAACGCGGAGGGCAGAATGAACACACCCGCCGTAGCGGACGGCAACTGGAACTGGAGACTCAGCTCCCGTTACAGAACTCCCGCACTTACAGAAAAGATAAAGGAAATAACAGAACGCACAGGACGCGAGGCAAAATAACTTTTTGAGGTGAAAACATGAAAGCAACGTACTTACGCATTATTTCCCTTTTGCTCGTTATCATTATGCTTATGAGCTTCGGCCTTACCTCCTGCAAAAAGGATGACGGCAAAGACAATGAAACCAACGAGGAGGGCGGCGGCTTAGAGGACAGCGGAAACGAAGGTGGAAGCGGTACCTCCAAGGAGCCTCCCGAGGACAACTACACTCTCCCGAAGGAGGAGGGATACAATCAGCTCACCTTCTACTGGGTAAGCGATGACGGCATTGAGAACTGTGACATCTGGATCTGGTTCCCCGACGCCGCGGGCAAGGGCTACGTTATGCAGCCCTGGGGCCTTGGCGGTAAGGTAGTGATCAACGTACCCGTGGGAATTACCGAGGTAGGATTCATAGTCAGAACCGACTGCTCGGATCCCGGCGGAACAAGCTGGGGCTCTGCTACCAAGGACGGCTCGGAATCCGACAGATTCGTAGCAATTGAGGGTGAGGAAACCTTCGTATATCTCAAGAGCGGCGACCCTAATCAGTATATCAGTAACGACGGAGGATTAACTCTCACAATGGCAAAGAAATTCTCTCTTGCGGAAATAACCGACTTCCGTAAGATAAAGTACACTCTCACCCCCTCGACCACTATAACCAAGGATATGGTTAAGGTCTATGAGGGCGACAGAGAAATCGAGGTCAGCAAGATCGGCAGCGGCAAAATAATCGAGCTTGCTGAGGATCTCGACCTCTCCAAGACATACCGCGTAGAGATCGCGGGATTCGGCTCCAAAAACGCTATTCCGATCGGAATATTCGACTCTGAGACGTTCATCGCGAATTACACCTATGACGGCGACGACCTCGGCGCTGTGATAAACGGCAGCTCCACCACCTTCAAGGTATGGGCTCCCACCGCATCGAAGGTTGTGCTTAACCTCTTTGAGAGCGGACACGAGGGCACCGCTTACGAGAGTGTTGAGATGACGAAGGGCGACAAGGGCGTATGGTCTCACACCGCAAGCTGCGGACACGGCACCTACTATACCTACACCGTTACCACCTCAGTGGGCACTCAGGAGGCTGTTGACCCCTACGCTAAATCAGCAGGCCTCAACGGCAACCGCGGTATGGTAGTTGATCTTTCTCTTACCGATCCCGATGGCTGGGGTGCTGAGTTCTCAACCGGCATTGATTCCTACTCCGACGCGATCATCTGGGAGGTCCACGTTAGAGACTTCTCTAACAAGATAGCATCCTCCGAATACAAGGGCAAATATCTTGCCTTCACCGAGCGCGGTCTTACCAATGAATACGGTCAGCCCGTAGGTGTTGATTACCTTGTAAATCTCGGTATTACACACGTTCACCTCCTACCCGTGTACGATTATGCGACGGTAGATGAGGCTACTCCCGAGGATGAGTTCAACTGGGGATATGACCCGAAGAACTACAACGTACCCGAGGGCAGCTACTCCACCAACCCCTATGACGGCGCGGTGAGGATCACCGAGTACAAGAAGATGGTAATGGCTCTTCACGAGGCAGGAATCGGCGTTGTTATGGACGTTGTTTACAACCATACTCACGATGCTAACTCCAGCTTCAACAAGATCGTTCCCTACTACTATTACAGATACAACTCCACCGGTGCAAATACGTCGGCATCCGGCTGTGGAAACGACACCGCATCCGAAAGATATATGTACGGCAAGTTCATGGTTGACTCGGTCAAGTACTGGATCTCAGAATATGATCTTGACGGCTTCCGCTTCGACCTTATGGGTCTGCACGACCTCGAGACAATGCAGGAGGTTGAGGCAGCGGTACATACCATCGATCCCGAGGCTATCATCTACGGCGAGGGCTGGACGATGGGCGCTACCATCGACGGCAGCAAGATGGCTAACCAGTCCAACATCAAGGACATTGAGATAACCAATAACGCTATCGGCGCTATCGCAGTATTCAACGACGTTATCCGTGACGGTCTCAAGGGCAGCGTGTTTGAGTCCGACTCTCAGGGCTACATCAGCGGCAAGGGCAAGGCTAATCTTCCCAAGGTTATTTTCGGTATCAAGGGCGGCGACGCACTCAGCCAGGGCTGGATAGTTAAGGACGCGAGAGTAGTAAACTACATGAGCGCTCACGACAACAACACCCTCTGGGATAAGCTTGAGCTCTCCAATGGCTCTGACACAGTTGAGAGACGACTCGCGATGAACCGCTTCGGCGCTACACTTCTTATGGTATCCAAGGGT
Source organism: Clostridia bacterium (assembly GCA_017453245.1). Taxonomy (GTDB): domain Bacteria; phylum Bacillota; class Clostridia; order Oscillospirales; family CAG-272; genus UBA1740. The sequence goes on from JAFTKM010000009.1 coordinate 60,190, forward strand.
ATGACCTTCTTCCAGGCGGGAGAGGAAATGCTCCGCACCAAGGATGGCGACGAAAACAGCTATAAGTCAAGCGACGCTATCAACAACATCGACTGGTCCGTGCTTAACGAGGGCGAGATGCAGTACGAAATGATGCTCTTCTACAAGGGACTTATCGAGATGAGGAAGACCTTTGGCATCTTTACAGACAACTCCACCACCGTAGACTACAAGTCCATTATCGACGGCAGATGCTCCATCACGATAAAGGACGACGAGGGCGGCGAGGCTCTCATTCTCTCCAACCCCACACCCGCAGAGATGACCTTTGCGCTCGAGGGTGAGTGGTACCTGATAGTCAACGGCGAAGTAATAACGCTTGATGCAGACACTCTCACAAGCGGCAACGTCTATATTCCCGCTTACAGCGCGGCAGTGCTTGTTAACGCAGAGCTTATGAACTAATATTTTTTACCGAGCGAGGATTTTTCGAAGTCCTCGCTCTTTTCATTTGATATTTGCACACTATATTTTACATTTTTCCGCATAAAGTAAATCGGATGCATCGGAGCGCCCACGGTTGATTAATCGATTTAATTCTTTATAAGCGGTCTGATGGTTAAACATCCTTGCTCCTTCCACCCCGTTTTCCAAGACGTAAAGACCTCCTTCGCATACGTGCAGGCGAGGCGCGCGTGCGCATTTTTGTGCAAACTGTCAAATTTTAAACTTCAAATCCAAGTTTTTTGTCAATTTAATTCTTCGACTTTTTTATTGACTTTCATCTAAAAATATTCTATAATATATATAGTTTTAGCGCTTGAGGCAGTGTCCCGGACGCAAACTTGTCCCGTGACTGACGGATATTCGCGGATTTAACCGCGGTGCCACGGTGACAGATATATTATTAATGCCGACCGTCTGGGCGCACTTCTCTATCCTTGGGTAAGTGCGCCTTTTTGTATTTTTCAGGAAAGATTTAGCAAAACGCCGGAGCCCTGGCGGATACTCTCCGTAGGCTCGGGGCACCTATTCTTCCTGTACCGTCTTACTAGGTTTTATTAATTTTTCTCGGCGCCATGCGCCAGAAAGGAGCTTGATATGAAAAAGGTTGGAATCGTTATGGGCAGCGCAAGCGATATGCCCGTAGTAAAAAAGGCTATCGATATGCTCGCATCACTGGATATTCCGTACGAGGTACACGTTTACTCCGCGCACAGAACTCCCGATGAGGCGAGCGATTTTTCCTTGAATGCGAAAGGTCGCGGCTTCGGAGTCATCATCGCGGCGGCTGGTATGGCGGCGCATCTCGCGGGTGTCGTTGCATCAAGAACTACCCTGCCCGTCATCGGAATCCCCTGCAAGTCGACGAATCTCGACGGCCTTGACGCACTCCTCGCAACAGTACAGATGCCCACGGGTATCCCCGTAGCGACCGTGGCAATCGACGGAGCGGGCAACGCCGCACTTCTTGCCGCCGAGATACTCGCCCTCTCGGACGAGGCGCTCGCAAAGAGACTCGAGGACAAGCGCCGCGCGGACACAGAGGCTGTCCTCGCGAAGAACAAAGAAATAGAATCCCAATACAACGTCTGAAAATATGCTTTAAATACGAAAGGAAAAAAGAAAATGAAGCTCGTTTACACCGGAAAAACAAAGAACGTATACGCACTCGATAACGGCAATTACCTCCTCAAGTTTAAGGACGACTGCACCGGCAAGGACGGTGTGTTTGATCCCGGCGAGAACTCCGTAGGTCTTACCATCGACGGCGTTGGAGACGTAAATCTCCGTATGTCCATTCACTTCTTCGAGAAGGTCAACGCGGCAGGCATCAAGACTCACTACGTAAGTGCGGATCTTGCCGACACCACAATGGAGGTCCTCCCCGCAAAGCCCTTTGGTAAGGGACTCGAGGTCATCTGCCGTCACAAGGCAGTAGGTAGCTTCTACCGCCGTTACAGCGACTACATCGAGGAGGGCGCAGACCTTCCCGCATACGTTGAGACCACCTTCAAGAATGACGAGAAGGGCGATCCCCTCGTAACCAAGGACGGCCTCATCGCTCTGGGTGTAATGACCGACAAGCAGTATGACGACGTAAAGCTTATGACTCAGAAGATTACTCAGATCGTAGCTGACGACCTCAAGGCTAAGGGCCTTATCCTCTACGATATCAAGTTCGAGTTCGGCTACGATAAGGACGGCGAGGTTATGCTCATCGACGAGATCTCCTCGGGCAATATGAGAGCGTACAAGGACGGCAAGTACGTCGATCCCCTCACTCTTTCCAAGCTCTTCTTCGCATAAGAGGCACCCCGTGGCGTTTTTTCGCCGCATAACACACGTAACCTTACCCTTTTTAAAGAGGCAAGAGAGATCAACATAAGACGACCTTGGCGCGTGATTTTTTCACACCTCCTCGGCACTTCTCTTGCAGAGCAAAATTAAGAAAGCGAGACACTAATGGGCGGATTTTTTGGAGCTTGCCGCAATTCGGACGCTATATCCGATGCGTTCTTCGGCACCGATTACCACTCTCACCTCGGAACAAAGAGAGCGGGAATGGCGGCCTACGACAGTAAGATAGGCCTGCAAAGATCTATACATAATATTGAAAACTCACCCTTCAGAACGAAGTTTGAGCACGTCTTTGAGGAGATGGAGGGACACAGCGCGATCGGCTGTATCAGCGACTACGCGCCCCAGCCCCTTCTCATCAGATCGAGACTCGGCAAGTACGCCATCGCCACAGTCGGCGTGGTCAACAACACCGAGGAGCTTGTCGAGAGATACGTCGCCTCGGGTGACGGACAGTTTGACGCAATGACGGGCGGCGCGGTCAACACCACCGAGCTTATCGCCGCATTGATCAACAAAAAGACGAGCTTCACCGAGGGCATACAGTTTGCCCAGAGCGAGATCGACGGTACCGCCGCGATCCTGATACTGAAGGAGGGGGGCAACATCATCGCCGCGAGAGACAAGGTCGGCAGACTCCCTCTCGTGATAGGCAAAAGCGAGGACGGCTACTGCGCGACGCTTGAGCCCTTTGCGGCAACCAAGCTTGATTACGAGCCCGTCAAGGAGCTGCGCGCAGGCGAGATAGTTGAGATAAGCGCTGACGGTATGACCACTCTTTACGAAGGCACCGAGCAGATGAAGATATGCTCCTTCCTCTGGAGCTACTACGGCTACCCTACCTCAACCTACGAGGGTAAGAACGTTGAGGTAATGCGTTACCGCAACGGAGCGATAATGGCAGAAAACGATGCGGCGTGCGGAAAGAACGGCGAGATAGACTACGTCGGCGGTATTCCCGACTCGGGTACCCCCCACGCAATCGGCTACGCAAATAAGAGCGGCATCCCCTTCGCAAGAGCCTTTATCAAGTACACGCCCACCTGGGCAAGAAGCTTTACCCCCGCAAAGCAATCCGAGAGAAACCGTATTGCGAAGATGAAGCAGATACCCGTGCACGAGCTTATCGAGGACAAGAATCTGCTCTTTGTCGACGACTCGATCGTACGCGGCACGCAGATACGCGAGACGGTAGAATTCCTCTATGAAAACGGCGCAAAGGCGGTGCATATGCGCTCTGCCTGCCCACCCATTATGTACAGCTGTAAATACCTCAACTTCTCAAGAGCTACGGGAGATATGGATCTCATAGCGAGAAAGATCATTGCCGAGCTCGAGGGTGACGAGGGTAATAAATACATTCACGAATACAGTGATTTCTCCACAGAGCGCGGCAAAAAGCTACGCGAAGAGTTGTGTAAGAGACTCCACTTAAAAACAATAGAATTCCAGACACTTGACGGTATAATCAAAGCGATTGGCCTTGAGCCGTGTAAGCTTTGCACCTACTGTTACACCGGAAAAGAATAATTCGAAAGGACTGTAAAAACTATGCATTCTAACTCTAAATCCGAGGCTTACGCACAGGCGGGCGTTGATATTACCGCGGGCTATAAGGCCGTTGAGCTTATGAAGGCCCACGTGGCAAGAACCGTTATCTCGAATAAGTCCTCCGACATCGGCGGCTTTGGCGGTCTTTTCGAGCTTGATATAACCGATATGCCCCACCCCGTGCTCGTTTCCGGCACCGACGGCGTAGGCACCAAGCTTAAGCTCGCCTTCCTTATGGACAAGCACGACACCGTGGGTATCGACTGCGTTGCTATGTGCGTTAACGACGTGATCTGCTGCGGCGCGAAGCCCCTCTTCTTCCTTGATTACATCGCGTGCGGAAAGAACTATCCCGAGAAGATCGCGGCAATCGTCGGCGGCGTTGCTGAGGGCTGTGTTCAGTCCGGCTGTGAGCTCATCGGCGGAGAGACCGCTGAGATGCCCGGCTTCTATCCCATCGACGAATACGACCTCGCAGGCTTCACCGTAGGCGCGGTTGACAGATCGAAGGTTATCAACAATAAGCTTATGTGCGAGGGTGACGTGGTTATCGCTATCCCCTCAAGCGGCGTACACTCCAACGGCTTCTCTCTTGTAAGAAAGGTATTTGACGTTGAGAAGTGCGACCTTAAATCCCCCATCGAGGAGCTCGGCGGCAAGTCGCTCGGCGAGACTCTCCTTACCCCCACCAAGATCTACGTCAAGCCTATGCTCGCACTTATGAGCGAGGTCACCGTTAAGGGCGTTTCCCACATCACGGGTGGCGGCTTCTATGAGAATATCCCGAGAAGCATTCCCGACGGACTCGGCGCTAAGATCGACAAGTCCGCAGTAAGAGTGCTCCCCATCTTCAAGCTTATCGAGAAGGTTGGCGGCATCACCGAAAGAGATATGTTCAACACCTTCAATATGGGTGTCGGTGTGAGCGTCGTAGTAGCCAAGGAGGACGCGGAGCGCGCTCTTGAGATCCTTAAGGCAAACGGCGAGGACGCTTACCTCATCGGTGAAATCATTAATTCCGACGAGAAGATCATTCTTGAGTAATACCGTAAAAACGGAGTAAATACTATGGAAAAAATAAAGGTTGCCGTGCTCGTTTCGGGCGGCGGCACTAACCTCGGCGCTCTCATCGAAGCCGAGAAGAAAGGTATAATCAAAAGCGGCAAGCTTTCCCTCGTTATCTCCAATAAGGTCGGAGCCTACGCGCTTGAGCGCGCAAAGGCGGCAGGTATCGAGGCTCTCACCGTGACAAAGGCGGAGTGCGGCTCTCAGGAGGCGTTTGAGGATAGACTCATCATGGAGCTTCAGTCACGCGGCATCGAGCTTATCGTGCTTGCGGGATTTATGGCTATACTCTCCGAAAAATTCACCCGCGCATTCGACGGAAGGATCATCAACGTACATCCCTCCCTTATTCCCTCCTTCTGCGGCAAGGGCTTCTACGGTCTCAGAGTCCACGAGGCGGCGCTTGAATACGGAGTCAAGGTGACGGGCGCTACCGTCCACTACGTCAACGAGATCCCCGACGGAGGCAAAATTATTTTGCAAAAGAGCGTTTCCATAAAGGAAGGCGATACTCCCGAGGTGCTCCAAAGACGCGTTATGGAAAAGGCTGAATGGATCATTCTGCCTAAGGCTTGCGAGCTCGTATCCAAGAGACTTCTCTCGGAACGAGTATGAAAATGTTAACTTAAGATTACAATTATATGACTAACAGAGAAAAGATTACCGATAACTTCGGCGTTATGCTTTTTAGCGAGCACGTAATGAAGGAAAGGCTCACCCCCACCGCATACGAGTCGGTAAGACTCGCCAAGGAGAGAGGCACTCCCCTCTCTCACGAGGTTGCAAAATGCGTAGCCAAGGCTATGCTTGAGTGGGCAGTCGAGCACGGAGCAACACATTATACACACTGGTTCCAGCCTATGACGGGCATTACAGCTGAAAAGCACGATGCCTTCATAGAGCCTCACAAGATAACGAAGGAGCCCATACTCAAGCTGTCCGAGAGATCGCTTGTCAAGGGCGAGGCAGACGCATCGAGCTTCCCCTCGGGAGGCCTCAGAGCAACCTTCGAGGCAAGAGGCTATACCGCCTGGGACCCCACCTCCTACGCCTTCGTCAAGGACGGAAGTCTGTATATACCCACAGCCTTCTGCTCATACGGCGGCGAGGCGCTTGACAAAAAAACTCCCCTCCTTCGCTCGATAGACGCACTCAACGTGCAGGCAATGAGAATACTCCGCCTCTTCGGTGACGAGAAAACCAAAAGAGTTATTCCGACCGTCGGCGCGGAGCAGGAATACTTCCTTATTGACAAGAGCGTATATGAGAAAAGAGTCGACCTCATTCATTGCGGCCGCACCCTCTTCGGCGCCCGTCCCACCAAGGGGCAGGAGCTCGAGGACCACTACTACGGCTCGATAAAGCCTAGAGTCGCCGCATTTATGAAGGAGCTTGACACGGAGCTCTGGAGAATGGGTATATACGCCAAGACCAAGCACAACGAGGCGGCACCCGCTCAGCACGAGCTGGCGTGTATATACGAATCCTCAAACGTCGCCACCGACCAGAATCAGATAGTTATGGACCTTATGAAGTCCATAGCCGGCAAGCACGACCTCGTCTGCCTTCTGCACGAGAAGCCCTTTGCCTCTGTCAGCGGCAGCGGAAAGCATAACAACTGGTCATTGTCCACCGACTCGGGCGAGAATATTTTTGAGCCGGGCGCTACCCCCAACGATAACGCTCGCTTCTTACTCTTCCTCCTCGCGGTAATATCCGCCGTGGACAAGCATCAGGACCTGCTCAGAATAAGCATTGCCTCCGCGGGTAACGACCACCGTCTCGGCGCATCCGAGGCTCCCCCCGCCATTGTATCCATCTATCTTGGCGAGGAGCTCGAAGCTATTCTCGACGCTATCGAGCGAGGTGAAAGCTATCACGCGAGCGGCTCCTCCGAGCTCAAGGTCGGTATCTCTACTCTCCCCACGATACAAAAGGACTCCACCGACAGAAACAGGACGTCTCCCTTTGCATTCACGGGTAATAAATTTGAATTCCGTATGGTTGGCGCGCCGGCAAATATCGGCTGTCCCAACTTCATCATAAACACTATCGTCGCGGATGAGCTTCGCGCCTTTGCGGACGAGCTTGAGGGCAAAGGCGACTTAAACACCGCGCTCTCCGAGCTCTTCAGAAAAACGGTAAAGGCTCACAAGAGGATCATTTACAGCGGCAACAGCTATTCCGACGAGTGGCGCCGCGAGGCGGCAAGACGAGGCCTTCTGAATCTTGAATCAACGCCCGACGCGCTTCTTCACTATCCCGACAAAAAGAACGTTACGCTCTTTGAGAGTCACAGCGTGCTCACCGAGAGCGAGATATGCTCCCGCGGAGAAATACTGCTTGAAAACTATGCGAAAACGGTACACATCGAGGCGCTCACCGCCCTTGATATGGCAAGAATGGAAATTCTGCCGAGCATAGTGAAATATCAGGACTTCCTCCTTGCGGAGATCATAAAAAAGAAGAGCTTCCCCGCCCTCAGCGCAAGACCCGAGGAGGATCTTGTATCTCGCATTTCATCTCATCTCGACAGCTTCTACTCCGAGCTTTTGCTCCTTGAGGAAAGTCTCGAGAAATATCCCGCATCCGCTTCCGCAAGGGAGAGAGCCTTCTATTCAAAGGACAAGCTCCTTGCCTCTATGGAGAGGCTCAGAGGCAGCGCCGACAGAATGGAGCTTCTGATAGGAAAAGAGTTCTTACCGTACCCCTCTTACGAGGATATTCTATACAGTGTCAAATATTAAGGAGTTTTTGCAAATGAATATTTACAAAATTAACGATATAGGCGAGCTTATTAAGGATAACCCTTATGTAGGCAGAGGAATTGTTATCGGCAAAACCGAGGACGCAGAATGTGCTGTGAGCGCATACTTCATTATGGGCAGAAGCAACAATTCGAGAAACCGTGTCTTTGTAAAGCACGGCGGCGACCTCTACACCGAGCCCTATGACGCAAGCAAGGTTGAGGATCCCTCGCTCATCATCTACGCGGCGGTAAGAGAGACCGCGGGCGGACTTATCGTAACCAACGGTGACCAGACGGATACCGTATGGGATGGACTTAACAAGGGCCTCTCCTTCTCCGACTCCTTGAAGAGCCGCGAGTTTGAGCCCGACGCTCCCAACCTCACTCCCCGTATCAGCGGATACATAACCTTCGGCGAGGGTGACTTCACCTATGAGATGAGCATACTCAAGTCTGCCGACCCCCTCGGCACGGCTTGTAACCGCTACACCTTCTCCTATCCCTCCCTCTCAGGTCTTGGCCACTTCATCCACACCTACGTGACCGACGGCAATCCTATCCCCACCTTCCAGGGCGAGCCCGAGAGAGTCGCTATCCCCAACGACATCGACGCCTTCACAAATAACCTTTGGGCAAACCTCAACGAGGATAACAAGATCTCCCTTTACGTAAGATACACCAACCTCGCAAACGGCGAGATCACCGAAAGACTTATCAACAAAAATTCCTGAAAGGAGCATTGACCAATGAAAGAATTCGAACTCAAATACGGCTGTAACCCCAATCAGAAGCCCTCTAAGATCTATATGCACGACGGCTCCGAGCTCCCTATCGAGATCCTTTCGGGAAGACCCGGATACATCAACTTCCTCGACGCCTTCAACTCCTGGCAGCTTGTTAAGGAAATAAAGGAAGCGATCGGCATGCCCGCCGCGGCAAGCTTTAAACACGTATCTCCCACCGCGGCGGCTATCGGTAAGCCCCTCTCCGACGCGCTCAAGAAGGCGTGCTTCGTAGACGACATCGAGGGCCTTGACGACTCTCCCCTTGCCTGCGCTTACGCAAGAGCGAGAGGCACCGACAGAATGTCCTCCTTCGGCGACTGGATCGCTCTCTCCGACGAGTGCGACCTCACCACTGCCAAGATCATCAGCCGCGAGGTATCCGACGGAATAATCGCTCCCTCTTACTCTCCCGAGGCTCTCGAGCTTCTCAAGGCAAAGAGAAAGGGCGCTTACAACATCGTAAGGATCGATCCCGACTTCGTACCCGCTGAGGTTGAGAGAAAGCAGGTATTCGGCATCACCTTTGAGCAGGGCAGAAACAACTTCAAGATCGACCGTGAGCTTCTTTCCAACGTAGTTACCGCTAACAAGGAGCTCCCCGACGAGGCAAGGATCGATATGATCATCGCTCTCATAACACTTAAATACACTCAGTCAAACTCGGTATGCTTTGCCAAGGACGGTCAGGCTATCGGCGTTGGCGCAGGTCAGCAGTCGAGAATACATTGTACCCGTCTTGCGGGCGACAAGGCAGACCTCTGGCACCTTCGCCAGAGCGAGAGAGTCCTCTCCCTCAAGTTTGCTGACGGAATCGGCAGGCCCGACAAGAACAATATAATCGACCTCTATCTCTCCGACAGAGATTCGGACACCGTGCTCGGTGACGACGTATGGCAGAACTACTTCTCCGAAAGACCCGAGCCCTTCACCAGAGAGGAAAAGGACGCATATCTTGCAACCATCAAGGGTGTCACCGTAGGCTCTGACGCATTCTTCCCCTTCGCGGACAATATTGACCGTGCGGCAAAGAGCGGCGTATCCTACATCGCGGAGCCCGGCGGATCTATCCGCGACAATCTCGTTATCGAGGCGGCAGATAAGTACGGTATGGTAATGTCCTTCACCGGAATGAGACTCTTCCATCATTAATTCATAAGGAGCAGCAAATGAAGGTTTTGGTTGTTGGCGGCGGCGGACGCGAGCACGCTATAATAAAATCGGTAAAGAATAACAAGGACGTTGACGTCATCTATGCTCTGCCCGGCAACGGCGGTATTGCGAGTGACGCGATCTGTGTTGATATAGGCACAAAGGATATCGGCGGCATAGTAGACTTCGCCAAAGGAAACGGCATTGACTACGCGATAGTCGCTCCCGACGATCCTCTTGTGCTCGGCGCTGTCGACGCGCTTGAGGCTGCAGGTATTCCCTGCTTTGGCCCGAATAAGGCGGCCGCTATAATCGAGGGAAGCAAGGCGTTCTCCAAGGAGCTTATGAAAAAGTACGGTATCCCCACCGCGGCGTATGAGACCTTCTCTGACGAGGAAAAGGCTCTTAGCTATCTTGACACCGTGTCCTTCCCCACCGTGATCAAGGCGGACGGACTCGCGCTCGGTAAGGGCGTTATCATCGCGGGGAACAAGGCCGAGGCGGTCGATGCAGTAAGGTCAATGATGTCAGGCGGCGTGTTCGGCGAGAGCGGCAAGCGTGTTATCATCGAGGAGTTCCTCGAGGGTCCCGAGGTTTCCGTCCTCGCATTCACCGACGGAAGGTGCGTAGTACCTATGGTCTCCTCTATGGATCATAAGAGAGCGCACGACGGTGACGAGGGCCTCAACACGGGCGGTATGGGAACGATCGCTCCCAACCCCTACTACACCGACGAAATTAAAGAGATCTGTATGAGCAAGATCTTCTTACCAACCATAAACGCAATGAAGGCTGAGGGCAGGACCTTCAAGGGCTGTCTCTACTTCGGACTTATGATAACCAAGAACGGACCGAAGGTCATTGAGTACAACTGCCGCTTCGGCGATCCCGAGACTCAGGTAGTGCTTCCCCTTCTTAAGACCGACCTTCTCACCGTTATGCAGGCGGTGACCGAGGAGAGGCTCTCCGAGTGCAAGGTTGAATTCTCGCAGGGCTCCGCGTGCTGTGTCATTATGGCATCAAAGGGCTATCCCGAGAAGTACGACAAGGGCTTTGAGATAACCATTCCCGACGAGATCAAGGATAACGTATACGTTGCGGGAGCGGCTCTTAAGGACGGTAAGCTCGTCACCTCAGGCGGACGAGTCCTCGGTGTAACAAAGACCGAGGAGTGCCTCGAGGATGCAATCAAGGGCGCTTACTCACTCGTTGAAAAAATACATTTTGAAAATGCGTTCTATCGCCACGATATAGGAGCGAGAGCTCTTTTAGCTAAAGGAGAGTAAACTATGGTTTACAGAATATACGTAGAAAAGAAAACAGAGCTTGCTCACGAGGCGCACGCGCTTTTCGGAGAGCTTCGTCAGCTCGTAGGTATAAAGGGCCTCGAGGACGTTCGCGTTCTTAACCGCTATGACGTTGAAAACATTGATGAGGAGCTTTTCAGAAAGACCGTCGGCACCGTTTTCTCCGAGCCCCAGCTCGATATTGTTACCGATGAGCTTGACGCACGCGGCGGCCGTGTCTTTGCGGTCGAGTATCTGCCCGGTCAGTATGACCAGAGAGCGGATTCCGCGGCACAGTGCATACAGATAATTTCCTGCGGTGAGCGTCCCACAATACGCACCGCAAAGGTATACGTCCTTTCCGGAAACATAACCGACGAGGACGTAAATGAGATAAAGAAATACGTTATCAACGCGGTTGAAAGCCGCGAGGCATCACTTGAGAAGCCCGAGACTCTGGCTATCGAGTATGCGATCCCCGAAACCGTAGCGACCGTTGAGGGCTTCATCGGTCTTGACGACGATGGAATGAGCGCGCTTCTTGATAAGCTCGGTCTCGCTATGGATATAGACGATCTCAAATTCCTTCAGAAGTATTTCAAGGATGAGGAAAAGAGAGATCCCACCATCACAGAAATCAGAGTTGTCGATACCTACTGGTCTGACCATTGCCGTCACACCACCTTCTCGACACATATCGACAACGTAAAAATAGAGGATAAGGCGGTAGCCGATGCCTACGAGAGATACCTTAAGTCAAGAGTAGAGGTCTATGGAGAACAAAAGGCGGCGGCTCGCCCCCAGACTCTTATGGACATCGCGACTATTGCCGTCAAGGTGCTCAAGAAGAGAGGCGAGCTCCCCGAGCTTGACGAGAGCGAGGAGATCAACGCCTGCTCCATTCACGTTAGTGCAGACATCAACGGCAAGGAAGAAGACTTCCTCCTTATGTTCAAGAACGAGACGCACAATCACCCCACCGAGATCGAGCCCTTCGGCGGCGCGGCGACCTGTATCGGCGGATGTATCCGTGACCCGCTCTCCGGACGCGCATACGTTCACCAGGCAATGCGTGTTACCGGCGCGGCAGACCCAAGACGTCCCCTTAAGGAGACTCTCGCGGGCAAGCTTCCCCAGAGAAAGATCTGCCAGACCGCGGCGGCGGGATATTCCTCCTACGGTAACCAGATAGGTCTTGCGACCGGCCACGTTGCCGAGATCTACCACGACGGCTACGTTGCAAAGCGTCTTGAATGCGGCGCGGTAGTAGCGGCGGCACCTGCCTACAACGTCCGCAGAGAGCGTCCCGAGGCGGGGGACGTGGTAATTCTTCTCGGCGGAAGGACCGGTCGTGACGGTATCGGCGGCGCTACCGGCTCATCAAAAACACATAATATGAAATCCCTCACCACGATGGCTTCCGAGGTGCAGAAAGGAAACGCTCCCGAGGAAAGAAAGATACAGCGTCTTTTCCGCAACCCCGAGGTAACACGCCTTATCAAGCGCTGTAACGACTTCGGCGCGGGCGGTGTTTCGGTCGCTATCGGCGAGCTTGCCGACGGTCTTTCCATAAACCTTGATGCAGTTCGTAAGAAGTATGACGGTCTTGACGGCACAGAGCTTGCAATCTCCGAGTCTCAGGAGAGAATGGCGGTTGTCGTAGAGGCTAAGGACAAAGATAAATTTATCGCCTTCGCAGAGGACGAAAACCTCGAGGCATACGAGGTTGCCACTGTCACCGAAGAAGCGAGAATGGTAATGAATTGGAAGGGACAAACTATTGCTGACCTTTCAAGAGAATTCCTCAACACCAACGGCGCGAGCAAGCACACCGAGATCGCGGTATCAAAGAAGGATCTCGCGGTATTCTCAAAGGCTCTTTATAAGGACCTCGAGGAAATGGCGTCCGATCTTAAGACCGCAAGCCGCAAGGGCTTGGTAGAAAGATTTGACGGCTCTATCGGAGCAGGCTCGGTGCTTATGCCCTTCGGCGGTAAGACACAGAGAACTCCTGCGCAGGCAATGGCGGCTCTTATCCCTACCCTCCCCGGCCAGACCACAAGCACCGCGAGTGTTATGGCGTGGGGCTTTGATCCCGACGTTATGAGCGTCGACACCTATTCGGGTGCTCACGCAGCAGTATATAATTCTATCGCAAAGATCGTAGCGGCAGGCGCAGACTACAAGGATGCCTACCTCACCCTTCAGGAGTTCTTCGAGAAGCTGAAGAATGATCCCTCCCGTTGGGGCAAGCCCTTCGCGGCGCTCCTCGGAGCTATGGATGCTCAGCTTGAGCTCTCGACCGCCGCAATAGGCGGTAAGGACTCTATGTCGGGTACCTTCCTTGACAAGGACGTGCCTCCCACACTCATCTCCTTCGCCATCGCCCCCATCAAGGCGGACAAGGTGATCTCCCCCGAATTTAAGGCTCCCTGCCACCCCGTGTATCTGTTTGCGCCCAAAACCTACGGCGCAGAGAGCACCAAGGCGGCTTGGGAAAGCTTCCATAAATATTGTGAGAGCGGCAACGTAAAGGCGGCGTGGGCTGTTGAAAACGGCCTTGCTGAAGCTGTAATGAAGATGTCCTTCGGTAACGGGATAGGCTTCAAGGCTATCACCGGCGCGGTTAAGGACGGCTGGTATAACACGATGATGTTCGACTTTATCGTAGCCGAGTTCGACTGTGAGATCGACTGCGAGTACGCGTTGAAGATAGGCCAGACCACCGAGGAAAAGGTTATCGCGCTTGATAACGAATCTGCTACAATCGACGAGCTCGCCGCACTTAACGACGCTACCCTCGAGGGCGTGTATCCCACCGTAGCAAAGGCAAAGGAGGGCGACCTTCCCACCTTCGCATACAATACCGATAAGGTCGTCACACCCAAGGTCAAGGTCGCAAGACCTAAGGTGCTTATCCCCGTATTCCCCGGCACCAACTGTGAGTATGATTCCGCACGCGCGTTTGAGCGTGCAGGCGCCGAGGCAGAGATAGTGGTAATCAGAAACCTCACCTCCGAGGACGTCGCAAGAAGCGTTGACGTCGTAGCAAAGAAGATTGCCGAGTCGAATATTATCTTCATTCCCGGCGGCTTCTCCGGCGGCGACGAGCCCGACGGCTCTGCAAAGTTTATCACCGCCTTCTTCAGAAATCCGAAGATAAAGGCAGAGGTAGAAAAGCTCCTTGACGAGCGCGACGGACTTATGCTCGGTATCTGCAACGGCTTCCAGGCTCTTATCAAGCTCGGACTTGTTCCCTACGGAAAGATCATCGACACCGATGCATCCTGCCCCACCCTTGCGCATAATATAATCGGACGTCACCAGTCGAAGCTGGTAAGAACAAGAGTATGCACCAATAAGTCCCCCTGGCTCACAGGCACAGACCTTGGCGAGATCTACACGGTTCCGATCTCTCACGGCGAGGGCAGATTCCTTTGCGATGAGGCTCTGGCTCTTAAGCTCGCGGAGAACGGGCAGATCGCGACTCAGTACGTTGATCTTTCTGGCAACCCCTCGATGGATACAGCCTTCAACCCCAACGGCTCGGTATTCGCGATAGAGGGCATCACCTCTCCCGACGGACGAGTGCTCGGCAAGATGGGACACAGCGAGAGAATCGGCAAGGATCTCTACAAGAACGTCATCGGAGAGTACGAGATGAAGCTCTTCGAATCCGCAGTTAAGTACTTCAATAAATAAAAATAAAGCTGATAAGGGGCGTAAAACCTTACACGCCCCCTCTCTAAAGGAGAAATTATGGCGTATTTATCCGACATAGAAATCGCACAGCAGTGTGAAATGAAGCATATAACCGAGATAGCGAAAAAACTCGATATTTCGGATGACTACATCGAGCAGTACGGTAAGTACAAGGCTAAGATAGATTACAGTCTTTTGAAGGACTCGGACAGAAAGAACGGCAAGCTTATTCTCGTTACCGCGATCACCCCCACGGCGGCGGGTGAAGGCAAGACCACCACTACGATAGGCCTTGCAGACGGTCTTACGAGAATCGGCAAAAGATGTGCGGTAGCTCTCCGCGAGCCCTCGCTCGGTCCGGTATTCGGCACCAAGGGGGGCGCGGCAGGCGGCGGCTACGCTCAGGTAGTCCCTATGGAGGACATCAACCTCCACTTTACCGGTGACTTCCACGCTATCGGCGCGGCAAACAATCTTCTTGCCGCTATGCTTGACAACCATATCCATCAGGGCAACGCGCTCGGCATCGACATCACTAAGGTGACCTGGAAGAGATGCGTTGATATGAACGACCGTCAGCTCCGCTTCATCAAGATAGGTCTTGGCGGTGAGAAGAACGGCACACCCCGTGACGACGGCTACGATATCACAGTAGCATCCGAGATCATGGCGGTATTCTGCCTTGCAAGCTCGATCACCGACCTTAAGGAAAGGCTCTCGAGAATCGTTGTGGCATACACCCACGATGACAAGCCCGTAACCGCAGGTCAGCTCGGCGCGGTAGGTGCGATGACCGCCCTCCTCAAGGACGCTCTCAAGCCTAACCTCGTACAGACTCTTGAAGGCACACCCGCATTCGTACACGGCGGTCCCTTCGCAAATATAGCTCACGGCTGTAACTCCGTTATAGCAACGAGAATGGCAATGAAGCTCGCGGATTACGCGGTGACCGAGGCAGGCTTCGGCGCAGACCTCGGCGCTGAGAAATTCCTCGACATCAAGTGCCGTATGGCAGGTCTCAAGCCCGACGCGGTCGTAGTTGTCGCTACCGTAAGAGCTCTTAAGCTCCACGGCGGTGTACCCAAGACCGAGCTCGGCACGGAGAATCTCGAGGCTCTCGAGATAGGTCTTCCCAACCTCCTCCGTCACGTATCCAACGTCAAGAACGTATATAAGCTCCCCTGCGTGGTCGCTGTTAACCGCTTCCCCACCGACACCGATGCGGAGATCGATCTCGTTATCGAGAAGTGCCGCGAGCTCGGTGTTAACGTCCGTCTCTCTACCGTATGGGCAGATGGCGGTAAGGGTGGCGTAGAGCTCGCTGAGGAGGTCGTAAAGCTCTGCGAGGAGAAGAACGACTTCACCTTCAGCTACGAGCTCGGCACCACTATCGAAGAAAAGATAGACGCTATCGTTAAGAAGATCTACGGCGGAGACGGTGTAGTATTTACCGATGAGGCGCAGGCTGAGATCGACAGACTCACGTCCCTTGGCTACGGAGACCTTCCCGTATGTATGGCAAAGACTCAGTACAGCTTCTCCGACGACGCCACAAAGCTCGGCGCACCCTCCGGCTTCACAGTAACGGTAAGAAAGATAAAGGTATCGGCAGGCGCCGGCTTTATCGTAGCGCTCACCGGCAACATTATGACAATGCCGGGACTCCCTAAAGTTCCTGCGGCCGAGAGGATCGACGTTGACGAAAACGGAAAAATCTCCGGTTTATTCTAATTTAAGTTTACAAATCTACTGATTTTGAGGTAAAAATATGAATTCCAATATCAGACCTGAAAATATGACTCGTATCACAACCAAGGAGCTCGCCGAGGCCTTTATCGACGAACAGGTAAGACTCGTACGTGAGCAGGTAGGCGACAAGAAGGTGCTCCTTGCCCTCTCGGGCGGAGTTGACAGCTCTGTTGTTGCCGCCCTCCTTATCAAGGCTATCGGCAAGCAGCTTGTTTCCGTACACGTTAACCACGGCCTTATGCGTAAGGGCGAGAGCGAGCAGGTAATCGAAATATTCGAGAAGGGCCTTAACGCCAATCTCGTTTACGTTGACGCAAGCGAGCGCTTCTTAAATCTCCTGGCGGGCGTAAGCGAGCCCGAAAAGAAGAGAAAGATCATCGGCGCTGAGTTTATCAACGTTTTCGCTGAGGAGGCGTCCAAGCTCGAGGGCATTGAATTCCTCGCTCAGGGTACTATCTATCCCGACATTCTCGAGAGCATCAAGCAGGCAGAGGGCAAGAAGGCGGTTAAGTCGCACCACAACGTAGGCGGCCTTCCCGAGGACCTTCAGTTTGAGCTTGTTGAGCCCTTAAAGCTTCTATTCAAGGACGAGGTAAGAGTCGTTGGCGAGGCTCTCGGCCTTCCCCACGGTATGGTCTACCGTCAGCCCTTCCCCGGCCCCGGTCTCGGCGTAAGATGCCTCGGCGCAATCACCCGTGACAGACTCGAGGCGCTCAGAGAGGCAGACGCTATCCTCCGCGACGAGTTTGACAAGTGCGGACTTGCCGAGAAGGTATGGCAGTACTTCATCGCTATTCCCGACATCAAGAGCGTTGGCGTTAAGGACGAAAGCCGCTACGAGGGTTGGCCCGCAATTATCCGCGCCGTCAATACCACCGACGCTATGAGCGCAACCATCGAGGAGATTCCCTACGCAGTGCTTCATAAGATCACCGCAAGAATCACCGCAGAGGTTGATGGAATCAATAGAGTTCTTTACGACTTAACTCCCAAGCCTACGGGAACGATCGAATGGGAATAAAGCACTTGCTCGCAAGTGCAATTAAATCCACGTGAACGTGGAATAAATCTGCTCCGCAGATGAAGTCCTCGCTAAAGCTCGGATGAAGTCGCTGCGGCGGTAAAGGTGGATTTAATTCAACATTGAAAAGCAAATAAGGAGCTTGCCAAAATGGGGTTATTTGATATTTTCAATAAAAAGAAAATCAAAAAAGAAAACGAAAGATTGGCCACGGAATTGTCAGATGCTACAATGAAGTTTAAATTTGAATCTTTGCAAGATTTCGATTTAATCGGCGGAAGCTCGTATTTTATGGACTTTGGAGAAATGAACTCGCAGGAAGATGCCGCAATTGCAGAAGGAAAGCTTCTTTCCGCCTTCGGACAGCCGGAATACTCGAGTGAAAATTTTGAAAACTCCTTCAATTACATCATTCGTGCCACCCTAGATGATGAACAAAGCGTGATATTGACCGTCTACAGTGTAGGTGTTGTTCATATAGGCGCCGACCTGCAGGATGATTTTGCTAAAGAGGCTGCCTCTGCTCTCATAGAATACGTAAACACTTTTACTCCCGCGGATTACAGCCGCACTGTTTATTACTTGGATTATAATTTACAAATTGACATTCAGGTAAAAAGAGGCAAAGCAACAATCGTACAGTCTCAAATATCTGAAGAAAAAGCAAATGAATTGTTTGATAAGCTATTTATGTAATTTCTAACAGCTCTCATTCAATGGTGTGAAATCCCCGATGATACCTTATATTACTATGAAATAGACGGATATTATTTCTGTGTAATGAATATATCGGATTGTTAAACTTACAAAAATCATGCAAATAAAAGATAAAAACCCTTTAAAAACTTTACACGCCTATGGGGATGTCGACTCCTTAAAGGATTTGATAGCCTCGTTTGACGACTCCGTCTTTGGCGAGCCGATAGGCGACATTTTCACCTCACCCTTCCCTCACCCGCCCGTATATCCAACAAAGGGTATGCACCCGAGAGTTATAGTAAATGCGGGTGACCTTGAGAGAATCAAGCTGAACCTTACAAAGCCGCAGAACAAGTCCGCATACGAGTCATACCTCTCCTACACCGAGTGCCTGATGACCGGCGAATACGCAGGCAGCACCTTTGAGCTACTCACAAGGATTGAGGCAAAGGCCTTCCGCTATCTTCTCACGGGCGAAGAGCTCTACGGCTACCAGGCCATATACAACATAAGAAACGCTATCCTCACCGCAGAGCACATCGAGATCGATCCCTACCGCGCTTACGGACTGACGATGTATATCGCGGCGTGCGTGTACGACTGGTGCTATGACCTGCTTTCCGACACGGACAAGGATCAGATAGTGAGAGGCTGTATCAACCTTCTTGCCAAGCGCATGGAGGTCGGTTGTCCTCCCGCCAAGGTCGGCGCAATCGCGCACCACACGGTGGAGTGCCAGATTCTCAGAAGCTATCTCTCCTTTGCGATAGCGACCTATGACGAATATCCCGAGATATACGAATACGTGGCAGGCCGTCTTTATAACGACATCGTACCCGCGCAGAACTTTATGCTTGCTACGGGCAAGCACTGGGAGGGCGCATACTACGCCCCTTTCAGATACTGTAACCTGCTCGATGCGCAGAGCCTTATGCTCGCAATGAGCGAGGGTAAGTGCGAGATGTTTGACTCAGAGAGTCTGCACGAGGTTGCAAACGCGTTTATGGACTTTACCCTTCCCAGCCTCACGTATGACAGAATACACGTCTTTGAGCTCGGTGACGTTGCGGCAACGACCTTTGAGGATTACTTCTCCTCATCCTTCTTCGCGTCCTGTATGTTCGGTGACGCGGCGCTGAAGGGCTTCTCCTTCGAGTGCTATAACGACAAAACCGACTTTGACAGTCTGATGAACAACACCTGGATATCGGCTGTCAGATACCTTATACACAACGATCCGGGACTTGAGCCCTGCGACCCCTTCGCGGGCAGAGATCTTGTCAGAATGGCAAAGTATCCATGTACCACCGCCTTTGCGAGAAGCGCGTGGGGTGACAAGGATGCCGTCGCCGTCTATATGACGATGCCCGAGTTCTATTCCGCGAGCCATTCCCACGCCGAAGCAGGCTCATTCCAGATATACTATAAGGGTATGTTAGCCTCGGATTCGGGCTATTATACTTCACACGGTACCGGACATCACTCGGCATACACAAGACAAACCATATCCTCAAACTCCATCCTCGTCTACAATCCCGCCCTCAAAGAAAAGGGCACCTGGAACAAGGGCGAGGTAAACGAGCACCCCTACTCGGGCGGTCAATCCCTGGTGCAGGACATCACAAGAATCGTCTGCCCCTACACTCTCGAGTCGGCAAAGACGTGCGCCGCTATGGACCAGCTCAAGGTTATAGGCAAGGCGTATGAGGTAAAGGATGAACGCCTCGGATACGTCTACCTTGCGGGTGATATGACAAAGGCATACGACGAGGAAAGCGTCGACGAGGTAACACGTCACATGATATCGGTTATGACCGAGGACGAGAATATCCCCATGGTATTTGCTACCTTTGACCGCATCACCGCAAAGGACAAGAGCTTCAAAAAGACGGTGCTTTTGCACAGTAAGACCGCACCCGTGTTAACTGATGACGGATTTATCGTCATTACCAATACTAAAGAAACAAACAGCGGCAGGCTCGTTGCAAAGACATATCATACCGATATGACCGCGACCGTCCTTGGTGACGGCAACGGCGCGGAGTATACGATTGGCGGCAAATGTCACAAGCCCCCGAACTATGATCCCTCAGACCCCGACTACCGTATCGACCTCTGCCCCGCTGCCGAAGCGGAAACCGACCGTATCCTCACCCTTATGTACGTGACCGACGCGGAGAATTACTCCCCTCTCATTAAGGCAAATGAGATACACTCGGAAAAGCTCCTCGGCGCATCTATTCTCGGAAAAGCGCTCCTCTTCCCTAAGGAGTCAGAGACGCTCACGGGCAGCCTCTCCTTCACCACCGAGGGAGAAGGCAATCTTCACTACTACGTCATGGGCGTAAGCAATGGAGAGTGGGCTGTTGAGGCAAACGGAATAACGGTAACTAAGGCTCTCGCCAAGGAAAACGAAGGCATACTCACCTTCACCGCGCCCGCCGGTAACATAATCTTAAAAATGGTGTAAAAACCGTATTGACAAATTACTTCCTTTGAGTTATAATAATCAAAATTATAAAAAATGTATCATAAAAGGAGAAAAGCATGGCTACTTACTTTAACGAACCCTCGCGCACCTTCTCGGAGTATCTTCTCGTACCCGGCTACACCGACGAGAGATGCATCCCCGGTAACGTTTCTCTCAAGACACCCCTCGTAAAGTATCGCAAGGGTGAGGAAGAATGTCCCATAACGCTCAATATTCCTCTCACCTCCGCTATTATGCAGTCGGTTTCCAACGACACGATGGCTATCGCGCTCGCCAAGGAAGGCGGCATCTCGTTCATTTACGGCAATCAGACCATCGAGGACGAGGCGGCAATGGTAGCAAGAGTCAAGGGCTACAAGGCAGGCTTTGTAGTAAGTGACTCCAACCTCAAGCCCACCGATACACTCCGTGACGTGCTCGCGCTCTTTGAGGAAAAGGGCCATAGCACCATGGCTGTCACCGAGGACGGAAGTGCAACAGGTAAGCTTGTCGGTATCGTAACCGGCCGTGACTACCGCGTGAGCCGTATGAGCGGTGACGAGCTTGTTTCCTCCTTTATGACTCCCCTTGAGAAGCTTATTACAGCTCCCGCCTCCACCACTCTTAAGAAGGCTAACGACATCATCTGGGATCACAAGCTCAATTCCCTTCCCATCGTTGATAAGAAGGGCAACCTCAAGTACTTCGTATTCCGTAAGGACTACTCCCAGCACAAGAGCAATCCCGACGAGCTCCTCGATAAGAACAAGAGCTACGTTGTAGGCGCAGGTGTAAACACCCGTGACTATGAGAAGAGAATCCCCGCTCTCGTTAAGGCAGGCGCGGACGTGCTCTGTATCGACTCCTCCGAGGGCTACACCATCTGGCAGAAGAGAACCATCGACTTCGTACGTGAGAAGTACGGCGACAAGGTAAAGATCGGCGCAGGTAACGTTGTTGACCGTGAGGGCTTCAGATTCCTCGCAGAGGCTGGCGCAGACTTCATCAAGGTCGGTATCGGCGGCGGCTCTATCTGCATCACCCGTGAGACCAAGGGTATCGGTAGAGGACAGGCAAGCGCAGTTATCGAGGTTGCGGAGGCTCGTGACGAGTACTTCCGCGAGACCGGTATCTACGTTCCGATCTGCTCCGACGGCGGTATCGTACACGACTACCATATGACTCTCGCTCTCGCAATGGGAGCAGACTTCCTTATGCTCGGCAGATACTTCGCAAGATTTGACGAGTCCCCCACACCCAAGACTATGATCAACGGTCAGTACGTTAAGGAGTACTGGGGCGAGGGCTCTAACCGTGCGAGAAACTGGCAGAGATACGACCTCGGCGGCAAGGCAAGCCTCAACTTTGAGGAGGGCGTCGACTCCTACGTAACCTACGCAGGACCTCTCCACGATAACGTCGAGCGCTCACTCTATAAGGTTAAGTCCACTATGTGCAACTGCGGCGCCATCACCATTCCCGAGCTTCAACAAAAGGCAAAGCTCACCGTAGTCAGCTCCACAAGTATCGTCGAGGGCGGCTACCACGACGTAATGCTCAGAAACACTACTACTGTTAAGTAATTGGCGAACGCCAATTAACGGGGCTGCTTCATTTAGGCGTAACCGAAAAAAGTCGAATAACCAGTGAAAACAGCCTTAAAACATTCACTTTTATTTAGTAATGGGTGGAAATTCCGAGAATTTCCACCCATTACACTCTTTTTCTATCGCCGTTTTCTCGCTCGATGTATTTATATACATCTCTCGCTCGTCAGCCGACGATTTCCATCCTAAATTAAGCTAGCCCCACATCACTCGGGCATCCGCCCGAACTTCACTGTGAGCGAAGCGAGTCAACTTCACTCGCGCTCCGCACGAACTTCACCAATATAGTTCACACAAAGAAGTAAATTAAACAGATAATAAGCTAAAAAAGTAAATAAAAGTGCTCATTCAAAGCGAATGAGCACTTTTATTATGTATAAAAACGAAGATAAGATTATTATCAAAATCCCAATTTTATTTAGTTCCAAAAAGAACGTTACGGAAGAGGTCTGCCGTCTTCTCCTCACCTATTGCCTTCTTGAAGGCGTCGGTGGATGGGCCACCCTTTGAGAGAAGTCCTTCGACGTAAAGGCTCGCCTTTTCCTTCTTCACCTCGGGGTTATCCGTAGGTCTTGCCGCATCGAGATAGGCTGCAAGATGCTCGGTCGCAAGACGGGAGAGCGCGGGTGTATCCGCCTTCTTACCCTTCTTGGATATGCTCTCGGGGAGCTTAATCGAGTCATACCAATGCTCGCCCGGGTCACGCTCGGTGAGGGATGAGTATTTCGCCTTGACGTCCTCCATCGAGAAGTCACCTGAGGAAAGTGTGTCATAAAGCTCAACTATAAGCGTATCGTTGCCCATAGCGAAGATGCGGTCGTAGGAATAGAGCGGAAGGTCAACCTCGGTGGGATTAACGATAAGCGTATCCATCTTCATAAGTCCGAAGAAGCCCTTTGCCGTCATAACGGACACGTGACCGAGTCCCTCGGCGTGGTATGCGCGGATATTGAACTTCATTCCGCTTGCGCGGAGCCCCTCAACACAAGCACCGTCAATAGGTGTGATGGGATATTTCTCCGCAATCATCAAAAGAAGCTTTTTCGTCATTTTGCGCTACCCGTGTTGACTTCAAGCTCGGCAAGGCCGTTCTTATGAAGAAGATATACACCTGCAAGAAGCGCGCCCTGACCTACCACGTTAACACCCTCGGCAATCCAATTCATAGCCGCCTCGGCAAAGTCCTTTGAGGAAAGGTAACCCATACCGAGAGAGCAAACAAAGGATATCGCAAAGATAGCTATAAGCCACGGCTTCTTAAGCTTGACCGACAGAATCGCAAGCACGGTATCAAGGATACCAAGTCCCGCAACCATAAGACCGACGAAAACAAACGTGCCCTTAAACAGAGGCGGAGCGACTGCCAGAAGCGCGCCCTTCTCCTTCTGATTATAGCAGAGCATCGCGAGTATTCCGACACCGGCAAGAATAAAGCCTATCGACTGCACCGGGAAGAACATAGCGTTCAGCGCCTCAAAGTCGCAAGCGCCCGCCGCGTAGAGCAGCTTGTAGGTAGCCTTGAGCCCGCCTGCGAGGGTGATATCAATAGTGCCCGCCGCAAAGAGAGCGAAGGCGCCCTTGCTCATTTTATTGTAGAGATCGCGCATCAGTATAACCGATGCGATAGCGAAGCAGATAACGGGAATGTAATCCACAAGCGCCATAGAAACTGAGAAGTCTTTCATTTTATTCTCCTAAAATATGCTTCAGGCGGAGCAAGGTATAACCCGCCCCGCCCGGGTCGAAAGTCAATTATTTTTTGTTAAGATGATAAAGAGGAATGAGAGGAATAATGATAGGAGTCTTGTTAGCGTACTCGTTGTATTCCTCGTTCTCACCGTAGCGAGCCATCTGACGCTTCTCAAGTCTCTGAGCGCCGTTAAACATGATATAAACGATGCAAATGTAAGCAATTATTGCCATAATCCACTGTCCGGGGGTCTTGTATGCGGTAACGCCGCTTACGAACACACCGGTCCAGAAGGTGATCTCACCAAGATAATTGGGGCAACGAACGATTCTGTAAAGGCCCTTGGTTGCAACCATATCGGGGCGCTCCTTCTTCTGCTGGGACTTCTGGTTATCCGCAATAGTCTCAAGCACAAGACCGAAGATGGAGATAGCAAAACCGATAACGGGAACAACTACGTCGGAGGAGCCGTTAACAGCTCTGAAGAGCATGGGGCTGACCTGAGTAGTGTAAAGGATAGCAACTACGATCCAGATGGTAGCAAGGACGAAGATGGGCATCTTCTTCTCGTTGTTCTTTGCGAGGGTGTCCTTTGCAACGTCGGTCTTTCTGAAGGAAACGTTCTTAAGCTCTCTTACAAGGAGGAAGCCGGAGAGACGTACACCGTAAGCAATAAAGAGCGCGGTCTCAACAAGAACGATCCAAAGAGGAGTCGCAGTGGGATTTACAAGGTACATAACGAGCACTGCAATACCGCCGCCCGCGATAGCAAAGCCGTAACCGATAGAGAGGAAGTAAACGAACTTATAAAATCCTACGGCGCACATTACAGCGCAAACCGCAAGGAGAATTCCGAGAAGTGACCAAGGCATATCAGTTTGCCTCCTTTCCGAAGTATGTCTTTATGTATTCACCAAAGCTCTTATCACCGACAACGGTGTCACCGACAAGGTCGTGGCTGAGAGTCCACTTGGAGAAGAGGATTATATCGTGCTTGCCTGCCTTCTTGATCTTGGGAAGGTTAGCAAGAATTCCGAAGAGCCAGATGGGAGCCCACTTGATCTTAAGAGGCTTCTCTGCCGCCTCAAAGCAAAGAGCGGCCATCTCCTCATAGGTGTAGGTCTCCTTACCGCCTACGTTGTAGGAAACGTTGGTATCGTTCATATGATCTACGATGAATCTTGCGAAGTCGGGGCAGTCAACAACGTTAGCCTTTACTCCGCCGTAGCCCTTAAGGAGCTGCATCTCACCCTTGTCAACGTAAGGCTTGAACACCTTTGCGATATCGTAGAAGTAACCGGTGGGACGGTGGATGATCCAGTCGATCTCACCCTTCTTGATCTCCTCCTCAACGAGATACTTTGCGTGGAGCATAGGAACCTTCTCTGCTCCGGGCTCGTCGCAGGAGATAACGGAGATGTAATTGAACTTCTTAACGCCGGCAGCCTTTGCCTCGTTGTAGATGTTCATATTACCCTTGTAGTCAATGTCATATGCGGTAAAGCGAGTGGACGCGCCGGTAAGACCTACGGTAGAGATCACCGCCTCCGCGCCGTCGCAAAGGCCCTTCAGGGTCTCGGGATTTGTAGCGTCGATCTTTACGAAGGTGTATTTACCCTCGGTACCATCGACCTTGCCCTCATTAAGATCTGCGGCAACAACCTCGTGACCGTCAGCAATGAGGAGCTTAAGTATTTCAGCGCCAAGATTACCGAAGGCGCCTGCAAGTACAACTTTCATTTTTTATAGTCTCCTGTTTATTCTTATTTCTTATTCTTTTCTTTTGCTCTCTTGTCGTTGATTATCTTCATATGCTCAGCGGTAACGAGCTCTACGCCATTTTCCTTTGCCCAGCTTACACAGCCCTTAAGGACAAGAGGAAGGAATACTCTCGGCACACCGAGAATGGTCATAAGAGCATCGTCGGTGAACTTGACCTTATCGTCAGCTCTGTCTGCCGCGTAGCGCACGGACTCAAGAGATGCCTGACGCATCTGGAGAAGCTCTGCTCTCATACGTGTCTTTCTGTGGAACCAGAAGTTCTTGCTGTCACGGTAGCCGTAGTCAACGGGGAGCGCGGGGAAATCCTTAGCCTTAACGCCGTTGATGATTGCGTCCGCGTACTTCTTCTTCATAAGTATCTTGTCGATCTTGAGAATGAAGTGAGCGCCAAACTTGGAGGTGATACCGTTGAAGTCGTGGTAAGGTCCCTCATAGCCGTTAAGCTCGCCGGGAAGGTCCTTGTCAGCGCCGTCAAGCTCACGTACCCAGGTGCACTCGATAGCCTCGATGGCATCGGTCAATACCATAGGTCTTACGTCCTCGGGATTCTCCTCCTCGATAAGGCTCTTCTCGAGCTTGAAGTTGCACTTGGGCATCTTCTCGGAGGGCTTGTCACCGGGCCAGGAGAGCTTTACAGCCTCCTTGAAGGTGGCGGGCTTGTCATCGATGAAGTTGATCGCGCACTTGCCGTTGCGAAGAATGTTCTGCGCAGTGTTGGAGGAATTACGGCAGGAGAGGAGCATTGCATAATAATCCTTGCCCGCTACGTAATAGGGCTGAACGAGGGAGTAAGGGCCGAGGTTAGTCGTGCCGTCCTCGCAAAGCGTGCTGATGATGACTGTGGGCATCGGGAAGAACAAAGAGGTCTGGTAGAAGTTATCCACGATGCGAAGGTTTTCAAAACTACTCATTTTGTTTCTCCTTTATATTATTTTATTATTGATTCAAGAATGGAATATATGTCGCCAAAGGCCTTGCCCTCCATAGTCCAGGTGAGCAGGGATTCGGCAATAAACTCAGCTGCAAACTCGCCGTTTTCCGCCGTTTTACTTAACACGGGTAGGACTATGTCGGCTATCTGCCTTCTTAATATTCTGTGATAATCAGTGTGTGTAGCGCCAAAGCTCTTTGCCGCCTCGGGGTCTGAGAACAGCGTTTTATAAGATGTAATGAAGCCACGGAGTGAATCGTAGACGGCAAGGAAAATCTCCTCAGCCTTGCCACCGTCAACGCTCCTCATTTTCGCAAGAGCTCTCTGCCAATCCTCGAGCATAAACGAGGCGATGAGCATATCCTTTGAGGGAAAATAATTATACACGGTACCCACCCCGACGCCGCACGCGCCCGCAACCGAGCGTATGGTGGTCTTGGAATATCCGAGCTCTCTTATCTGCCTTGCCGCCTCAGCAAGGAGCTGTTCCTTTACGTTTTCAATTATCTTAGGCATATTCTCTCCTTTTTATGAACACGTTCATTTCAATCTAATTATATACTTCGGTTTAACAAAAGTCAAGTGCTTTTGATATTTTTTTAACGATGTTTTTAAATAAAAAGAGGATATCCGACTTTGGATACCCTCTGTTATAATTTAGTTATTTTACGAACTCTGCAATAAGTCTTGCAGTCTCCTCGATCTGAGCAACACCCGTGATGGTTGCCTCGGTGTCACCTTCCTGAAGACCGTACATACCGAATCCGGAGTGGTTGCCACCCTCGATAATTGTCTCGGTAAGGTCAGCGGGCAGATTGCCCATAGAGCCGACGTAATTTTTCTTGTTCATAACGGTGTCAAGGCTTCCGTATATCGAAGCTACCTTAAGTCCGCTGTTTGAAAGGTTCTTGCTCGAGTATGCGCCAAGGAGAATAACACCCTTGTAGTCATCCTTGTTATCTGCCGCGTAATCCGCAGCCATGCTTCCGCCGAGTGAGTGACCTGCCATATACCAGTTATCCACCCAGAAGAGCTGATCCTTTATACCGTTTGCCGCAGTCTTTTTAAGAACCGCAAGGTTAAAGGGCATCTCAACAAGCACCGCGAGTATTCCCTCCTTTGCAAGAGCGCGCATAAGAGGAACGTATGCGGCAGCCTCAACCTTTCCTCCGGGATAGAAGATAACGCCGGCGATGCACTCGTCGGGAATGTACGCCACAGCGCCTCCCTTGAGCTCTCTCTCCTCGATATTCACCTCGGGAACGTATGCGTCTATCGCAGCGGTATCCGCGCGGTAGCAGTCATTAACGTATATACCAAAACAAGTGAAAAGTATTGCGAAGGCGACGAGCGTGGAAATAATAATCATATGATTACGCGCTTGACGTCTCATCCTTATTCTTCTACTTACTTTCATCATATATCTACACCTCTCGTGTATGTTTTCCTATATTCTATCACATTCCGCCGTCTTTTTCAACACATTTTCACTTTTTATTTCAGTTTTTATGTGTTTAGCTTATTTTTTAAATCTCAGACCGTCGGAAAATGCCTTGCCGACAACCTCTCCTATCACGCGATACGTGTGGTTTGCGGAATCGTAGGTTATGGGCTTCAGCTTATCGGGATCGATCTTACCGTCGGTGAGGATCGACTCGTCCGCGGATACGTTGACTATCTCTCCAACCAGACGGCAGCTCTCGGGGTCATAGCTCTTTACAAGGCACTCGAGCGCCATAGGCAACTCAAGAATTATCGGCGCGTCAACAAGCTCGCTCTTTACGGTATGGAGGCCGCATCTGTCAAGCTTATTTACCACCTTATTTCCGCTCTCGATACCTACGTAGTCGCACTCCGCCACGAAGTCAGCAGTTGCCATACTCACGGTAAACGCGCCGCGAGTGATAAAATTCTCGGTCGTCTTATGATCCGCGCTGACGCAGACCGTGATCTCGTTTTCCTCGGTAATTCCGCCCCAGGCGGCATTCATCGCGTTAGGTGTACCGTCCTCGCCATACGTGCCAAGAATGAACACGGGCATGGGGTAAACCATCGGTTTTACACCAAAATTCTTTCTCATAGCATTTCTCCTTTTCGGAACTCATTATATAGAGTCGGTCGTTTATGACTGCGCCTCAAACCTTTCCCTGCCCCACCAGTCGGGCATAAGCTCACCGAGAGTCACGGTAGTCTTTGTCTCCTTGTCGGTGAGTATCTCGATTTTTGAGCTCTCGGGCGAGAGCTGCATCATAAGCTCGCGGCAAGCGCCGCAAGGAGAGCCTACTCTGCCGTCACTCATCACCGCGACGACCTTGTCAATCTCGCTCTCTCCGTTCGTTATCATATTAGCAATCGCGTTTCTCTCTGCGCACATACCGAGCGAGCAACAGGTGTCAATGCACACGCCGACGTAAATATTGCCGCTCTTTGTCAGTATTGCCGCCGAAACGCCGCCCGCATCAACAAAGGGAGAGATAACACGGCCATTTTGCACCTCGAGCGCCTTTTCGTAAAGTGTATCCCAAATATTCATATTCTTCTCCGGATAAAATGAAGAAACGAGCGAAGTAATGCTCCAGGAGTATCTCCACTCGTTTTCAAGGTATTAAAGAAGGTGCACAGGCAGACCCTCTCCGAGTCCGTAGCGCACGAATCCGTCGGGATGAGAATCCTCTTCAACCTTGGGCTCCGCCTTCTTTACAGCGGGTTTCTTCGCCGCGGGCTTCTTTTCCTTAGGCGCGGTATTCTTCTTAGGCTCTGCCTTTACGGTAGCAGCCTTCTTGGGCTCCGCCTTTACCTCGGGCTTTGCCTCTGTCTCGGGCTCTGTAACCACGCTGTGCTCCATATCGGGAGCGGAGGTATTCACCTTGGAATAACCGTTATTCGTTACTCTCTTAAGAGCATTCTTACCTACCGGCATATTCGATTATCTCCTTTGCAAGCTTAGTGTATTCAATAGCGCTGCGGCTATATCTCTTGTACGCAACTACGGGCTGGCTGTTGTCCTGCGCCCACTCTATTGAGGAATCGATTCTGATGTACGTGTTGAAGAGTCTTGCCGCTTCAAACTCCTTGAGTGTCTCATAGGTCTGCTTGAAGTAGCTCTTTCTCTCGTCTGCCTTGGTGATGGCAATACCCATTACCTCAAGGCGGGGATTGAGATTCTTAACCTGCGAGATAAAGTCAAACATATTCGCAAGGCCAAAAAGTCCCCAGGGGCTAGCCTCAACGGGAATAATGATGAAGTCGCTGACGGTGAGAATGTTCATCACCCAACCGCCGAGTGTCGGAGGCGCGTCGATGAGAATGAAGTCGTAGTAGCCGCGCGCAAGAATCGGCGAGAGGCACTTCTTGAGGATAAACTCTCTCTGCCACTTGGTAAAGAGATCGTACTCGATAGAGCTCATCAGAGAGGACGAGGGAATGATGTCGAGATTCGGATACTGAGTCTCTACGACAAAGTCGGAAAGATCCTTCTCGTCCTTCACCGCGGTATGTATATTTTTCTCCTCGGTGGCAAAGCCTAGAGCTCTGTCCTCATCAAAGAAGGACAGCGTGAGGTTAAGCTGCATATCTCCGTCTATAAGTAATACACGCTTACCCGCCTTTGCCATAGCGAGACCTACGTTGGAGCAAGTTGTGGTCTTGCCGCTTCCGCCCTTGTTGTTGGCGAAGGCTATAACGGTCGTTCTGCTCATTGTTCTGTTTTCTCCTTCCTGTCATCCTCGCTGAGATAGTCGAGGAGCTTGTCTATACCCTCTCCGGTCATGGCACTCAAGGGGAATATCTTCTTACAGCCCGCAAGCCTTAACCATCTCTCAACACGCTCGACGTTGGCATCCGGCTTATCTATACCGGAAATTATGCCCACGACCTCGCGGTTGACAAGGCTGGTAATGCAGGGCGAGAAGATAGAATACGGCTCGTTGGCGCTGAGCACAAGTCCGACAATGTCAGCCTCGTATGCATAGAGAGCGAGCGCTCCGCTCGTTTGTCTGAGCTCGGTGTATTCTCCGGGGGTATCTATGATGGTGTCCATATAGTTCACGTACTGCGTCTTGAAGTATTTGATCTCCTCACCGCGCAAGGCCTGAGTCAGCGTGGTCTTGCCTGCCGCAACCCTGCCTA
The DNA here is from genome assembly GCA_017453245.1 of Clostridia bacterium. Taxonomy (GTDB): domain Bacteria; phylum Bacillota; class Clostridia; order Oscillospirales; family CAG-272; genus UBA1740. Next base: position 90,894 of record JAFTKM010000009.1, read on the forward strand.
TCAGTATTATCTTTTTCATAGTAGCTTAGGTCTTGGTTATCTCACAGCAGGTATAGCCGAGTCTGTTGATAACGTACTCTCTTATCGCCGCAAACGCAGTCTCAACCGACGATACGCTGCCCGAAATTATAAGAGTGCCCGTGAATCTGTCGACAAATCCGATCTCCGCGCCCGAGGACTTGATTGCAATGTCCGCCGCAATAACCGCACTCTCCGCAGGGGAGATGGTGAGAACACCGATTGCCGAGCGGGTGTAGTCGGTCTTAGGATCAAGACCGAGCTTTGTGTAAAGGACGTCGTCGGGGTTAGCAATAATGTGGCAGAGCGTCACCTGCTTACCGGGAACGAGCTCCTGCACTATTCTCATTTTATCTCTAAGTTCCATTTTTCCTCCGAAATATGTAAACAAATATTATCATTTAAAGTGTTAATTCAACCGTTTGCACCTTATCCTCCGATCTGGCACTTAAGTCCAGATGTCTCTGCAACGGATAGAAGATGCTGCATCCTCTCCTTTGGCGGAGGCTCGATCTCGGGCAGAGTGTAGCTTCTGCCAAGACCGGTATATTTGTCAGTACCTAGTCTGTGATAAGGCAGAAGGTGATACTCCTCCACCGTCTTAAGACTTCTCGTAAAGTCCGCAATAGCCTTGATGTCACCCTCGCTATCGTTGAAGGTCGGAATAACAGGCGTCCTGATTATCAGCTCGACTCCGCTCTCGGCTACACGCCTCGCATTCTCGAGTATACGCTCGTTAGGTGCTCCCGTATATTCCTTGTGCTTGCGGCTGTCCATATGCTTGATGTCCATAAGATATAGATCAAGATACGGCAAAAGCTTTTCAATATCCGAGTAGGGCGCATTCGCGCTCGACTCAATAGCCGTGTGAAGTCCTGCCTCCTTGCAAGCCTTCAGGAGCTCCGCAGCAAAGTCCGCCTGCGCGAGCACCTCACCGCCCGAGAGCGTCACACCGCCGCCCGAGCGTCGGTAATACGGCATATCGGCAAGGATCTCGGGCATAATGTCCGCGACCGTAACGTCTCTGCCGACTACCTTTTCCTTGCCGCCCTCGATAAGAGTCTCAATCTCATATCTCTGCGACTCAGGATTACAACACCACGCGCATCTCATATAACAGCCCTTGAAGAACACTATCGTCCTTATCCCGGGTCCGTCATGGATCGAGAAGCGTTGTATATTGAAGATCCTTCCCTTTCTTTCCATATTTTTACCTCTGAATATTTCTTATACTTTTCGTCTTTCCAGATCTAATGTCCCTTGTTCAAGGTTATTTGGCGACGAGATTTTGATGCAGTTTTCAGCTTCTTCGACCCGAAGCAATAGAAACCTATTGCGAGCCTTGGTCGAAAAGGCGGAAAATGCGCAAAATATCTAAGCCAAATCAGAAGCCCTGCTCGGTGCGATTTATAATATCGTCTTGGAGAGACTTTGACAAAGTCGTGAACAACGCACTATAACCCGCCACTCTCACTACGAGAGTCTTATACTTCTCGGGATGCGCCTGAGCATCAAGGAGAGTCTCCTTGGTTACTACGTTAAACTGTACGTGCATACCCTTCTGGTCGAAGTAGGAGCGAATCAGGGAAACAAACTTGGTAAGTCCCTTCATACCCTCAAGAGCCGAGGGGTGGAACTTCTGGTTAAGGAGAGTTCCGTTGGACGCTACGCACTGCTCAAGCTTGGCAACCGAGTTCGCGGTAGCGGTCGGTCCCTTCACGTCTCTGCCGGATGCCGGACCAATGCCGTCGGCCAGGGGCGTGTAAGCTAAACGGCCGTCGGGAGTAGCTCCCGTGGTGCCGCCGAGCGGTACGTTTGCGGATACGGGATACAGACCCGCCTGGAAGATACCGCCGCGCACGTTCTTGTATTTCTCAACCTCCTTGGTGTAGGAGTTTGCAACGTCGCGCGCAAACATATCAACGTCGTATATATCGTTACCGTACTTGGGACATTCCTCGTCGATAAGTCTCTTTATCTCCTTGTATCTTGCCTTGGTACTCTCGTCGATTGCCGACGCTGTGGTAATTTCTCTGTAAATGGTTTCGATAGCCTTTGGGGTAATATCGATACCCTCTTTTGCAAGCTCGATGGCAACCTCGGTGGTGAGTCTCTCTGCCGCCGCGCCCTCGATACCGTAGCCGAAGTTAGCCTTGAGTGCCTCACGCATCTCTGCCATCGTCACCTTCTTCTCATCGAAAACGAGCTTCTTTATAGCTATGAGACCGTCGGTGTTATTCGCTATACCAAAGCCCTGAGGGCCTGTAAAGTTATACACGGCTCCGCCCTCCTGGAGGGATTTGCCTCTGCCGATGCAGTCATCAACCATACACGACTGGAAAGGAAGCGGGCAACGCTTAGCGTGTGCGGAGTCGATTGCATTGTTAGCGTTGACAAGCAGCTTTATCATATAGCTCTGCTGAGTCTTGTACGCGTTATAGAATTCCTCAAAGGTGGTCATCTTAGCCACGTCGCCGGTCTCGGGGCCGATCTTCTTGCCCTTGTCCATACCGTTCGAGAAAGCGAGCTCAAGAGGACGGCACATATTGAAGAATGCCGCATCGTGCCAGCCGTCGGTCTTGCCGCCCTTCTGAGGCTCAACGCAACCGATGATACAGTAGTCTCTCGCATCCTCGAGGGTGAGACCGCGAGCCATGATCGAGGGGATAATTATCTCGTCATTGTAGTATGCGGGCAGACCCGTGCCGAGTCTTGTGAGGGCAGCCGCCTTGATAAGCAGGTCCTCGGGAGAGCCGTTCCACACTCTTATGGAGATGGAGGGCTGGGGCAGAGGCACGTGCATAGCCGCCTCAAGACACATATAGGAGAGGTCATTGGTCGAGTCCATACCGTGCTCGTCCTGACCGCCCACGATAAGGTTCTGGAACATACCGTAGCCTGCAAATCCGTCTGCGGAAACGGCATCGCGAACCTTGTTTATATCATTAAGCTTTACCCAGATACAGTCAAGAAGCTCCTGAGCCTGCTCACGGGTGATGGCGCCCTTGTCAAGGTCAGCCTTGTAGTAGGGGTACATATAGCGGTCAAATCGACCGGGAGAAATGGAGTGTCCGCTCGACTCTATCTGAAGAAGGAGCTGAACAAACCAGAAGGACTGACAAGCCTCGTGGAAGGTCGTCGCGCCAAACTCGGGAACGCGCGCGCAGTTCTTTGCGATGGTCTCAAGCTCACGGCGTCTGTCTATATTTTTCTCCTTGCCCGCGAGCTCGCGAGCAAGTCTTGAGTATCTTCTTGCGTATTCGATAACCGCCTCACAGCTCTCGATAACAGCCTCGAGGAAGTTGGTTCTCTGTACGTACTCCGCATCTGCAAAATCAAGCTTGTCAAGAGCCGCCTTTGCCTCGGTAATTATTCCGCGGTAGCCTATCTTCAGGACCTTATCGTACTGAACGCATACGTGACCGATGCCGTTATAGAAGTAGTTACCGGGAGTGAATACGTTGTGCTCGGTGAACGCCGCGTAAGCCTCGGGAGCCATATTTGCCTTCGCAAGGTCGGAGCAGGTCTTTCCCTTCCACCAAGGATAGATCGCACGGAGCTCAGCCTTGGTCTTCTCGCTGATGTAGAAGGGGTCTGCCGCTCTCGTCGCAACCGTGTCAAGCTCTGCCTCGAGCCACTCGTAGGAATACTCGGGGAATACCTGACAGCCTCTCGGTGCTACGGTCGCGCTTCCGACAACGAGCTCTCCGTCTCTTATAACGATCGGAATATTCTCAAGGATATGAGCGAATGCCGCGCTTCTGCGCTTTATGATAGGAAGATTTTCGGTCTGCTTGTAGCTCTCGGTAACGAGGATTCCGCGCGCGGATTCTATCTCGGGCATCTTCTCATAGAGAGCGCTCACGAGCTTGTCGATTCTCGCGCTTTTTTCAATCACAAACTTAATGTTATCCATTATGACACTCCTTACATCTGATTCCACAGCTCTTCGTGGGGAGCGGCGATTATCGAGTAGGAGGATAGCATAGCCAGCTCCTTCGCGTAATTAGCTCCTGCCTCTGTCGCCGCGGTAACGTCACCTATCTCACCGGTAAGCATTACAATGCCCTTTCCTCCCATACCTCTGGATACACGGAGGTCGAAAATCTCTACACGGGCCGTCTTTACCGCTATGTCAGCCGCCTTTATCGCGCTCGCCGCCGAGTAGGTCTCAAGAAGACCGAGAGAGCCTCCTCTCTCTGCCGCGTGAGTGCCGAAGAGAGCCTTGATAACCTGCTCCTCTATCCTACCGATGACCGAGGAGTCTATCACAAACCCCTCAAACCTTGAGGTAACGTGACTTACCGCCGCGGTGACGTTGGATATTGAGCCTGTCAATATTATCTCATACTTGCCGGGACAGGAGGGGTGGCTTGATACCATCTCAACGCCCGCGCTCTTCAGCGCGGCGTCCGCCGCCTCAACGCCCTTAGGTATGCTTTTCAGTTCAATTACACCTATTGCCTTATACATTCTATACTACCCTATCAATGATTATTTTCTTATCAGTAACCGTTACTCTGCCGTGTATCGACGCGTGCTGAGGGATCGAGAGTCCCGCAGATGCCGACGCGACGATGTCGCCGACCTGCACTATCGCACCGTCTCTTACCGCGGGTGCGCTCGGGATTCCTATGTATCTACCGAGGGCGAGCTCAACTCTGTCGAAGTCGCGTATCTCACCGCCCCATACGGCAACAAGGTCGAATCTGTCAATACCGAGGTCCTGCGCCCATTTCTTCGAGGGGATCATTCTGTACTCCCTTTCTTCTTTTGGGGAGACCTCCTCGTTTCCTACGTAGCGGAGCTTGTTCTTAGCGAGTAATTCCTTGTAATTATTTATCACGGCCCTGGGGGAAATGCCCTGACTGCAGGCCAAGTTCTCACAAATACCGCATCCGCAGCAGAGCGTCGCGGAGAGAACCATCTCGGGCATCGCAACCGCCGCGCCCATAGCCGTACGAACCATCTTGTGAGGCTCGAGGGGGTAGCCGAGGAGAGCTCTCGGGCAAAGGTCGGTGCATCTGGTGCACTGACAGCAAGCCGTCTCCGCTCTCGTTACCGCCATCTTTTTGTTTATCAATTTAGACTCGACCGCCCGAGTATTCTTCGGGAGGACGAGGAGCGCCTTGGTCGTCTTTCCGACCTCGGCTATATTGTGGTTGATTATCTTACCCATCGAGGGACCGCCGTCGATCACCGCGTGGTCCTCATCAACCTCTATACCAAGTCTTTCAAAGAGGTCTGCGACCGGAGTGCCTATCGGCACACGCACGACACGCGGCTCTTTCACGTCGCCGCCGACGGTGAGCCACTTCATAGTGACGGGCTCAAAATACTTGACTGCTCTGCCGAGATTGTACATAGTCTCGACGTTGTAAACGAGGACGCCCTTGGATATGGGAAGGCTTCCGGGCTTTACAAGCCTGCCGGTCGCCTGATAGATGAGACTGATCTCGTCACCGATGGGATATACGTTGGGCATAACCTTGACGAAAACGCCCGCGCTGAGCTGATCGCCCTCGGAAAGCGACAACCTTTTCGCCGTATGCTCTTTTACGCAAAAGAGCGCTCTCTTTATTCTGAGACTCCAGATGACCGACTGAATACCCGCGAGTATCATCGGAAGCTCACGCTTCATCAGCATATAGTCGGTGTACAGAAGCGGCTCACATTCCGAGCCGTTTATAAGTAGAGTATCCGCGCCCTCCGCGAGCTTTGCGTAGGACGGAAATCCCGCGCCGCCATCGCCTACGAGTCCGGCATCCTTCATTACCTGCTTTAATTCGTGCATCGCTACCTCCTTTCTGAAAAAATGATGTTTGCCCCCGGCAAATGATGTTGGGCCTTGCCCAATGATGACGCTTACGCTAATGATGTGGCTAGCCACGTTTTCAGGTAAGCTTAAAGCCGTTTTTACTATCAAAAACCTTACACGGTATAGGGCATTTTCCAAAACTAGCTTTTTTGATGAAAAATCAAAAACTATCAAACACAGCAATAATTTCGAGATAGTTGCCACGTACTTCTACTCCTTGACATACTTCCCAAAATACATATTGACCCTATTAATTTTGAGGGAGAAGGGTCGTTCTTTTGGACGAAGTCGTATACTCATACGACGAGCCTTTCCAAAAAACGGCACTTATCGCCAAAATTAGTCGACGATACCGACGATGACCGCGTCTGCAGGAGCTGATGTATTACGCAACGCAAGCCTTGCCGAAGATCCGGTAGTGATAAGCACGGTCTCACCGATACCTGCGCCAACCGAGTCGATAGCAACGATGTACTCGTCGGTAAGCTGACCGTTCTTGAGGATCTGAACCTCCATAAACTTACTGCCTACCAAGGATTCCTGCTTTCTGGTGGAAACGATGTGTCCTCTGATAATTCCTCTTAACATATCTTTTCGCCTTTCTTTCTGGTCTGTTATTTTACGATCTTAACCTTAGCGCCGTTGCCGATTCCCGCCGCGTTGGCATCATCGGTATCAACGTGCATCTCAAGTCTGAAGTCCTTGTGTACTCTGACCTGAACGTCAAACCATCTGGTACGTCTCTTGCCGTCGACGTCTACGGTAACGTAGTCGCAATCCTTAACGCCGAATACGGACGCATCACTCGGTGACATATGTATGTGTCTGTTTGCGATGATACAACCTTCCTTGAGCTCGACAATACCCTTAGGTCCAACAATGATTATGGGAGCGGAGCCCGCGATATTGCCCGATTCACGCACGGGAGGCTTAACCTTGAGGGTGTAGGAGTCGGTGGTGGATATCTCAACCTGAGACTTACCTCTTACGGGACCGAGGACTCTTACGTTTTCGATGGGACGGAGAGACGGACCGATGAGGGTGAGAGTCTCCTTGCAAGCGTACTGACCGGGCTGGGAGAGATCCTTGAAGGGGGTAAGCTGATAACCCTTTCCGAAGAGAGTCTCAACGTCTCTTTCTGAGAGGTGTATGTGTCTGTTTGATACACCTACGGGGATCTGTCCGTCAGTACACGACTCACGGCTCTTGCAGATCACGCAGTCATTCTTGCATTTATCACTGCTCTGTTCCCTTTCGATATTCTCGATAACCTGCTTTACTATCTCGGCTATCTGACTTGATAAAATGTTATCCATAAGAATAATCCTTTCGCATTTATCACTTTTTTGTACTGCAATAAGGCTTAATTAATAACTATGCTTTACAATTAAACACTATTGCAGTACCCAAAGGGGCGCGCACGCCCCTTTGGAGACTGAGCGTCAACCAACTAATAACTTTCCTTCCCGGAAAATTACTTGATAGAAGGAAGAAGCTTCTCAACGTCTGCGTGAGGTCTGGGAATAACGTGAGTTGCAATAACTTCACCGAGAGAGTGAGCAGCCGCGGAGCCTGCCTCAACAGCAGCCTTAACAGCGCCAACGTCACCACGAACCATAACGCTTACGAGTCCGGAACCGATCTTCTCGGAGCCGACAAGTACGACGTTCGCAGCCTTTACCATAGCATCAGCTGCCTCGATAGCAGCTACGAGACCTCTGGTCTCTACCATTCCAAGTGCTTCCATGTTTAAATCCTCCTCTTAGATTTTTAATAACAAATAAATTTTCGAAAATATATATTCTAAGACGCTTGTCTTAAAACCTATACTGAGCCTCCGCTATAATCAACCCGTAGTAAGGAATCTCATAACGTCGGGATGCGGGCGGGCAATTACCTCGCAGCATTTTACCTTTCCGACTTCGGCTGCAGCAGCCGCACCGGCCTCAAGGGCCGCCTTCACCGCGGAAACCTCGCCTTCGACGACAACCGTTACCAGTCTGCCGCCGAGGCGCTTTTCCACGTGAATGAGCTTTACGTCGGCCGCTTTAACCATAGCGTCAAGTCCGGTGATTGCGGCAACCATTGCCTGCACCTCCAAGAGCGCTATAGCCTTCATATCATCAAGTCCTTTTTAAATTACTTGATAACGGGAAGAAGCTTTTCAACGTCAGCGTGAGGTCTGGGAATTACGTGAGTCGCAATAACCTCGCCAAGAGAGTGAGCAGCAGCAGAGCCTGCCTCAACAGCAGCCTTAACAGCTCCTACGTCACCGCGTACCATAACGCTAACAAGACCGCTACCGATCTTTTCGCTACCGATAAGAACTACGTTCGCAGCCTTAACCATAGCATCTGCTGCCTCAATAGCAGCTACGAGACCTCTGGTCTCTACCATTCCGAGTGCTTCCATCATTTTGAAATCTCCTTTATAAAATTTTGTTTTTTATCTTAATTTGTCTTTACCGAGAGCGGAAAGATGAGCAAACCACTCGATATCCTCACTCTGTCTTGCGATTATCTTGTGACAGATGTAAAGATCGCGCGCTTCAGCCTCTCTCTTGCCCGCCATAACGGCTGCCTCAACAGCGGCGGCAGATCCCTCGACCTTAATGGCCATAACGAGGGGAACCTTTGCCGCGTCACCTGCCGCAGGCTTGTTCTTGTCTATGGCGACGACCTTGACGTCAGCCGCCTTTGCCATTGCGTCAGCGCACACTATCGCCGTTGCAAAGCCAAAAACCTCAATCATACCGAGTGCCATATCAACACTCCTTAGTCAGCAACGTAGCAAATCTTGATACCCTGCTGAGATACGTTCATCTCCATAGCCTCGTTGAGCTTGTCAAGAGGATAGGAGTGAGTGATGAGCTCCTTGATCGGAATCTTCATCTCTCTTGCTTGGCGAAGGAAGGCCATGGTGGTGGGATAATCGTCAGCGCTGTAATCCCAAGAGCCGACGATGGAGATCTCCTTGTTACACATAGCGAAGTGGGGGTTGACCGTGTACTCGCCGTTGTTAACGAAGAAGCCCATCTCACACATTCCGCCGCCGCGGCGGATATATTCATAGATATCCTTTGCCGCCATGGGAGCGCCGGTGCACTGGAAGGCGAAGTCTACGCCTACGCCGTTTGCAACGCCCTTAACGATAGCGACTCTCTCCTCAAGTGAGGTGATCTCCTTGAAGCTGATGACAGTCTTTGCGCCGAGCTTCTTTGCCATCTCGAGTCTCTTGGGAGTTCCGTCGATAGCCACGATGTGGTTAACACCTGCGGCGCGGAGAACGGATATCATAACAAGACCTACGGGGCCAAGTCCCTGAACGAGAACCTTGGAGTTGAAGTTGATAAGACCGGTGGTGTTTGCTCTCTTGAGAGCGTGTACGCATACGCACGCAAGTTCGAGAAGCATTCTCTCCTGAAGGTCAAGATCGTTTACTACAAAGTAGGTCGAGCCCTTGCCTCTGATAAGAAGGTGGGTAGCGAACCAGCCGGTGAGGGGCTGAGCGTCGCTGTGAGGAATAAGTCCGAAAACGCCCTGCTTGTCGCAAAGGTTGGTGTTTGCGGGATGGTTACGGCAAACGTGACACTCGCCACAGCTGATAACCGAGGTAACGATCTTGTCGCCTACCTTGATGGGCTTGCCTGCGGTATCGGTCTTTACGTTTTTGCCGAGAGCGATGATCTCACCGGTACCCTCGTGACCGAGAGTTACGGGAATAAGACCGAAGGGGTCGCCCTTCCACTCGTGAACGTCGGTGCCGCAAACGCCGCATCCCTCAACCTTAACGAGAATATCGTCATCTTCGAGAGCGGGGATCGGGTATTCCTTAACTTCAATTTTCTTTTGAGCGGTAAGCATAGCGACCTTTGCGGTCTTGGGAATACCTGCGGATGCAGCCTTGGGCGCGGTCTCGCCAAGAATTCTTCTTACTATTGCTTCCACCTGCGAAGAAGTAATGTTCATTTTATTTACCTTTCCCGACAATCATATTACGTGTAAAGCTTTTATAGCTATTATGTAATCTTTGGTTGTCGTTTTTCTATTTTAGATTATTCTGAAGCTCTCCGAGAGAACACAACGGCGATATCTGGTAAAGCTTCTTGCGCTGGTGATACCCTCGCCGGTAGGTCCTGCGATGGTGAAGGTGGTGTGTCCCTCTCCGCCGAAGCCTATGCCCGCGTAGGAGGGCGCGTTCTTTACAAATATCGTGGTCTCAACAGCTCTTGCGAATCTGGTGAGGTGGTCAATGTTCTTCGAGTGCATATGTGCGGTGTGTCTGTTGCCGTGCTCTGCCTTAACCGCGAGGTCGATAGCCTCGTCGATGTTCTTTACCCTTACTATGGGAAGAATGGGCATCATGAGCTCCTCCTGTACGAAGGGATGATTAAAGTCGGTCTCACAGATGATGCAGCGCACCTCGTCGCCTACGTGAATGCCGATCTTTGCGAGAATGACCTTAGCGTCACGTCCTACACACTCACGGCTGATGACCTTGGAGATAACTCCGGTCTTGGGATTCTTCTTGTCCTCAAGAACAACGTCAACGAGTCTGTCTGCGGTAGCTCTGTCGATCTTGTAAGCGCCATTTGCGATCATCGCGTCGATGAGCTCGTCTGCGATATTTGCGAAGGCGAATACCTCCTTCTCCGCGATGCAGGGGAGGTTGTTGTCAAAGGTACATCCGTCGATGATGTCCTTGCCCGCCTTACGTATATCCGCGGTATCGTCAACGATAACGGGGGGATTACCCGCGCCCGCGCCGATAGCCTTCTTACCCGAGGAAAGAACGCTTCTTACAACTCCGGGGCCTCCCGTACAAACGAGAAGACGGATCGCGGGATGCTTATACATAATGCTTGCCGTGTCGAGGGTAGGCTTAACAACCGATGCTACAAGCACACGGGGGCCGCCTGCCGCCAGACTCGCGCGGTTGATAAGGTCCACCGCGTAGTTAGAGGTTGCGATCGCACCGGGGTGAGGATTGAATACAACACCGTTGCCCGCGGCGATCATACCGATACTGTTACAGATAACCGTCTCGGAGGGGTTGGTGGAGGGCGTGATGCTTCCCACAACTCCGAAGGGAGCCATCTCGGTGAGTGTCAGACCGTAGTCGCCGGTCTTTGCCGTGGATACGATATCCGCTGTGCCGGGTGTCTTGTCCGCAACGAGAGTGTGCTTTGCGATCTTGTGCGCTACCCTTCCCATCTTGGTCTCGGCAACGCCGATCTCTGCCATAATGGGAGCTTCCTTTCTCGTAAGGTCGCGGATGACTGCAATGATCTTCTCACGCTCCTCGAGTGACATCGCTCTGATAGCCTTGTAGCCCTGAGTAGCCGCCTCAATAGCATCATTCATATCGGAATAAACGCCGACGAACTTTCTGCCCTCGTAGCCGGTAGCATCCCAAGCCTTTTCGGATGCGCTCACGGGATTTGCCTGAAGATTCTTAAGCACTGAGGCAACGACCTTTTCTATGTCGGCCTCTGTCCAATTTATAGCCACTTTAGTTTTTCTCCTTTCTAAAGCTTTTCCTTATTTCAAAGAGAATTACTTACCAAGAGCCTCAAGAACCTTGCGGGTGATGGTAGCAACGAGCTCCTCGTTTGCGGGAGCGGGCTCCTCATCGTACTCGATGCCGGGGTGACGGCCGGGAAGGTTCATCTTCTTACGGAGGTCCATAAGCTTAACGAGCTGATCGTTGGGAATCTCGTGAACTGCGCCGAGCTCCATAGCGTACTTACAGATCTTTGCATTGAACTCAACCTCCTCCATAACAAAGCGAGCCTTGTTAAGGTTACAGCCTACGGTAAGAGCACCGTGGTTCTGAAGAAGGAATGCGTCGTGGTTCTGGATGTAAGGAAGAAGGGAGTCGGGAATCTCCATGGTGGAGGGAGTACCGTACTCACAGGTAGGAACGCTACCAATAGTAAGAACTGCCTCGGGGAGAATGTACTGGTCAAGGTCGATGCCTGCGATGGTGAAGGCGGTAGCTACGGGAGGATGAGCGTGAACAACAGCGTTTACGTCAGGTCTCTCCTGATACACTCTCATGTGCATCTTGATCTCGGAGGAGGGGTTGAGTCTGCCCTCGAGCTTGTTACCGTTCTTGTCTACCTTGATGATCATGTCGGGAGTGAGGTCTCTCTTGGACACGCCGGTGGGAGTGCAATAGAACTCGTTCTCGCCAACCTTAACGGAAATGTTACCGTCGTTTGCTGCTACGAAGCCAAGCTCGTACATGATGTGACCGACTTCGCAGATTTCTTTCTTGATCTCATAAACAGATTTCATTTTTCTTTTTTCCTTTCGGTATATATAAATTATTTTGTTATCTTAATTACTTGGTTGCGAGCGCGAGGGTGTCAAGAGCGATCATATATTCCTCGTTGGTGGGAATAACGAAGGTTCTTACGCTTGCGCCGGGAGCGGTGATCTCGAGGATCTCGCCGCGAGGACCGTTCATATTGATCTCCTCGTCGATCTTAATGCCAAGATAGGACATATCGCGGCATACGTTCTGGCGCAGAGTCTTGTTGTTCTCGCCTATACCTGCGGTGAATACGAGCGCGTCAACGCCGTTCATCTCAGCAACGTAGGAGCCGATGATCTTCTTGATATTGTGGGTGAGGATCTCGTTTGTAAGAGCCGCTCTTCTGTTTCCTGCCTCAGCCGCCGCGTCGATATCTCTGCAGTCGCTGGATACGCCGGAAACACCGAGAAGACCGGACTTGGAGTTAAGGAGCTTCTCAACCTCAGCAGGGGTGAGTCCTTCCTTCTTCATAATATAAGGAACAACGGTGGGGTCGATAGCGCCGCATCTGGTACCCATAGGCACGCCGTCGTTGGGAGTGAAGCCCATGGAGGTGTCAACTGCCTTGCCGTTTACGGTAGCGGTGATAGAGGAGCCGTTACCAAGGTGGCAGGTGATGATCTTCGCGTCCTTGTTGCCGATAAGCTTACACGCCTCAGCACATACGAATCTGTGAGAGGTGCCGTGGAAGCCATAGCGGCGGATCTTATGCTTTTCGTAAAGCTCGTAAGGAAGGGGGTAAATGAACGCCTTCTCTTCCATAGAGGAGTAGTAAGAGGTGTCGAATACGCCAACGTGTACAACGTCGGGCATAACTGCCTTACAGCCCTTGAAGCCGCTGATTGCAGGCGGACCGTGAAGGGGGTTGATCTCAACGATGCTCTCAAGATATGCGAGCTTCTCGTCGTCGAGAATAGAGGACTGACGGATCTCTCCGCCGTGAGCAAATCTGTGGCCTACCGCGCCGATCTCGTCAGCGCTTGCTACAACGCCGAGCTCGGGGTCGGTGAGAAGAGAGAGCACGAGCTCGATCGCAGCCTTGTGATCCTTAAGCTCGGTTTCCTTGGAGTAGTCTTCCTTGCCGGGACGCTTGTGAGTGATCTTGCCGTCAATGCCGATTCTCTCGCAAAGGCCCTTAGCAAGCACCTCGCCGGTCTCCATATCAAAGAGCTGATACTTAAGGGAGGACGAGCCTGCGTTTACAACTAAAATTTTCATCTTCGTTTCTCCTTGTGATATATATTAATTATTTTTTGTTTTCGCTGATGGTTATCGGGTACCTGTTTCGGGCTGATCGGGAGAATAAATTATGCGTAAGACGAGGCTAAAATTTGAAGTAATATGCGTATATTACGAAAATTTCAGCCGAAGTATTACACGGAATTTATCTTTTGATCAGTCTGAAATACGTTTTGCCTTTAGCTCCGCCTCCTCCTGCACTACCGCCTGCGCTCTCTCCGCATTCTCGTAAACGAGCTTGTAGCAGAGTGCGTCGATAACGACGAGTCTTGCGAGGTGGGAATTTAAGCCGAGGGTTGAGTGTCTCGTCTCCTCGGTATCGGTCAGGAGCACGATCTCCGAGAGCCTTGCTATCGGTGACTTCTCGCGCGAGGTGATAGCAATCGTCCGCGCTCCGCGTGACCTCGCCACCTTCATCGACTCGACGATATCCTTCGACGCGCCCGACTGCGATATGCCTATCACGGTGTCACCCGGCCTCAGCTGGGAAACTGCGATAGCCTGCATATGCGTGTCGGCATACGCCACGGAGTTGGAGCCCGCTCTTAAGAGCTTGTTGCTCGCCTCCGCCGCAACCTGCGCCGATGCGCCAAGTCCGATGAGCACTACCCTGCCCGCGCCCGCAATCGCCTTCACCGCGGCAGTCATAGCCTCGGGCGATAGCGTCTTCTTCGTCCTCTCGAGCGACATGTAAGCGTCGTTGCAGACCTTCTCGAATATGCTGAAGCAGTCGTCCGACGCCGTGATGGTCGGAGCGATAACCTTCTTGTCGTGCTCTCTTGCCAGAGCGATCTTCAGATCCTGGTATCCCGAGCATCCGAGCCTCTTGGAGAATCGGACTATCGTTGCCTCGCTGCTCTCACACATGGAGGCAAGGTCTGTTATGGAATACGGAAGGATCTCTCCCGAGTGGGAGAATAACCAATCAGCGACTCTCTTCTCGGACTTGCCCATGTCATTGTACAAGAGCTGCGCCTGAAGTAGGGTCCTGTTCAAAATCTTGCCTCCTTTCGTGTTTTTTGGCGTTTTTGAAAATAATTTTCATTTTTCTGTGATTTTTGTGAGGTTTATCCGAAAATTATGAAAATTATTTCCAAATTTTATGAAAAATACTTTCACAATTCCGATTTTAGCACAGAAATACCTCTTTGTCAATACGTTTTTTGAATATTTTTTATGTCGAAACGTGCGTCTGAATATTTTAAATATTTTATATGAATTTCACAAAAAATCGCAAATTTTGAAAATAATTTTCATTTTTTCGCCATTTTTGAATTTTTCGTCGAATTTTTGAAAAAATCTTTCATTTACAATTTGTTCACAAATAAAGATAGCCGCCCTACTTTGAGAGCGGCTGTATCCTGAAAAGTTATTTATTTTCTCTTGTAATCCGGAATAAGTTATGTTATAATAGTAACAATAAAAATAAGAAGGGAGATCCCTATGCCGAAATGGGCAAAAAAGGCGCTTGACGTAACCTCAACGGCGGCGCTGATAATTTTCATAGTTTTCGTAATACTGCTCCTCGGAGTCAGAGTGTTCGGCATAGAGCCGCACATAGTGCTCTCCGGCTCGATGGAGCCCGAAATACTGACCGGCTCGATGGTCTACGTTGACAAGCTCACCCCCGAGGAGGCGGCAAGCCTTCAGCCGGGCGACACCGTCACCTACCAGGTAGATCAGAGAGGCACCAAGGTTACACATAAGATTTATAACGTGGTCGGTAAGATCCCGATCTACGATACCGATGAAAACGGCAATCAGAAGCTCGACGAGAGCGGCAACCCCATCATAAAGGAATACGCCAAGGATGCCGAGGGCAACGAGATAGTGATGTACACCACCTACGGCGTGAACAACGTCAAGGACGGTAATATCGAGCTCGCGCTCGACGGTGATCCCGAGATAGGTAACCTCGCCTCGTCAAACGTCATCGGCAAGGCTAAGTTCTCTATTCCCTTCCTCGGCTTTATCGCGCACTTCGTGCAGAACCCGCCCGGCAAGTACCTCGTGCTTATCGGCTGCGTAATGCTGATATTTATGACCTTCTTTGCAAGCGGCCCAGCCGATGCGGCGGAGCCGCAACCTGTAGGGACCGGCGTCCCCGACGGTCCGTCCGTAATGCAAAATGCAGAATGCAAAATGCAAAACTTCGGCGCAGAGCGCCAATGCAAAATGCAAAATGCAGAATGCAAAATGCAAAGCGACAACGAGGAGAAAACGGTAGGGGACGGCGCCATCGACGTCCCGTCCAATACGCAAAGCGACAACGAGGATAAGCCCACCGAAACCGCAGAGAAATGACAACTAATATTGTCATATAATCAAATTATCATATCTATTATGAATACAAAAAGAGCCTTCTCATTTTCGAGAAGGCTCTTTTATATACCTTCCCTTGTGAGGGAAGGGTAGTGAAACGGCACGAGAGTGTCAGAAAACGATTGATTATCGTTTTCCCTCGAGTGTGACCGAGTCGCAACGAGAACCACTTGCGGTGGATGAGTAGTTACAACACTTTGATTTCTCGCAAAGCACTTTTGACTCCTCATCCGTCTTTTGCTCCGCAAAATCCACCTTCTCCCGCAGGAGAAGGCTCCTTTAACTTTCAATTTTCAACTTTCAACTTTCAATTTTTGTATTGCATTAATGCGATCACCGAGCGGCGGATGACTATACTCAAGCGCGACGTTGATGCGCGAGGGCGCGAGATGCGCGAAGTTCTCCCTCGCGAGCTTCTTGAGCGCAGAGACCATCGCCTCGCCATAGCCCTCCTTGACCGCCTGCTCGTCGGCGCGGTATTCTGCCTTGCGGCTGCACGCGTTGATCACAAGCGAGGTGAGGGGCTGGATAAGTCCGAGACCTGCCGAGAGGAGTATGTAAGCAAAGCCGTAGTTGACCTCGCCAAAGCCGAATGCCGTGTGTAATACGGGCGCGCTGACCGCTCCCCATACGATAAGCGACATTATAAGTAGGTTGCCGAAATTAAGTATCTGATTCTTGAGCACGTCGCGGTGCAGACCGTGGCCGAGCTCGTGCGCAAACACCGAGCATATCTCGTCTGCTGTCATCGCGTTAACAAGGTTGTCATAGAGGACTATCGTCTTGAGCTTGCCAAAACCGGTGAAGTAGGCGTTGAGCTTGGTCGTTCTGCGCGAGGCGTCCATAACCTCAATAGCCTTTACCGTGTACCCGTGCTTAGTTAAAAGCTCCATAAGTCTGTCCTTGAGCTCACCGTCCTCGAGGGGCGTGAACTTGTTGCCTACTCTGCTGAGTATGGGATAGAGGAAGGAAATCACGAGCGTCACAAGGAAGATCGCCACCGCAAAGAGCAGGATCATCCAGTTGCCGAGCCACACGTGCACCGCGCGCAGGAGCACCACAATACCGATTGAAATGCCAAACTCAATTATAAATCCGCGGATCTTGTCGATAACAAAGGTCTTAATAGTCGAGCGGTTAAAGCCGTACTTTTCCTCAATCTTCATCGTGCCGATATAGCTGAAGATCACCGACACGACCGTGCCGACCGCGCTCTCAAGGAGTATGACCGAAAATAGCTGCATAAACCAGCTATCATTAAACAGCGTGGTAAAGGCGGAGTAGACGTTAGTCGCGAGCATCAGCACGCTCACCGCACAGCCGACAAGTCCCGAGATTATCGAGAGCCTCGAGTGCTCCGCGCTGTACTTTTTCCATCTGTCATAGGTTTCCGCGTCATAAACGTCCGATAGATTCTCGGGCGTCGGATTGCTTGCCGAGCGATACTGCACCAGATTGAGCATCAGCTGGTAAAGCCCGGAAATGATTACCGCAATAATTACAAGTAGCTTCATATTTTTTCTCCTTAACATGTAGATAGATATATTATATCAAATATCCGCGTCTTTTTCAAGTGGTTAAATTTTTTTAACTTTTGTGACTTTGTTACATACAAAATGCAAAAAGTATGATATAATACGGTTAAAGATAAAAACACAAAAGTCATCTTGCAAAAAAAGGAGACCATACAATGAAACCGAGAATCACCCTCAACGAGGATAAAGAAATAGTCGCAACCGTAAAGCAGGGCCTCAAGGAGCGCGGCGGATACTGCCCCTGCCGCTTCGAGAAGACCGAGGACAATAAGTGCATCTGCAAGGAGTTCCGCGAGCAGATCGCAGATCCCGACTTCGAGGGCTACTGCCACTGCATGCTGTACTATAAGCACAAATCCTGATCCACAGTAATTTATAGAAAAGAAAGGAATATAAAAAATGTCAGTACTTCACATTGGAAAAGCAGAATTTGACGAGAAGATAAGAAACAGCGAGAAGCCCGTCCTCGTGGACTTCTTTGCAACCTGGTGCGGCCCGTGTAAGATGATCGCGCCCATCCTCGAGGAAATTGCCGAGGAGCACCCCGAGTACGTTATCGCAAAGGTGAACGTTGACGAGGAGCCCGAGCTCGCAAAGGAATTTAAGATCATGTCCATCCCCGCGCTCTTTGTCCTGAGAGACGGTGAGGTCACCGATAAAGCCGTCGGCTACCGCGATAAGGACGCCCTCCTCGACTTGCTTGGATAGTTCGACGCTCTCCTGAGCGGCGAGCAACTAAGTTTGCCCTCACGTGCAAGTGAAGTTATCGAAGATAGTGAAGTTCACTGCGTGAGTGAAGTTTGCGCCAATAAGGCGCAAGTGAACGATAGTTTTTTGAGGGCGAACTTAACTTCACTGTGAGCGAATGCGACTCAACTTCACTAGGGCGAACGCCCTAACTTCACTGTGCGATAGCACAACTTCACTTTTCACTCCGCACTCCCAATTCCGCACTTGCAGCTCTGCCGCGCCATTTCGCGCTTTTCGGCGGGAGCAAGCCCCCGCCCTACGGTTTCTCATCCTCGCCGAGCGAGGACTTCATCCCGAAGGGACTTCATCCACTCCGTGGATTTCATCCGCAAAGCGGATTTCATTGGCTACGCCTCTCGTCCCTCATTTTGCATTGGCGGGACGTCGAGGCGCCGTCCCCTACGGTTTGTTCCTCGTCCTAAATTTTCAACTTTCAACTTTCAATTTTCAATTGGCGCAGCCCCGCTCTGCGCCGAAGTTTTGCATTCTGCATTTTGCATTTAAAAACGCCTCCAACGGAGGCTTTTTTGTTTTCCCCCTTGATATTTTATTTAATCTGTGATACAATAAAAGCAGAGAACATATCATTAAAGAAGGAGGTTGCTTATATGTGCACAAAGAATCAAGCAATCAGCATACTTGGTGAAGTATATACTGCGTGCTCTTCCCTTTTCAAGGAAGATATCAGAGATGCTTACCTATACGGCTCTTTTGCGCGCGGAGATTATAATAAGGAATCCGACGTGGATATACTTGTGACCGCTGCGCTTGACCGCGAGATGCTTAGTAAATTCAGATATGCTTTGGCGTCTGTTTCAAGCGAACTAAGCCTTAAGCACAACGTCACCGTTTCCTTGACCGTCAAGCCCCATAGCGACTTTATGCAGTATAACACCACCCTCCCCTTCTATACAAACGTAATAAAGGAGGGTATAAGATATGGAGCTTGATAATTTAAAGGCTTTGTCTGCTATCCGTCTCGAGCACGCTGATGAGTGCATTTCCGCCGCCAAAAGTCTTTTGCAAAGCGAGAACTACAAGAGCGCGGCAAACCGAGCTTACTACACAGTGTTTCATGCAATGCGAGCAGTACTCGCCTTTGATAAAATCGACATGAAGCACCATAGCGGAATCATAGCCGAGTTCAGACGCCTTTATATTAAAACCGGAGTCTTCGACGTTGAGCTTTCTAAAATAATCTCCGTCCTCTCCGATTCGCGTAACGACAGTGATTATGACGATTTCTTTATAGTATCTAAAGAAGAAGTTACAGAAGAGATCAAATGCGCCGAGCTTTTCTTAAACGCAATCAAAGAGTATCTGCACACAAAATAAAAAGCCTCCAACGGAGGCTTTTTATTTATTTTTGACAACCGAAGATTACAAAAAGGCTCCCCTGTGTAAGGGGAGCTGTCAGCTCTGCTGACTGAGGGGTTGTTACAATCCTTCCGTCAGACTTCGTCTGCCACCTTCCTTTACACAAGAAAGGCCGAGTAAAAAAGAGCCTCGCACAGCTTTGGGCTCCCTCCCCGAGGGAGCTGGCTGCGTAGCAGACTGAAGGAGTAGCGCGCAGCTTTTCTTCGTAGCCGTTAGATTGTGGTATTGTTGCTTGATTTTAGACTCCTTCCACCACTTCGTGGTCCCCCTCCCTCATAGATGGAGGCTAAAGGAAGTAAAAAGAGCCTCGCATTTCTGCGAGGCTCAAAGTTTTGTTTTTGTAGGGACCGGCGTCTCGACGGTCCGTTTTTTCATTAACGCCAAAGGCGACGGATGAGTTGTCGCAACGCGACTGAGAGGGTGCATTCCGCACTCCTAATTCCGCATTCCGCATTCCTAATTCCGCATTTGCGGCTTTGTCGCACCGCGGTGCATATCGAGCCGAAAGGCTATATCGATTGGTCACACGTGACCAAATATCGAGTTGATGGTGGCGCATAGTCGCCATCAGCAACATATCGACGTTCCATCAGGAACCGGGTGTCACCGAGCCATCATTGGCGTCATCTGTGAGCCACTGATTGTTGGAAGGCGCGCCAAACGTGAATGTTACGTCACCGACAGCGTCAAGCGTCAGATCATACGTTCCGCCCACGGTACCGTCGATTGTGTCGTCATCAAATCCAATAGTAAGATCTGAATATCTCCACGACCAATCGGTCACAGTAACGGTGTAGTTGCCGTAAGGAAGCATCGCAAGGGTAACAGAATTACTTCCAATGATCACGAAGGTAATATCCACGTCTTCTGTATTACTATCTCCGCTCTTTCCCTGCAAGCGGTAAATTATCGCCTGTCCTTCAGCAACGTTCACGTTAGTGAATACTCTTGTTGTGGGAATGAACTTAGCGTAGAAGTAAATGTAATCATTTGCCTTATCAACACCCGGTTTAACAGGAGTAATACGCGTACCGTTAACCGTTGCTTCCGCATCGGTAACAGGATTGTTACAAGCTGCATCCGTATACCAACCCACGAACACATATCCCTCACTGGGAGTTGCTTCAGAATACTCAGTTCCGGGATCAAAATCTACATCTACCTTACCTGTTAAAGTGATTGGATTTACTTGTCCACCGCCAACAGCCTGGAATAAGTAATTCACAGTCATAGGGTTATAAAAACATCTAATCTCATAGTTATCTGAGCCTATTACATGTTTTGCACTTGCGTTAGCAATAGTATAACCTTCAACGGTATGCGCTTTGCTGGCTACGGTAATTTCCTGTTCATAGTATGCTCCGTCTACGTACGTTTCGGGATCGTGACCGTCAAGCGAGGTCGCGGTACCATTGATATAGTGGTAAACTGTATAAGTAAACCAATCTCTGTTATAATAGAATTCTATAATATCAGCTTGACCAAGGGTGGTTTCGATTATTCCGTCTTCATCTTCTGCCGCACCGGTAACCTCAGTTCCTTCATCATCACCCATAATTACAAGCATACACTTGCTTCTAACAAATCCGTAAGGGTTATCCCATTCCGCAGTAATTGGAAGAGTATCTACATTCTCTACGGTAATGGTCTGCGAGCGTAAAACTGAATACGTCGACAAATCTTTATTCTGAAGATAATGAACGACCTGATATTTCTTTGTGGTAGTTGCTGCAGCCCAATTAAACGTCATTACGTTTTCACTAGCATCAAGAGTCAGGTCCATAGTCTGCACGTAATTGTCCGCTGTCAACGAAGAAATGATAGTCCATATTTTTTCCTGCGTACTTTGATTGGTAATATTATGTTTACTCTCCAACCACGAATAAATTTGATCGTCTGTTACCAGATCATCAAACCTTTCGGTTATAGTAGCTTGGAATTTATCCTCATCGTCTGCAGATTGAGGTTTAGTGATTGTCTCTGTGAAAACATACTCAAGTTCGGTAGCACCATCAAAATAAGTTGCAAACTCATTTGAGTTAAAGATATGTTTTATAGTATAAGTAACTGATTCCGCAGTTTTATACTCAAACACAAAGTTGTTTTCATCCTTGTTTTCCGATATCACACGGGTAATATATCTTTCCGTAGGGAAATACCAGGTTTTGTACCCCACATTAAGTTCATCACCCATTTTCGCGGTAAAAGACTTAGGAATACCGGCAAGCGCGTATCCACCTTCGGGCTCTCCAATTTCAATCATATTGCCGTCTGCATCTTCTGTAACATATGTCACAGTATAGGCAATCTGAACGTTCTTTCCCCACTTTGCGTAGATAACATAATCCTGCTTTACAACCATTGTGTTAAAGTCATAACGTTGCTCGGCATTGTTTTCATCTAAGTAGTACCAACCGTTGAAAACATAGTTTTCATTAGGTTTAGTATAAGAAGCTAACTCATCCTCAAATACCTGAGTACCAAACTCTACAGTCTTGTCAAGAAGCTTTTCGCTATCGCTAAACGTTCCATCAGCATTCTTTTGACGATACACCTTAATGTTATGCTCTGTTGGTATCCACTTTGAATAAAGAATCAAGCCATCTATCGGCATAGTAACACTTCCATCAAACTTAAAGTCAGTTCCATCTGCGCACGTAGGAGTGGTATACCATCCTGCGAACTGCACCGCACCCGACTCAACATTTGTTGGATAAGGAACATCGGCGGCCAAAACATTAAATTCCGCACCAATGGATTGCTGATAGAACATGCTTTGCGTTAAGGAGGTTAACGTAACGTTGTTACTAACATACTCCAAATTGTACTTGTTACGAGTATAGTACAAATAAACATCACCACCACCATTAATGTCCAACTGTCCATTGCTATCAAACGTAGGATTTGAGGTATTCTGCGTAAATCCAATTATGTCAAAGAAGTCTTCCGCTTTTGTCAAATAGTTATAATTGGCATTAACCGTATTTTTCAAATCATAGTAGTTTCCGTTATAAAGTGTGCCTGTATTCCCTAACGACTGCAAATAATAATTAATGTAAAAGGTGTCCGCGTTACTCGTACTTTTACTGAAAGATATATTTTCTCCCGGCATAAAAGGAATATATACAAGAACCTCTGTGTATGTACTAGAACCTGAAGGATCCCATCTTTCTCCGTTGGGAAAAACTTCCCAAATCTCACGCCAAACAAATGATATATCCGCTCCATATTTGCATTTTATGGATTGGAATGTTTTAGATGTATTAGTGCTAAAACAAGTATCCGTATGTGTATGTTCCAAAATTTGACACTCTCTGTAGCAATCTCCACCATGTGTATGCTCGTCTTTTCCACACTCGTAAGTATAGCAAGCGGTCGTATGAGAATGAACATTTTTTCCACATCCATAACAAGTTTCCGAATGTTTGTGTAGTTCATCGGAATAACAATCATCATCATGGGAGTGGATTTCATCTTTTGCACTTACTTGCGTCCTATAATAACTGCTAGCGTTTTGATTCTCATACTCATACCACTGACCATTAATGTAAATCCAATAGGTGTAGTTGTTTCTATAACCACTTCGACCAACGTATCCTTCAACCTCATCTCCGGCCACATAGGTCCAATCACTGGGAGTTGTATTGGTTGCGCCATCATAGCACTCGTATGTATGTACAATATGTTCCTCTTTACCGCAAACGATGCATTCGGAAGTATGTTCAAAATGTTCGCTTGCTGTACACGATAAACATCCACCATTTGCGACTAATTCTCTGATATGTGAATGCTCCTCTATACCACAAGTTTGAGATGCTATACCACACTCCGCACCATGACTATGAACTTCCTGTGTGCAATTACCACTAGGACAATTACTATCATGCGTATGTTCTGTGCGTATACACTCGCTACCATTTCCACTAAATGTTAAGGTATAGTAATTTCTCAAGTAATATGCATTAACCGCGGTTGTGCCATCACCCTCCACGGATACATTCTTATCCGAAGCATCCGAGATAAAAGTGAAATAATCCTCTTCACCGTCAAGATCAAGGCTATCTGTAGCACTGACAATGCTGCCGGGAGCAACATTTTTTACCTCTTTAAAACTATGAAGTGTAAAGTTGGTATTATCCGCATTTTCGAGCCAATAAATTATGGTATACGACGTTGTTTCAGCGTTCCAATTTGCCTTATAATCCAAGTTATTCTTTACAGTGATAAGTGCTCCGGCGTTTTTGTTCGCATATGCAGAGCTTAAATCGTTAGTTATAGTTATAGGGGTTTCTACTTTATTATCGTCACTGTCATATGTTACTTCATATATTTGAGCTAATTCCCAAGGATCCTTGAATGAATAGCCGGGTCTGGTAGGTTCACTAAGCATAACCTGAGTACCATAACGAACGTAATAAGGCATAATGCCATAACCGCCACCAAGATCAAAGTCTACAAGATAGTAAATACGGTCGTAGTAGATCTCAACGACTGTACCATCGTCACCACTAATGGGCATTTCATTATCGTAGTAGAGTGACTTGAATCCTTCTCTTGCAACGTCCAGACCAGGACCAACGTATTCATCGGCATAACCCTGGAGTCTTACCTGGCCCGCACGGCTATAAGCATCGTCTGCCAGATTCTGCTCATAATACTCGACGGTAAAGTATACAAGATTAGGTACGTAATAAACCTTGAGCAAGAAGCCATTCTCATCCTCGGAGTCTTTTTTTTGGAAATCTTCAAAGGTATAGCTTGATTGCGCAGTATACTTTACGTCTTCGGTTGCCCCGTAAGGTTTATACGATATATCACCGTTTGCATCTATAACGCATGCGGTATATCCGGTAATATACGGGAATGAGATTGTCGCGTTTAATACGTCATCTTCATTGTGGAACGTGTAAATAAAGGGAGATGCAGCCTGTGTGTCATTTATTTTCTCTCTACTATGAGCAAAATAGTAAGCAATCTTAACCTGGAAGCTCTCAGAAGAATCGGCTCCAAGGGTATTTGTACCCTTAAGTCCATCCACAAAGTTACCCGCGCCGTTAGCGCCTGCGTAAACGGCGTTAATTTCGGGCTCCATTGCGACTTTGAGCTCCTCGCTGGCATACTTCTTAGTGCCATCGGTTACCGCGCAACGGAGAGTAGCATTTTCGCCCTTAGCGTTGGTGATCAACGCCTCGGAGATATTTATCCAGGAGTAGAAGCAATCGGTAATGGTTGCCCATCTGTCATCCTCGAGCTTCATCTGCCACTGGAACTTCGCGTTCTCGCTTATCTCAGCATCGAGCTCGGTGAATGCCTGCACCTTCTCGCCCTTCTCGAGCGTCAAAGTACCATCTACGGCATCCTCACAGAAGATGCCAACCTTACCGTAAATATATCCGTCATCTGCCGGGGGTGTGTACTCACCGGTGATGATAATGTCATATCCGTTAACGTATCTATAATCGTTATATTCTGCGGGCCAATCCTCGTTGGTGACATATACATCATAAAGATATTCTTCAGATGTGCGCTTCACAATGAGGCTTTGAGGAAAATCTGCCATAGGAACGTATGCATCATTCATAGATACATCAGGATATCCCTTCCATTCGAGAAGCCCCTCTTCGCCCTCTTCTTCCGAAGGCTTTTGAGGTAAAAATTCATCAGTTTCAGAATAATCCCACTTCGCCGAATAGAGCTTACCGACCTCCATATCGGAGACGGAGAGACCGGTTTCCTCGTCGGTGCTATCGGTAGCTATCGCCGGAACCACGCCGATAGGCAATATATAGAACACTGTCACAAGCGCCAGAAGGAGCGAAAGTATTCTTTTTTTCATTTTTCGTCCTCCTTAGGGGGTAATGATAATAAGTTTACCGTTGTCGTCAACTCCGGTAACGGAAGTCCATGCGTCGGTAACAGCCTCGGTGGGAGTTGCCTGAATCGCGGAAGAAAGCACCTGAACGGTGAGGGTGTAGCCTTCCATAGTGGTGTTTGCGGTAACGCCATCTATAAGAGTTACAGTAGCGCTCTTGGAAATGGGGCTCTTATAGTACCAGAAGCCGTCACTTCCCTTCGCCCAGTTGGTGTCGGTGCTATAAGTGATGGTGTAATCCGCATCTGTACCCTCCACAGGCATAGTGGAGAGGATAACGTCGTCGGTCTTGTCATCGGGTGTACCGTTATTGTTAACCCAAGTAACGACTACTGCCGCGCGGACGTAAACGTCGGTGTCCTCTATGTTTGTGATAGTGGAGCCGCTGATAGAGATATCCACCTCACCGGGGGTGAAGGTGTTGTTAAGCTCGTTTGTCTTAACGATTATATACGCCAGCGTTGAGCCTACGATAGCTACGCTGAGCACGACGGTCAGGACTAAAAACGCCACTGCCTTTTTGCCCGACCATATGAAAAACTTAAATGTTTTTGGCATTCTTTAATCCTTTCGTTAGTTTTCTGTCCAAAGGACACTGCTGTCCCACGGCTTTGCGCCTTCTGCACCGTTATAGTCTGACTGTACTGCTTCGGTGATAACCGTAATGGTTATCTTCGCGTTGGTGTATTTATTGTCCATAGTGGACAAGAAGGTTATATCAGTAAAGAGGTTAACGGTGTCGTTGCTACCAACAACTCCGTTGGTGCCGCCAACGTAATAATAGAAGCCATCGGTATGTAACCTCCAGTTAGCGGTGCTTATATTAAACTGTATAAGGCTCTCGAGTTCTGTCTGATTGATTCCGCTCTTATCTATCTCAATTGTGATCTTTGCTCTTACGTATGAGTTAAGGGAGCCGATATTCTGGACGTCAACACCCTTAGCTACCTTGGTGCCGGGCATGATAGGCGTGGGCTCGGTGTTTACACTGCTGCCTGCGGCAACGGTGTTAATATCCAGACTACCTGATTTTATAGAGTTATTAAAGGACTGTACGCTATCCGTGAAGTAAGCGTAGGTCTGAGCCGAGAATACCACGAATATAAGAAGTGTGAATAGAACCGTCGCGATAACCGAGGTTCTGTAACTCTTGCGCTTCAGGTTGGTTGCCTGCGCGTCAGCGCGCGCTGCGTCCTCGGCCGCCTTGGCGTTCATCGCGCCGAGCTCTCGCTCAAGTCGCTCGATCTCTCTGATCGTCGCATTTGCGTCCATTACGCCGGCACTCGCCGCGTCCGTTCTGCTTGTTGTTCTTTCGTCTTTCATCCCTCGGCCTCCTTTCCTCTGGAATTGTTGTTAGCCTTCTCCTCTCACGCACCGTGGTGCATATCGAGCCGAAAGGCCATATAGATTGGTCACGCCGTGACCAAATATCGAGTTGATGTGGCGCATAGCCGCCATCAGCAACATATCGACGTTCCGTTTGGAACTGTGTATTTAGGTGTACCCTTGTATCGTTGTATTTTGTAAACTATTGTGTGTAAAATGCTGAGCTAGTCAGTGTGTCATCCTGAGCTTGTCGAAGTTTTGCTCCGGTGAGGAGCAAAACCGAGGAGCGCAGCGACGAAGGGATCTAGTATGAGTCTGATGACGGCTTCCTTAACTACTGTTTTTAGATAGTTATCGTGTTAGCCAAAGTAGATCCCGACACTTTGTGTCGCCCTACGGGTTCGACTCCGTGCTTACGCACTCCGCTCAGGATGACACTCTAACCAACTCCGCATTATCCGGCGGGAGCAAGCCACCGCCCTACGGTTTGTTCTTCGTCCTCATTTTGCATTCCGAATTCCGAATTCCGCATTGGCGTCCCGTCCCTCATTTTGCATTCTGCATTTTGCATTTTGCATTGGCGCCTTGCGCCTTTTCTCCATCATACTGAAAGCACAAGGTTGCTTGTGCGCTCGGGGTGAGGGAGAATTTTTTCAACGGAGGGATTATCTACTCAGAACTACTTTTCGGTAATCCCTCGGTTGGTATCGGGCACTACCCGAGATTTTGCTTCTTTTGTTTCGGGTAAGCTAGTGGTTCACTCAACCTTCCCCTTTGGGTAGCGTAGCGGCGTTTCGGAAGTGAATTGCATTAATAATGCAAGAGCCGAAACGTGATCGAGCCGAAGTGAGACAGGTGGCTTGCGTAAGCAAGACGGATGAGGTTGCGATATTCTAACTTTCTAGATTACCTCACCCACCACTTCGTGGTCCCCCCTCCCCAAAGGGGAGTGTAGAGGGCTATCCTTCCCCAAAAGGGAAGGTAATGATGCACTACCCGAGATTTTGCTTCTTTTTGCTTCTTAAGAATCCCGTGGGGGCTGACGACGCGTGGTTCACATTTTGCGCGGGATCGCGCCCCGAGGGATTTTGGATTGGCATTTCTGCCGGTAAAAATTTTTAAGTGGTTTGTTTTAAGTCGTTTGAGCCTTAGCCTCCCTCCACGAGGGAGGTGGCACGGCATAGCCGTGACGGAAGGAGTCCGCCTTCGGTTCTCATCTTGTTCCCCGATGCCGCTTTTCACGGCATCGGAGTTATTTGTTAAGTCATGTCAGGGAAAACAATCAAGGATTCGGTATTAAACGCAGTTTGAAGTGCCTTAACAGCGCCTTCGGTCATACCTGCACTCTGTACTGCGTAAGCCTTTACAACAATCTGGAGATTGTTCAGCTTCGTCATATCATCATTATCCCAATTGTCATCCATCTTCAATCCAGTGAATACAACTGCATCCTTATTAGCCGCAAGAGCCTCTGTAAATACAACATAAATTGTTATTGTGTTGTTAGTTGTATCAATATCTACCTTAACCGATGCTTCGCTTGTAGGCAATCCGGTAACAAATTTCTTTACAAGATCTTCATTGGAAAGAACGCTGTCAACGTCTGCACTTGTTATAGTAACAACAGCACCAACATATGCAGCATCTTTTCCTGTGTTGGTTATAGTAGGATCCTTGAAGATTGTCTGCTTGGGGAATATAGAGCCGTATTCTTGCTGTCCGTCGGCAGTGCTAGTCGCTACAATACGATTAGTAGTAGCATTTTTAGCCACGACATTACCAGTAACATCATCCCTCTGAATTTCCGCCTCAGAAAGCTGAATCTTAACGTTACCAGAAGTAAACGTATTAGTGAACTTAGCAGTATCAGTAAAGTAAGCAATGGAAGAACTTGCGATAGAAAGAACTATAACGCAAGTTGCAAGAGCCAAAGCAAATACTTTCTTCTTGCTATTTGTCATGCTTTTCAGCATATCAATTATCTTTTTCATTTTCTCTTATCCTCCGCGGGATTAGGAATTAGCTATCGTCCAAGCAGTAGCTGCATCATCTACACCTTCCTGCTGTACTGCATAAGCA
This sequence comes from Clostridia bacterium, assembly GCA_017453245.1. Lineage (GTDB taxonomy): Bacteria > Bacillota > Clostridia > Oscillospirales > CAG-272 > UBA1740. The sequence goes on from JAFTKM010000009.1 coordinate 119,548, forward strand.
GTAAAGGTGAGGGTAGGAAGCTTGTTTGTATCGATCGCTCCACTTGTGTAGAGGGTATCCATATTTGCCTTTGTTACCGTGTTGGGAACAGTTACTATGTTTCCATCAAGAATGTCGAAAGGCTGATCCTCATCATCCGCAGCTACTTCACGGTAGTAAACGCCATCCACATCAGGAAGAGCTGTCCAACCGGTTGTAGTCATTGTATAGGTCATAAAGGTATCAAAGTTTGCAGACTCCTCAATCTTTACAAATACCCAACAATCTTCGCTATTCTTAAGAACCGTCACTTTAGGATCCTTGGTAATGGTATTACCGGGAACCATCTTGAGATCAAGATTTTCAGATTCAGTAAGTTCAATATCAACGTTACCAACGGTAAAGGTGTTAGTTACAGAATCAGTTTTATCAACCAACCAAGCGAAGGTAGTACCAATCAAGCAAACACAAGAGAGAACAGCACAGATAATTGTAATTGTTATCTTCTTTTTCATTGTCTTATGTCAAAAATCTTGATTACGGAGTAGCTCCAAAGGTAGCATTCCAAGCATCAGTTACATTTTCTGCAAGAGTGCCCTTGGAAGTGAATCCGTTGGACTGAACTGCATATGCAGTAACAACGATCTTAGAATCGCTATTATCTGACGTTGCATATCCGGTAACGTCGACATCATTCTTGAGCGTAAAGCTTTCGAATACAGAAATCTCCTGATCGGTATCCTTGAGAGTAATTTTGGTATTATAGTACCAAATATCACCGCTGAGGTTAACCCATCCTTTAGCAGTAAGCTGTTCTGCAATAGTATCGCCATTACCAGTAGCAACCTCAATGGCAGAAATACCGTTTACAACCTTAACGAACAAATAACAATCCTCGCTATTAGCCACAACGGTAACTTTGGGATCCTTGGTGTACTCGTGGCCGGGAATGAGCTTATACTCATTTTCAGTCACGGGGTCAGCATCACTAACGAGAGCGCCATACACATCTACTTTAGACTCTACAAGTTTAATCTCGATATCACCAACAGTGAAGGTATTAGTAACAGTTGCCTGCGAAGTAAGATACGCAATAGTACCAGCGATAGAACCTGCAACGAGAACAACAGCACAGAACATAGCGGAAACTACGGTTACGAGCTTCTTATTCTTCTTAATAAAATTCTTTACAGTTTCTAAGATTTTCAAGATTTTCATCTCTTTTCTATAGATTTTTTTGAACTCAGTATAGCGTAGCGTTTTGCCACGCTATACTCGTTCGGGATTGTTTTCTAGTTTTTAATTAGGGAGTAACAGGGGGGTTAACAGGACTAGTTGCCTGACCATTGCTGTACTCAGAACCTGCGTCATACTGATTGTTAACGCTATCAGGCTCAGAAGCAAGCTGAGCTGCAAGAACATTTACGGTGAAGGTGCCTGCGGATGCGCCCTGATAATCGTTGGTCACAGAAGTGGGAACTACGAATATAAGAGTGATGGGCTCGCTATTTCCTGTGCTATCCTTGTCGAGAAGAGTGCTTGCACCAAAGAAATCAGCATTGCCATCAATCAAGGATGCAAGAGTGCCGAGAGGCTTAGCTTTTGTTTCATCAGCCAAAAGCTCGTTAATTGCAGTTCTATCATCTGCTGTAGTAGCAGTAGCAGCCTTTACGTAATAAACTTCGATTACAGTTGCAAGATCTTTCTTTCCATCGCTTGTGTCAGGAGCAGCGGTTCTCTCAAGAACGAGCTTGTAATTGAAATCGAGAGATCCAGTGTTGGCAACAGTAAGATTCTGAATGTGAACATAACCAGGCTCAACATTGTTAAGGCTAATTGCGGTACCAGTAATATCTACGGTAAGGGTACCTGCAGAAATTATGTTACCTTCAACCTTATCTTCACTAGTGAACCACGCGAAGGTAGTGCCAAGAAGCATGGTGAAGCAAATAACCATTGCCATTACACTTACCAAAAGTGCGCGCTTAGTGGATTTTGTGTTAGTCATTTTGTTTTTCCTCCTTTAAAGTGAATTTTTGATAGACTAACTATTGTTTCAGGATAAACCTTTAAAACAAACAACTTTATGTCACGTGAGTGACGTGAATTAACACTCCCCCTTGGGGAGGGGGGACCGCTTGCGGTGGGTGAGGTTGCGACGCGCTAGTCTTTTAAGCCTCATCAGACCGCGGTATTTCTATGGTCCTCTTTTGGATAGCAAAATCAATCTGCTTACACACTTGATTGAAATCTTGCCTTATATCACAATTGGGAAATCTTATTACGTAAATTCCAACCGAATCTAAGTAATCTTCTCTCAATTTGTCATTTTCTGATATGGTGGATATTTGGTGATAAGAACCGTCAAGCTCAATTGCTATTTTTAGCTTAGGACAGTAAAAGTCCAAAATGTATTCACCGCAAGTAACCTGACGTTTAAACTTAACCGGATAATCTTTTAAAAATTGATACCACAGCTTCTTTTCTTCTTTTGTCATGTTTTTGCGTAAACTTTGAGCCAAAGCGGTAAGTTCTTTATTATGTTTCATTATAAAACCTCATCCACCACAAGTGGTCCCCCTTCCCCAAAGGGGAAGGTTGGGGATGTGCCGCTTCGCTACCCTTCTCCCGCAGGAAGAGCCTTATTTACTCCCCGTCGGGAGTATCGGTTTTTTCTTCTGTGCTCGCGGTTTGCTGTGCGAGTTGCTTTTTCAGCTCTAAGAGCTCCGCCATCATTCTCTGGCTCTCTGCTCTCTCGGCCTCGATCTTTGCCTTCTCGGCGTTCATCTGGTCCATCTGCTCCTTCTTGTAAGCTCTGAAGAGGCGGATAGTGTTGATGCCCTGCGAGAGGATAAGAAGCAGGAAGGGTACGAGTATGCAGATTATGTAGCCGGGCGTTGTCTTGAGGAACAGGAAGAACGCGCCGAGGTTCGGCAGCTTGCCGACGTACTTACCGACGACGTAGGTTGCGAGAGCCTCGTCATCCTCGCCGGTGGTGGTACCGTAGGTCACGAATGCGACACTGCCGTACTGGTCCGTAGTTACCTCGCGGATCTTATGCGTTACGGTCTCGCCGTAGTTGTCGGGGTTCTCGGAGATGAAGGTGATTATATCACCCTCCTTAAGCGTGGTGGTGTCTACCACCTTGGAGATTACGATGTCTCCCGCCTTGAAGTCTGTCGCCGCCATAGAGTCAGAGCGTACGACGAAGAACTTGTAGCCGAAGATGTTTCTTTCATTCTGGTCAAACATATTTACCGACACGAGTGTGAATATCATCATCAGCACCGCGAAGGCAACTATCATCCAGACGAGGACGGTCTTGGTGACCTCCCAGATCTTCTTGTAATTTATCGGTTTTTTAACTTGGTTTTCCATTACACGTCCCCCCATTAATCAAAGAGTTTCTCGGGGTTGTTCTTGGTCTGAGTTGCGTCAGCACAGAGGTCAAACGTGAACATGGGATCGATAAGATTGCCTGCCTCCTCGGGGAAGACAAAGACGATCTTAAGCTCTCTTCTCTCGTTGATCCTGAGCTCGTCGTTTGCCGCCTTAACCTTGTCCTCAGTGAGGTCGGATGGCTTGCCCTCGTAGAGTATCTCGTCACCGTTATAGATAGTTACGTCGATAACGTCAGCCATATCTCCCGAGAGGTTACGGAAGTAGAGCTTGTAGTAGACGCTGTACGAGCTGTCATTCTGTATGTAGAAGGTCTCCTCGATAGTCATACCGGGAGCGAAGTTGCTGTCCTCCGCCTCAATGATCGGATCGCCGCCGTTGAGGTCTATGCTGACCGAGCCTGTGCGGAAGATGTTGTTATCCACCGAGACGATGGAGTAAACCAGCGTGAAGGTTACGAAGCTGAGCGTAACCAGAAGGATTATAAGGATTATGACGCTGAATATAAGCTTGCCTGCGGAGTTATCGTTATCCATCACTCGATCACCACCTTTTCTTTGAATTTAGTCATCACGGCTTAGTTTCTGCCGTCGTCTGCCTCGTTACCCGAAGCACCCCAGGAGAGGTTAAGCGCGATCTCACCGTTCTGGCACTCGTTACCCGCGGAGGTATCGAGCGTTACGGTGACGTGGAACTCCATAGATTCACCGTCTACTGGTATTACAATGCCCTGCTCGTCCATATCATTCACAGTACCGCGGAAGTACGGGTGAGTGGCGTCATCTACCGTGAGGGTGATGATGGTAACGTTGGTGAGGGGCGCGGTCTCGGATGCTACCTCGGCAAGGAAGGTTATGTACTCGACCTCTTTATCGAGGATCTCGATCTTGTAGGTCTGGGTTTTAGAGTCGCCGGGGAACATATTCTCTACCTTGAAGGTCTTGTTCACAGTTTCCGTCTGTTCGCCCAGGGCGATGACCTCGTCCTTGGTTCCGCCGATAACGTTGTTCGGGGAAACGGCAAAGTCGTCTCTGCCGGTGAGGACAAGCACGAGAAGAACTATGGCAAGTATGATAAGCAGCACTACGATAAACGTGGCTATTTTAAGTATGATTTCAGACTTAGTCAAGGCCATTGCCTCCTTTACTAATGCTATGTGCACGCGATGTGCGTATAAATAAAACAAGTAATGTGGGGTAATTATATCATATATTCATTCCAAATGCAATACTTTCATCATAATTTATGGCAGAAATTTGAAAAAATGAACATAAAAAAACGATTTGGTACGCTTTTTTGAAGGTTTGAATTCCAAATCTTGCATATTTTTGTTAAAATTGGCAAAAAAGAGCGGTGCGGGGCGGGGCTGCGCCAATTGAAAATTGAAAGTTGAAAGTTGAAAGTTGAAAATTTAGGACGAAGCGGAGCCAATGCGAAGTGCGCAGCGCCAAGTGCGAAATGAGGAGAACGATGGTACGCAAAAGGCGCAATCCGTAGGGACCGGCGATGCGGCAGAGCCGCAAATGCAAAATGCAAAATTCAAAATGCAAAATGAGGGACGAGAGGCGTAGCCAATGAAATCCGCTTTGCGGATGAAATCCACACCCTCTCCGTAAGCCTGTGACTGCCAGCTGTCTCGCCTGCGGGCTCGGGCACCTCGGGGAAAAACGATAATCAATCGTTTTCTGACACTCTCGGTTTCGCTACGCTACCCAGAGTGGGAGGCGAGTGGATGAAATCCCTTCGGGATGATATCCTCGCTCGGCGAGGATGAGAAACCGTAGGGCGGGGGCGATGCGGCAGAGCCGCAAATGCAAAATGCAGAATGAGGGACGAGGCGCAGGGGTGCGCCAATGATATCCGACGATGTCGGATGAAATCCATTGAAATGGATGAAATCCCTCCGGGATGATATCCTCGCTCGGCGAGGATGAGAAACCGTAGGGCGGGGGCTTGCTCCCGCCGGATAATGCGAAGCAGACTGAGAGGGGCGGTTTTTCGACTTTTTTCTCCCTATTAATATACTTATTACACGCGAGGAGGCGCGGGGCGGGGCTGCGCCGCGCCAATTGAAAATTGAAAGTTGAAAGTTGAAAATTTAGGACGAAGCGCAGCCAATGCAAAGTGCGAAGCGCCAAATGCGAAATGAGGGACGAGGCGCAGGGCTGCGCCAATGCAAAATGCAGAATGCAAAATGCAAAATGAGGGGGCGAGGCACCGCCTAAACCTTCCCCTTTGGGGAAGGTGGATTGCGAAGCAAGACGGATGATGTTGCGATGCGCTAACTTTTTTTAACCTCATCCACCGGAAGAGTTTTCTACACGGCTCCTACTTCGAACCACTTCGATGCGTATAAAAAACACCACGCTAGGTGGTGTTTTTCATTTTATGGTGCACCGTCAGGGATTCGAACCCGGGACCCAGTGCATACCGCTTGCGGTATCTTGCGTCATTTGTCGTGTTCGGCCGACAAATAGCAAATTCAGAGTCAGTTGCAGCAA
>JAFTKM010000010.1 GCA_017453245.1 Clostridia bacterium
AGATACGTTGCCGTTGACTCCTCCGCAGCGGAGCTTGGCGGTTGGGAGGATTGGGGCTATATCACCTTCAATGAGATCCACTCCTCGATGTACGATATGCGTCTTGGTATGAAGGATTACTCCGTGTATGATCTTGAAAATGACAAGCACTATACCTCGGGCGGCAATCTCAAGGGCGGTGACAGAGATACCGCAGAAATGGAGATCACCCATGAGGATTGGGCATTTATGCGTGAGCTTGATGGCTTCGTGCCTTCTTACTACAACATCAGGATCAAGACCGAGGACGGTGTATATGAAGCGAGAGCGCACGTATGCAACGCACGTGTATGGGGCGTAACCTTCCAAACACCCGATAATCCCGTAGCAACTCTTATTTTTGATAAGGTTGAAGGTACGTTCACGAATAACGACGGAGCAGTAAGAACTCTTACCGGTGGTCGTGGAACAATGTCAGTCAGACAATGGCATCAGTATCCCAATATGCTTCCTCGTGAGCTTTATTGCGATGATGAGCGTACGGGCGAAAAGTTTGAAACACTTTAATTCTATACAGAGTCAATTTCCAATTTGACGGTTAGGATCATATATAGCAAAAGGGCTGGCGAAAGCAATCGTCAGCCCTAAAAATTTGAGTCTTATTAAGCAAAGATGAACAAAGCGGTTGAAAATTTCATTTTTTCGCTCTTCCCAGCCTCCCTCTTTACTTTTCACCATTTTTATGGTATAATCCAATTAATCGATAAACTTGAATTTGTAAAGGTTAAAAGCATGAGATTAGAAACGTGCAGGTTGTTTATTCGACAACTGAATGAGTCGGATTGGCAAGAGATGCAAAAAGTGTTTATAGATTTCAATAATTCAAAATACGCGATCTATGATATGCCTCTGCCAACAGAGGATGAGGAAAGCAAGACATTAACGAAAAGGTTCGCAGATACGAAACTGTTCTTTGCGGTTTTCCTTAAGAATTCAAATGATATGATAGGATACGTATGCTTTCACAAAAACGGTGACAAATACGATTTAGGATATTGCTTCCACTCTGCGTATCATTCAAACGGTTACGCATACGAAAGCGCAGATGCTCTTATCAAATACATTACTACCGAATACGGCGCAAATCATTTCACAGCAGGTACAGCATTGGATAACAAGCCTTCTTGCAAACTGCTAAAAAAGTTAAGTTTTATTTGCATTTCAACCGAAACCGTATCTTTTAATGATGCTTTTTCATTCCAAGGCGGCAACTTTGAATTGCGCATAAATAAGAAAATCCCGATTTAGAGGAAATTGATGATGAAATACCCGATAAATAAAGAATTTTCGCCGTACTCGCATTTTGCACCACCGATCAGGAACGCGAAAATGGCGGGCTGGATGGGCTCAATGATGAAGCCGCCGAGGTGGGTGCGAAAGAACCTCGACCACGAGGTTTCTATCAAAAAAGAGACTATCAAAGGCTATGACAGCGCAGAGATTGAAATACTGATCTTCGCCCCTTATGGAATTGAAGAAGGCGCACCTTGTCTTGTATATTATCACGGCGGCGGTTTCTTCTTCGGTGGCGCGGGCTACCACTATAAGCTTGCAAAGCAGTACGCACTTGAAACGCCTTGCAAGGTGGTTTTCGTGCAGTACCGACTTGCGCCGAAGAATCCCCATCCCATACCTGTCGAAGATTGCTACGAGGCTCTGCGGTGGACGTTTGATAATGCGGAATACCTGAAGATAGATAAAGAAAAGATCGCCGTTGGCGGTGACAGCGCGGGCGGTGCGCTTGCGGCGGCTGTATGCCAGATGGCGAGAGACAGAGGCACGGATATGCCGCTTTTCCAGCTTCTCGTCTATCCCGTGACGGACCGCAGAATGAATTACGATTCCTGCCGCAAGTTTACCGACACACCTATGTGGAACGCGAAGCTTTCGGTCAAGATGTGGCAGGGCTACGTGCAGGATGAAAACGATCCCGATATTGCTTACGCCTCGCCGATGGAGGCAATAAGCTTTGAAAATCTGCCGGGCGCATACGTGGAGACTGCCGAGTTTGACTGTCTGCACGATGAGGGAGTTGCCTATGCAGAGGCGCTTAGTAAAGCAGGAGTATCGGTCGAGCTTAACGAAACCAGAGGCACGATGCACGGCTTTGACATCGTGAAAAAAGCCCCGACTACGGTGGCGGCGGTCAAGGCAAGAATCGAGTATATGAAAAAGATGTTCGAGCACGGAAAATAAAAATTCAAAGGGAGGATCATTTATGAAAAAAACTGTTTGTGCGATATGCTTATTGCTAATCTTTTGCCTCGTTTTTTCATCATGTTATACTCCCGCGGGCATCAAAATAGGATTTGACGGAAAATGGGGGCTGTTGCCCGAGGTATATTTTGGAGTAAAGAGTGATAATACTGAATTCCCTATTGATGATGTTACTCTCGATTTTTCATACGGAAACGGTGCTGCTTCGGGCGTAGGCGGTTTTGTTGGCGGTGATAACGGTGAGGACTGCCCTATCGTTTGCGTTGCTGTATATTTCTTTAATGCCAAGTATCAAGATACCGCGGCCGGCTATGGAGAAGCGCGTTTTGAAGACTATAAGGAAATCGAAGGGCTTTATTTTGTAAAGGAAATAGGTATTGATGACTACAACGATAATTACGGTGTAAAAAACAATTTTCTATCCTGCAAATACGAGCACACAGAAGCCCTGACGATTCCCGAAGAGGTAATGGAGCTTTCCGTAGGCTATGCTTGTCTTGGAGTTTTTCAGATTGCGTATGTACCCTCGACAAATTTGTATCGCATTGTCGGAGGCGGATACCAAGCCTTGAAATACGAAAAGCTTGACGCGGATACGGTGAGGATCTCGGAGCCCGTAGGAAGTCACTACGAAAATCCTAAATGAATGCACAATATCATAAAAATACGCGGAAGCTTAAAGAGGTAGAAATGGAGATAAATAAGAAAATCTTATTATTTGAAAAATTAAACTGCAACAATGTTTTAGACATAGGTTTATTCTACGAAGTATTAGAGCAATGCCAAGCAATAAAAACGAATTATCACGAATATATGACAACCGCTCCTATAAACTGTAATGAAGAATTACGTAGGCTGCCTACTGCTGACTATGAGCTATGTTGTGCCCTGCTTACAATGTTATTGAGAGAGGATTATTTTACTAACGGAAGTTTTGTCAGGCGTCAACGTAGCGGACAAGTAAAACCTATAATTGAACGCATTATCAACCTACTCAGACAAAAAGCACAAAAACGCATTTGCTCTTTTTCCGAAAAAGCACTTGCTTCACTCAATGGATTTTATGTTTATGCACTTATCGACCCAAGAGATGATAAAGTTTTTTACATTGGTAAAGGTACAGGAAATAGAGTTTTTTCACACGAAATTGAGAGTGGAAAATTAAATAAATCCGAAAAACAAAAATTGCAGAAAATACGAGAAATTGAAAAAGACGGTTTTTATGTAAAAAGGTTAATTATAAATTGGGGCTTGAGCGAAGACGAAGCTTTTATTGCTGAAGCAACGCTTATAAATTTAATGAACTACATCCCATCATGCCAACTCACCAACGAAGTATCGGGACATCATGTACACGAAAGCTTGACAGTCGAAGATTTTGAATTGCAGTACGGTGCTATCCCATTGAAAGCGGAAGAAATAAGGCACAGTATTCTCGTTATCAAAATCAATAAGCTTTATCGAAGAGGAATGAGTGAAGCGGAATTATATGATACGGTCAGAGGATGCTGGGCGGCTTCCATAAAATCTATTGAAGCAAGAAAAGTAAAATATGTTTTTGGCGTATATAACGGACTAATAATTGCCGTTTACAAACCTGATGAATGGCATTATTGTTATGAAATGATTGATGTTCCTCAAAAAGATCTATTAAAACCCGAGGATTACGAGAAAATCAAAAATCGGATATATTTTACATGCAAGGATTACAGTGTTCTTGATGAAGAAGGACGCTTTTATCTCAACAAGTCAATAGTAAATTTAAAAGTAAATCAAACTGCTCAAAATCCGATTACATATTTATCCCCTGAAAGCAAACGATAAAGCACTAGAATATTGTCGCAATCCTGATCGACACTTAGTTTTTATTACTAAGCAATTACGGATAAGGTCAGTTTCAATGGAGAAAAATGAAGATCGTTTAAGCAATTTTATAGGTGAAATATGAACAACGTAAACAAAACATTATACATTCCCTTATACGGCAAGTCGTACGTAAGCAAAAAGGGGCTGTTTCTTAATGATAAAAAGGCGGAGGAAATCTGGGAAGCAGAGGGCTTTTGCCTCAAGGGGAAATCGAAGTCCAAGTGGCTTGCTTACTATATGGGAGTCCGCTCTCGGGTATTTGACGAATGGGTGACGGAGCGGATGACGGATGGCGAGGATGCCGTAGTTATACATATAGGATGCGGTCTTGATAGCCGAGCTATAAGAATAGGCGAAAGCGGTCATAAATGGTATGACGTGGACTTCGCCGAGGTTATCGAGGAGAGAAAGAAATATTATTCCGAAACCGACAACTACAAAATGCTGGCAGGTGATGCCAGAGACACCGCGTGGCTTGAAGCAATTCCCGAGACGGGACACGCTATAGTTGTAATGGAGGGTGTCAGTATGTATATGACGCCCGAGGAATTGCGCGGTCTGTCGGAGAGCCTATGCAATCACTTCGCGAGGGTGAATCTACTGATGGATTGCTACTCTGTTTTTGCCGCGAAGATGTCTAAGTACAAGAATCCCATCAACGACGTCGGTGTGACAAAGGTCTACGGTATAGATGACCCGAGGATAATTGAGCGCGGAGACTTCACCTACGTGACAGAGCACGAGATGACACCGCAAAGGTACATAGATGAGCTAAGGGGATTTGAAAGATTCATCTTCGGAAAGCTGTATGCAGGAGGCTTTGCAAAAAAGCTGTACAGATTATTCGAATTTGAGAAGAAGGACGTCCCCGTCTGACGTGTTTTACGGTACGGATCACGTGCCTATAATACGCCAAAAATCAAGGAGGATTTCTCCCTGCGCACTTCGATTTTTAACACTGATTTTGCCTGATTATCAGGCAGGAGGATTAACAAAATGGAGCAATGGCTGGAAAGTGTATATAGTGACGGAACGCGTGCGTTTGTCAGCGAAATGACGCCAAATGTAAACAATACGGTTACAATCAGCATACGTTTATACGCCGACGCACCGGTTAAGCGTATTCTCTTACGCACAATGCCAAATGGCGATGACGTCCTCACCGAGATGAAGCGATACAAGATCGAGCACGGCCTCGCCTGGTATTCTGCAACGGTCAAAATGAACGAACAAAGACTCTCCTATCAGTTCTATCTGGTATGCGAGGACAGGATATATTTCTACACGCAAAGAGGTATCAGCGATTACGTCCCCGATGAGAGCTGTAACTTTGTTTTGCTCGCCGATTACGTCCAGCCCGAGTGGGTAAAGGAAGCCGTTTTCTATCAGATATTCCCCGAGAGATTCTGTAACGGTGACAAGACCAATGACGTCGAGTCGGGCGAGTACAAGCAGCTCGGTCATCCGACTATCAAAATGGCAAGCTGGGACGACGTGCCTCTTAGCTACAATGAGGGACGGTGCCTTGACTTCTTTGGCGGTGACCTTCAGGGCATCAAGGAAAAGATTCCCTACTTAAAGGAGCTCGGTGTTACTGCGGTTTACCTCAATCCCATATTCGTAGCCCCCTCTGTACATAAGTATGATTGCCTTGACTATTTCCACGTTGACCCGCACTTCGGTGGGGATGAGGCTCTTGCCGATTTATGCTCTTCCCTGCACGAAAACGGCATGAAGATAATCCTTGACATTTCCATCAATCATACCGGTATGGACCACGTATGGTTTAACAGAGACTGCGCCTTTTTTGATAAGTCCGTAGGCGCTTACAACAATCCCGAAAGCCGTGAGCGTGAATACTACTTCTTCGGTGAGAATAACACCTATCACGGCTGGAAAGGCATTGAGACTCTGCCTACTCTCAACTATACCTCAGAGGCTCTGCGCGACGTGATATACCGAAGTGAGGACTCAGTGCTGAAAAAATGGCTGAAGCCGCCCTACTCCATCGACGGATGGCGCTTTGACGTAGCAAACACGTTTGCCAGAAACAATGAATTACAGCTTGCTCGGGAGCTATGGCCCGAGATACGCAAGAGTATACGCGAGGTCAATCCTCAGGCATACGTATTGGCGGAGGAATGGGGCGACTGCGCAGGATATCTGCAGGGTGATGCGTGGGATTCTCCTATGAATTACTTCGGTTGCGGACGTGTAATCCGTGAATTTCTCGGTGAGCAGGACCTTGTCCTTGCATTTAATCCTACCCTCAAGAGCATACACAGAAAGCTGAGCGCGGAAAACGTCGAAAACCGCGTAATGCAGCATCTTGCAAGGATACCCTACGTGATGTGGGAAAACCAATTCAACCTCTTTGACAGTCACGATGCAAGCCGCCTTCACAACAACCCCGCGGTCAATCCCGAGGAGTACAGAGGGGCGATTATATTCCAGTTTATACTGCCCGGTGCGGCATCGATATACTACGGTGACGAGGCAGAAATCGACGGCACGATAGAGACGACGGAGGGCTGCAGATACACTATGCCCTGGAGCCGCGATTTCACCAAATCCGAGGCCTACGTGCTCAATAGCACTTTGGCTAAGATGAAGGCAGAAAACAAGGCGCTAAGTCACGGTGGTATGAAATTCCTTTATGCCAAGGACGGAGTTGTTGCAATCGCGCGTTTCCTTGACGAGAAGGTATTTGTAGGCATTATCTCAAACAACGATCATGACACGGAAATTCGCCTTCCCCTCGGTGCTGTCGGAGCGTCTAGGCCGATTAGTGATAAGGACGTTTTCGGCAAAGCTCTGAGCTATAAAGCAGCCGATGAGAACAGTATTCTCCTCTCTGTGCCCGCACATCACGCATACTTTATAGAGTGCTCAATGAAAAAGTAAAACAAATATAAACACCGCTATTTGCAAACCTAAGCTTACAAATAGCGGTGTTGTTTGTTTATTTAATTATTTGGTTTTTGCAAACTCTTCTATCGCGGCAATAGCCTCGTCGTAGCAGTTCATACGATTTTCCATCCACTCGTACATAAAGTCGAAGTGATACTTGGTGTAATCCCAAGTAGGAACAGATGTAACTTTAGAATCATATTTACCTTTCCACCAGTTTGCTCTCGACTCTGCCCATCTCTCAGCATCAGCATCGTAAACGGATGAGGGAATCGCGTCCTCGACCTTCTTAAGCTCAGCCACAATATTCTCGGTAGAGAGTGTGGTCTCGCGAAGCTCATAATATCTTGCAACGATCTCGTCGGTATAAGCGTTAAGGATGCGGTCCCAAAGAATGAACTTGGGGTTATTGTTACCGCTCGGACCGTAGGTAATGTTAACGTCGATCTTGCCGTTGACTACCTGAGGAAGATATCTATCGGGAGTTTCGATGCGGACACCGTCCCAATACTGACCGAAGGTACCGTCCTGGTCGTAAACGGAAGGAATCCAGGTCTTGCCGTCGTAGGTTGCCCAAAGCATATTCTTGGATGCGTTATCGTGCATACAGTTAGCATACATAAAGATAACGTAGTCGATAGCGGCGTCAACGTCAAGGTAATTCTCAATACCTGCTCTGAAGGCGTCACCCTCGTTATCCTGACAGAACTTAATAAGCTTATCAAAGCTCTCGGCTACCCAGGAGTAATCGTCGCTTCCGCAGTAGATGAGCTCCCAGCCGTTATTCTTGGACATTATGTCACCGTTTGAAGCCTCGTAGAAGCTCTCAACCAGACTGTAGAAGTCGGTGTGATTCCAGTCATCGGATGCGATGAGCGCCTCTGTGGGAGAATCGTCCATACCGAACATCCACTCGTCCTTGGGAACGTTAAAGGTGTAAATACCGTGGAACTCGCCATTCATATATACGGAGATCGGGAAGCCGTCGATAGCGCCGGCGTTGGTCTTAAGAGCCGCAAGGCGCTTCTGATTCTCGCTCTCGGGTCTGGAGGCTACGATATCGCCCCAAAGCTTGCAGGATACGATGTTACGCGCATTGGAGAAGTCAACCCAGTTAGCCTTGATTACGTACTTATTCTCCTTGCCCCAGCCGAAATCGTACTTGAGCTTAGAGTCATAGGTATCGTCCTTATAGAACTTAACCGTATAATTCTTCTTATCGTATGCAACGGAGGAGGAGCCCTGAACCTTAATGGTAGCGTATGCGGTGAATTCCTCGCCGTTGGGATTGGTGTATGTAACACCCATCTCTACCTCGTTCTTAGCGTTGGTAGCGTTCTTGTATTCACCGGTGAAGTAAAGAACGGGCATCGTCTTGGCGTCGCAGGTAAGCACTTCCTCGTCGATCACCTTATCACAGCGCGAGCAATGAAGAACCTTGAGACCGTCAACGGTAGCTGTGGGGCTGCTTGTTATCTCCCAATCGCCGTCAAAGTGCTCGTCAACTGTGGGAAGAGTGTATCTCTTCTCATAGCCGCATACGGAGCAGGCATAAACCTCTGTACCGGTTTCAGCGCAGGTAGGCTCCTTCTCTACTCCAACCTTAACCAATTCGTGAGGGCCGTCAAAGGTCTCGCCGCAATCGGTGCAGGTGAGGCTGTGGCCATCATCGGTGGGCTGATAATTCTCGGGGAAGCTATGTCCCTTCGCGGGGGCAATCTCATTTCTGGAGCTGCCGCAGGCATCACAGCCGTAGTAGGTCACGCCGCCATCGGTGCAGGTGGGATCGGAGGACTGGATCACGTACCAGCTGTGAGACTCCTCCTTCTTGTCAAGACAACGGGAGCACGTAATGGTGTGTACGTCGCCAACGGAGGTGTATTTCTCGGGATAGCTGTGGCCAAGCGCCTTAATAGTCTCGGTCTTCTCACTGCCGCAGGTGTCACAGGTGTAATCCTGCTTACCGTCCTCGGTACAAGTAGGAAGAACAGCATCTCCGGCCTTTTTCCAGCCGTGAGGCATATCATCGGTGTAGGTGCAACGGGAGCACACGCGGGAGTGTACGTTCTCGTCACCCTCAACGTAATTCTCGGAGAGGTCGTGGCCAAGAGCGGGCACAGACTTGAAGGTTGTGTAATCCTTGCAGTCCGAGCAGGTAACGTAAGCTAACCAGCCCTCCTCGGTGCAGGTAGGCTCCTTAGCCTCGTGCTTAACAAACTCGTGCTCATGCTCACCGCCGCCGAGTAAGGTATCGCATCCGACAAGGGTGAATACCATAAGGCAGGTCATAAGGAGCATGATACAAAGTAGAAATCTTTTAGTGTTTTTCATTTAGTCTCCTTTCAAGCTTGCTCCACGATATCTCTCATATCGCAGAGGTTTTTTCTTTTATTTTACCATACTTTTTTCTCACCGCAAGTAGTGTTAATAATTTTTCATAACAAATAATATATAAAATAGCCAAAAGTTTTTTCGAGTTTAGTGCATATTCAACAACACGAGAAAACGCCTACGCGGTACAAGTTACAAAAACAAATACTGCGTAGGCGCGGTGATTAATTTGTGATAAAATCAGCGGGTAATAAGCTCGTCATCCTCTATTAGCTCAGCATTGGTGGTCTTGCGCTTTAATCTAAGCACGTATGCTCTCACGCGAGAACAAAGAGCCTTTACGTCACCTGCGAACTGCTTATGATCGAAGATCATAGACAGAAGGAAGGACAGAATGGGTACTATGATATATACCGGGACAAGCAGCCAGAACCAAGGCCAATATTTCTCCTGCCCCGCAAATTCACCTACGGGGACGGTCTTGAATATCTTAGGTGTGAATATAGCGAGGAATTCACCGATGGCGTCATTGGTGCCCGGGCCCCAGATATAGGAGGAATTCTTATAGCCGATGCCGAAGAAATCGCCTCTGTCTCTGAGAGGAATAAATCCGAGTTCTGACTGGAATATCTGGTTAAGCATAATGTAGAGCATAACTATCATAAGTCCTGTCGGAGCAGTGAATACACGCTTGTAGGAGAGCTTGTGATGTCCGAGGAGGACCATAAGGAGCGGAACGGCAAGGAGCATCCAATGGTGGAAGTAGAATCTGATTATATCGAGCTGCTCGGCAAGCTGATCAACCTTAGCGAGAGGCTCCTGCGGATAAAACAGCGCGATAAGGCCGCTGATAACGCCTATGTAGAACATATAATCCTTAGCCTTTTTGCTCTTGGAAAGATAAATGAACGGGAAAAGCGAAATGTTGGCGCCGCAGATATTCACAAACCAGGAATCTCTGAGCATTCTGGCATTATCCACAGAGTAAGGAGGATAATAAACCTTGAGGAAATGCATAAGAAGTCCAAAAAGGAGAATACCGAAGAGCACTATCCTCTGTGTCCTTTCGCTCCTGTTACGGAGTAGGAAGTAAAGACCTACTGTAAGACCGCCGAGAAGAATGAGCCAAAAGAAATACCAAAGGTTAAACATCTCAATAATCATAATACTATTCCCTTTCAATCCGATGTTAAGCTTATTTTAAGGTTAGTTTAATGTTACTACTTTTGCCCTCATATGTCAATTACCTTAAATGAAGTTTAATAATTTTTAATTTTTCGTCTATTTGTAAACAAACTGTTACAAAAACGTCTGCATTAGTCTGCTGCTCTTCGCAGAGTATCGCGTAGAGACAGATCCCTCGCGGATTTTCGATATACATCTGTGGCGTTCGTTATATTGCTGATGGCAACCGTGAAAGGATTTTTTTAATCTTGCACTTTGCTCTTTACTATTTCAAAACCTTGTGGTATAATATCTATGTAAAACGCTTCGGGAGAGATCCCGGGTTATAATACGTTCTATCGGAGGACAAATGAAGGCAGTATATATTTATGCATCGCGCTTACGCGCGTTCTGGGTGCTTGTGCCAATGTCGATGCTGTTGATGCTCTCAATCAGCTTTAACGATACGGTTGACGGAGCAATCAAGCTCTACCCTCTTATCCTATTCAGCATCGGCGCAATTATCTTCACCTTTGTGTATCTGTTCAGGTTTATCAGTGTCTCATACAGCGAGATAAAGTACATAGGACGCTTCACCTCAAGGGATAGCGCGACCGTAAACGCGGGAAAAACGCTCGTAATTGACATTTTGGAGAAAAAACGAGTAAGTGTCAGGCTTTTCGGCAATGAGGGCTATAATCCGGAAATTAAGTGGCTTACAAACGAGGACGGCGAAGATGGCGACGTTTGCCTGTTCAGAGGAAAGGCATACGGCGGTGAGAGTGTGGCAATCAGTCTTTTGCGTTACTTTGGCGTTGAGGACTATGCGGATCTCGATGCGATACTCAGCGAGGACGGATTTGTCAAGTCGTATGAAAACGTAACGGTGAGGTCGTTGACCGAGCTTGAGCATAGACAGATAAGAATAAAATTCGATAAAACAGTATAATAAAAAGTGATGAGCGGATAGCGTGATGCTCCAAGCGGAGCATTCACGCTAAATGATGTTTGCCCTTATGGGCAAGTGATGTTACCTTCGGCAGTGATGTTCACTGCGTGAATGATGTTGTGCCTTCGGCACAGTGGGCAAACATCACATCACTGCGAGCATTTGCGAGCAACATCATTATGCGTAGCATAACATCATTTTTGCGTTAGCAAAAACATCACTAACAGAAAAAAGAGCAGACACACAAGATTTTTCGTCTTGCATGTTTGCTCTTTTTGTTTGTAATAAGGGTTTGGGCTCAGCCCATAATGCGTTTGACTGGTCAAATGCGATGCTCGCACTTAGTGGTATTTTTTAAATTCTCCGCTAAGAACCTCAACCTATATCCGCTCATCGCTTTTTGCTTACGCGCTGTGAGTGAGTGCGCATACGTATAAAGAGGGTGCACGAAACCGTGCACCCTCTCGTTTATTTCAGGTAATTATTTAAGTTAATTACTCCTCAAGCTCAACCTTACCGCCTGCAAGAGTGATCATCTTGACAGCCTGAATGGAGAACTTGCTTGCCTTAACGGTAAGTCTCTTGTACATAATACCGCGGGCAAGAACCTTTACTCTCGCGATCTTGGGCGATACGAGACGCTTAGCCTTGAGAGCCTCTACGTCAACAACGTCATCGTCCTCGAAGTTCTCGCAGATTACGTCGAGGTTGATCTCACCCATCTTGCCTGCGCGTCTTGCAGCCTCAACGGTTACGATCTCGATCTTTGCCTCAGCCTCCTCATCGGTGATAAGCTGGTCAGCAACCTCTGCGTCAGCGTGAGCGGTACCGTCATCGAAGATCTGTACTACGGGAGCCTTGGGCTCTTCTACTACGGGCTCTTCTACTACGGGCTCTTCCTCGACTACAGGAGCCTCCTCGACTACAGGAGCTTCCTCGACTACGGGTGCCTCCTCAATAACAGGAGCTTCCTCGACTACGGGAGCCTCCTCAACAACGGGAGCTTCCTCGGTCTCGGGAACGTCAACCGCGATGATCTGCTCGGTAGTCTTCTCGCTTGTACCGGACTCAATGAGCTCGCTTACGTTAACGTGTACGAAGGTCATATCGTCGCTGAGCGTTACGCCTGCGGGAAGGATAACCTTAACAAGGCCGCGCTTTGCAAGCTCCTCGGTGGTCTCGTAAGGCATACGGTAATCAACGTTAGGCTCATCGCCCTTGGTGAGCTCATACTTAGCCATCATCTCATCGATAAGCTCGAGAGTGTACTTAAGAGCTCTGGTGCTTCTCACCTTCATCATCATAGGCACCTTAGCAAACTTAGGCTTGTCGGAGCAATCGATGAAGTGATACTTGTTGATATTGAATTCCTTAGGATCAAGGTTAAGGTTAACTATGAGAGTTCTGCCCTTGATGTTAAGCTTAACAAGCTGGATTCTGCCCTTATTGAAGGCCTCGTAGTTCCAGCTCTCACGAGCCTTGATGCCCTTATAGGAAAGAACGTGATTCTTGATCTCGGTGTAGAAGCTCTGAATGTTCTCGGTAGACTGGATAAGTCTGGACATGAAGGAGCTTCTGAATCTGATGTGAACGACCTCGCCGCCGATGATAGCGGTAGCTTCCTTGCCGTCCTCACCCATAACGAGTACAGCGGTCTGAGGCTCTGTGGATACAGGCTCCTCAACAACGGGCTCTTCGGGGGCTACAGGCTCTTCCTCGACTACGGGCTCTTCCTCAGCAGCAACTACTTCCTCGTCGATCTCGGGAATCTCTTCCTCTGCAGCCTCTTCTACAGTCTCGTCGACCTCGGGAACTTCCTCAGCCTCCTCAACTACGGGCTCCTCCTCAACCTCGGGAACCTCCTCGGTCTCGGGCCCGGAGATGGGCTCCTCAGCCTCAACTGCAGGGATCTCATCGGGAGCGGGAGTCTCATCCTTCTTGTTCTTGAGGATGAAGTAAACAGCAACTGCGATACCTGCAACAAGGATTATTGCAAGAAGGATCCAGAGCCAAGCGAGATTAGCACCCTCTACCTTTACGATAGCGTATACGGAGAAGTGAGTGGTCTCGAATACCATATAATCACCGTCACGGGTGGATTCCATAACCTCTACGGATCCGTCATCCTTGATGTGGATAACTCTGAGCTCATCGTCCTTAAGCGCACGGTACTCAGCGGGAATAAGAAGTCTTACTGTGAAGGTCTGGCCGTCAACGGAAACAACGGCGCCGCCCTCGGTGAAGTAAATATCGTATGCTACGAGAGTCTCGGCATCCTTGCCGTCAACCTCATAGGTGGACTCAACGTCCTCGGTCACACCTCCTGCGATAATATTATCGGGATCAAGACCGTCGGTAGCCTCTACCTTAACGATAACGTCGGTGCCATCGGTAAGCTCGTGGTTGGTCTTCTTGTCACCGGTAATGGTAAGGGTTGCGGTGAGCTCGTCGGAATAAGTGTAATTAGCTGCATACTCAGCCTTAACGGTAAGAGTAGCGGTTACGGGGTAAGCGCCGAGAAGCACCTTGTCATTGCCCTCGTAGGTAACGTCGAGCATTGCAAGAACGTCAGCGTTGCCGGTAACGGTTATGCTGTGAGCGGTTCCGTCATAAGTAACGGTAGCATTCTCAAGCTTGATGCTGGAGCCGTCGATAGCCGCCTTGGCGATAGTCCAGTCAACGGAAGGAACGGTGCCTACTACGTTGTAGTTAGCATTCTCCGCGCTTGCGGTTGCGGTCGCGGTATAGTCGCCTGCGTTGGTGAAGGAGTTATCGCTATATACAACGGTTACGCCTGCGGGAACACTTACGAGAGTGACGCCCTGAAGCTGACCGTTATAGGTGAAGGGAGTGGTATAATTCCAGGTGAGAGCGGAAACGTCCACGTCAAGCGCCTTGATGCCCCAGCTAAGTGTGGTAGGCTCGCCGTCTGCAACTACTACATAGTAGTTAGAATCGGAGCACTCGAAGGTAACGTTAGCGGTATAAGCGCCTGCGTTGGTAGCGGTGTTACCGGTTACAACTGCAGAAATGAACTGCTTAACAGACTCAACGCTCACGCTGAAGGTAGGAGCTGCAACACTCTGCTCTGCTCCGTTATAGATAATGCTGTCAGCTACGTAATTCCAGGTAATGCCGCTTACGGTCACGGGAGCCTTAGCTATTGTCCAATCGCAGGAAACGGAACCGGCGGAAAGAACGTAGTTGGAGCTATTGGAGGTAAGAGCTGCAACAGCGGTATAGCCGCCTGCGTTGGTAGCGCTTGCATCAGCATACTCAACGTCGATATAATCGGGAAGATTATTGATCTCTACCTTGTGCTCACTTCCGTCGAATACGAACTCGGAGGAGGACCAGGTAAGGGTGGAAACGTCAAACTGAGCGGGAGTAATGCTCCACTCAAGATCCTCGATCACGCCAAGGCCTGTGAAGTTGCCCTCATAGCCCTCTGCAGCGACAAAGGTAACGGATGCAACGTAGCTGCCTGCGTCGGTAGCCTTGTTGCCGGTATACTTGGGAAGAAGTCCTGCGGGACAATTCTCTACGTATACGCTGTGCTCCTCACCGTCGTAGGTGAAGGTAACGTCGGTGGACCAGGTCACGCCGGAAACGTCAATGCTCTTAGGATCGATTCTCCAGCTGAGAGTGGGAGCGTCCTCAAGGCCGATGACCATATATTCGCTCTTATACTCATCCTTAACCTCTGCGGAAACGATGGTGGCAACGTACTTGCCTGCGTTGGTTGCCTTGTCACCCTCAAGGGTAAGTACAAGCTTATCCATATTGTCACCGCTAAGGGTAACGGATATCTCGGAGCCGTTGTAAACGGGAATGGTTACGTTATCGGGGTCATTCTTATCAACCGGCCAGCTCCACTCGAAGTCGGAGAGGTCGATGATGTGTCTGATATACCAGTCGAACTCTACAGTCGCGGGATCTGCAACGTAGTTTTTGTTTTCAGCTTCGAGAATTACGGTAACGGTGTAGTCACCGATCTCGGTAGCGGTAACGTTTTCGGTAAGAGTTGCCTTCACGCCCGCGGGCACGCCGGAGATAGTAACTGTGTGCGCCTGTCCGTCATACGCGAAGTAATTTTTCTCGATAGCAACGTCGGATGTATCGATGGTGGCGGGAGAAATAGCTACCTTGATCTCGCCCTCGTGGGTGAGCTCGCCTGCGCTGTATACGCGGTAGGTGTAAACGCCGCTGTCGGCAACGTCAGAAACGGTAAAGGTGTTGTCGGTTACGGAAAGAAGTACGCCGTCCTTGTACCACTCGTAGGTATAGGTCTTGTGGCTCTCTCCGATGATAACGCCAACGGTCTCGGACTCACCGTCATAAACCTTCTCAACGTCATCGGTGGGATATGCCTCACCGTCCTGATATACCGCGGTAAGAACAACGTCACGGCCGGGCATCTTATCCACAGCCTTGAGCGACTCGTCAACCCAGCACATAATATCGCTGTCGTTAACGTTAGCGAAGAAGGCAACGTCAGCGCCTGCGGGAAGGAAGCCGGATCTTACGGTCTCGCCGTCTACAACGTAGTCAACGCGGTAGATGCTGCCGAGGCTGACGGAAACGTCAGCGCTTACGGTAAAGCCGTTTTCCTTATAGGACTCGGGAACGAAGCCGAGAAGAAGAGAAACAAGAGAATCGTCAACGCCGATGAGATCAGCGCCCTTGCCTGCAAGCTTCTCTACCATTTCGTAGGAAACGGTATGTGTACCAACGTAATTGAATACGCCCTCGGAATATGTAAGCTTATCGTTCTCGTCCTCGTAGCCGATAGCATCAATGAGAGATGCGTTCATATACTTCTCGGGAAGAACGTTTGCCACGCCGTCCGCGATGCGAACGCCGTAATTGAGAGCCTTGGTGAAGAGCTTCTCATAGTTCTCTACGATATCCTTGATCTCCTCATTGGTGTAAGAGGTGAGATCAACGTACTTCTTCACAAACTCGGTGTTAAGAATACCCTCAAGGTCTACGCACTCAAGAAGAGTGAGAAGATCGTCGAAGGAAAGAGACTTAATGAGAGCGTGAACGTCATTGCCGTCTGCCATGAATGCGGCGAAGACCTTGTGCTTAAGCGCGGGATCGATAGCGTCGGTGTCTGCCGCCTTAAGAAGCGCCTCGCAAACAACGTCGGGTATCTGAACGTCAAGAACTATCTGACCGTCAACGTAAGAAACGTCGAAGGTATCCGCAAGGAACGCAGCCATTGCTCTGACGTACTTGTAACCGCCGCCGATCTTGCCGGTAACGGTGAGGCTGCAATTGGACTCAAGAGTGGTGCTGATCTCAACGTCAAGGGAGACCTGCATCTCGCCGTCAGCCATCTTTGAGATCTCCTCAAATGCGGGGAGATCCGCAAGAAGATCGAGAATGGCGCCGGGCTTGAGCTCCATTGCGCCGGTGCTTCCGGCACCGTATACGGTATGGCCGTTAACAGAAACTCCGTTAACGTAGCCTATGATGTCGGTTAGGGTGATGTCTACGTCAAGGTTCTCGAGATCATCGGGATCGTCAACCTCGATCTCGCCCTTGTCGTACATATCCTTGATAATATCCTCTGCAAGAGCATCGATGACGATGTCCTTAGCACCTGAAAGGATCTCACCAAGAATTTCCTTGATAACCGTGGAGTTGACCTGCTTGAGAGAATCAACGTCGGGTGTCAAGGTTACGCTGAGACTGTCTCCGACACGCTCTACCTGAAGCCAGCCGGCATCGTAAGAGCTGTCAGGGGAGTCATTGCCGCTTGCGGGAGCAAGCTCTGCTGCATAAATGGCAACGGGCGCGATAACGCCAAACGCCATCATAACAACAAGCAACAACGTCAAAATCGAACGTAATGTCTTTTTCATTTGTTTTTCTGCCTTTCGTATGATTTTTTATAATAATTATTTTATTTCCTTTAAAGTCTTTTATAGCAAAATTATACCACCCCGTGTTAAGTTTGTCAATAAAAACCTTAAAAATATTTTACGAATTTTAAAGTTTTTTTAAAATAAAATGGGCCTTGTGCACATTTTGCACAAAAACCCATCTCATTTTTATTAAATTTGCAGTAAAATAAACTTTACGAAATTACGCCTTTTTAAGCCATTTTTTCCGCATTTTTCCACACCGCTAAACTTGACACGGGTGAGGGGGTGGCTTTTTTCGCGTTACTGCTCGTCCGAGCCGTTTTCCTCACTGATTTCTAAGGTTTTCGAGTCATCGGGGGTGTTTGCCGTTTCTGTCTTACCCCCTACCCGTGCGAGCTTTCGAAAAACGGAGGATAGCGCAACACGGATGCTGAAAATGCCTTTTTTGTCAAGAATAATCAGGACTACGGTGACGACTCCGAGAATTAGTAGAGTGATCACCGAGTAGTAAATTACGGTAAACCACGGGAAGCTCGTCTCTTCCGGCGGGAGCTCGGCACGCTCAAACTGAGCCGTATAGACAATGTCGCCCGTCACTGTGGAAACCGCGGGTGACCAGCCTATGAAGGTGTAGCTATATTCGGAATCGTTCAGCTTTATCGGATCGCGCGGAATTCTCACAGTCTCACCGTATTTATAGGTGCCGACCGATATTTCCTTTCCGTCGCTGACAAAGCTTACGGTATAGGTGAGCTCGGTAAAGGTTGCTCGGAGATTTATTGCCTCCGAGGGCATAGTAAAGCTCATACCGTCGATCAGGTGCTTTGTCGACGAATCGGATTCGAGGAAATAATAGATCTGTACCGACTGACCGAGAGGAAGCTCCACGTCGACGGTAACCGTCTCTCCCGGAATCGCATCGGCAGGCACGGTTACCCTGCCCTTCAGGCTTGTCGGAAGATTGATCGGATGCCTGATGGAAAGAAGATATGAACGGTTTGTCGAGGCGGTAAAGCGGACCGCACCGTCGGAATAGGATTTGCCGAGATATTTCGTCTCTCCGTCCTCAACGTAGGTAAGGAAGGAATCGGTCGCAAATGCAGGATCGGGGCAAGAGAGAGCCACGCTGATTCCTACGGACAAGTCTACCGGCTCGCCGTGCGGATCCATAGGCGTCAATCCGAAGGAATAAGCACCCAGCTCGGAGACGTCCGTAAAGACATCAAGATACGACACGCCCCCGTCCTCAAGCTGCATAAGAACGCCATAGGAAAGGTCGATGACAATACCGGATGCGCTGACAGCCAAGCCGACAGAGTTATCCTTGGCAAGACCGGTAAAATACTCAAGAGGCAGATAGGTAAGCTGCTCATCCGGCACCGAGACGTTGATTCGCGTGCCTGAAGAGTTCAGGTCATAGGATTTGTAATTTGGAGTAAAGGAGGGATAAAGTGTTACGTCCTCGTTTACCGAGGAGAGATCATAGATCGATCCGTCAGAATCTACCCATGATGTGAAGGAATAGGTGGCGCTGATGTCCTCCGCCTTAGTCGGGAGATCTCCCATAAATTGAGCGGAGGTGCCTTTATCAACGGTGACCTCTGAGATCACACCGCCGCATCCGTCCTCGAATGTAACGGTAACGGTTTCTGAACCGCCGACGTATCTCTCAAGATTGACGGTAGGGGTATAGCGAAGGTCCTCGGTGACCTCTTCCCTTTCGTGAAGGTTGCCAAGAGAGTAATCGGATACAAGCTTTAGCAAGGCTTCATCGTCAAGCAACGCCGGTCTTTCGGGATTTTCTACGTATCCGACGGGGGGCGTGGGCTCTGATACAACCGTGGGAGGCTCTCCGGGATCTGCAACGGGATCGGGCTCTATCGGGCGAGCTACCGACGCGGGCTTATCAGGCACGGGAAGAAGCTCGGGCGGTACAGGCTCCTGCATCTCGGACGGGTAACCTCCGGGAATCGGAGCGGCGTTGCCGCTGTCCTCGACGTACTCGTCTCCGATAATGTCCGTCACGGCTCTGTCCTTTATCTTGTTTCCGTCCTGATCCCAATAGCTGAGAGTAGTCGTGCCGTCAAGGACGAATGAATCCGTAAAATCTCTCACGGGCTCATCGGAGAGCGCGTTTGAGAACAAAATAAGCTGAGAAATAAATATAGAAAGCTTTTCGGTATAATCGGGTCTGCCTACAAGAGTCGGAGCGGCGTGCATCATATCTCTTAAGCGGCTGTTGGAATACAGCGTGTGAAGCGAGCGTGTAAGCTTTACGATCGCGTCACGTAGGGCGGCGTGGTTGTTGACGTAGAACTCATACTTTTCAACCTCGCTCTTAAGGCTCTTATAAGCCACTCCTCCCTCGGGAGCAAGAATGGCGCGGATCGTGGCAGATGCCTCCTCACAGTCATCAATGACCTTTGCATCTATACCAAGCACGTTGACGTAAATGTCCTTGTTGGCGGCTATGACCTCGTCAACAAGACTCGAAAACAGCGAGCTGTAAAGCTGACGGTTAAGCGAAGTCACCTTATCAAAAAGTCCGCTGTCAAGCGTAGCGATCTGCTGAGATACGAGCGCTTTATTTGCTAAATA
Source organism: Clostridia bacterium (assembly GCA_017453245.1). Lineage (GTDB taxonomy): Bacteria > Bacillota > Clostridia > Oscillospirales > CAG-272 > UBA1740. The sequence continues at coordinate 19,948 of JAFTKM010000010.1, forward strand.
TCGGTCATATATCTCCATATCGGCGAGATACTTTGCGTAATTATCCTCATAATTAAGGTTGTTATCGATAATTGCGTTATATTCGTCAAGCTCGGCAAGGTAGGCACTATATAGGTCAAGCTGAGCCTCATACTCGGAGTATCTGTCGAGGTATTCAAGGTAGCTCGCCTTCTCCTCGTCGTAAACAAGCTTTTCACGTAGGTACTGAGCATAGAGCTCTTTATCGGAGTAATACTTATCTACCGCGGCGGAATTTTCCGCATAGAAGCTGTCGTAGGCATTTCTTTTTTCCTCGTAATCGGATCTCGCCTCGTCAATGCTCGCTTTTATTGCGGGCGCATTTGAATATGCCATATTGAGAAGCTCGTTAATATCCTCTCGGGCAATAAGGAAGGTGACGTCAAGCACGTACTCGACGCGAAGTGTGGACTCATCGGTGATACCCGATGCATCAAAGCGGGCTACGTATACGCCATCCTCAAGCGTAAGCTCAGCGGAAATACCGTCGACGGTAACGCGCGAGGGTGACCAGGTAGCAGTGCTTCCCTGCCCGGTTGTATAGGTGTAGGGACGCGCAAGGACCTCGGTGACGCCGTCCGCGGTAATCACGGTCACCTGCTGAGAGGTCACGCTCTCATAGCTGAGACTAAGTCCGCCGTATGCATCAAGATAGGCTCGCTCGCCGTCGGTAAGCTCCTCACCAAGCAGCTCAATTATATCTGAGGAGGTGAGCGTAACATTGAAATAAGACCCCGGCTTTGAGTAGTCAAGCTCGGCGGTGTGTGCCTCATAGGCTAGGGACGTGGGAAATGCTGATACTGTCAAAATAAGAATGAGACACAAAATACAACTAAACGTTTTTTTGCCGTTCATTTTATCTCCTGTTGAGTCAGGCTCGGGATTACTCTCCCTTGCCTAACATAATTTCAAGTATTGCTTTATCTGTGTCGCGCATACCGTCCTTGGCAAGACGGGATACGCTCTCTATCGTGTTCTCGACACCCTTCTTGACTATACCGTCTCCGCCGAAGAACTGATTGCCTGTGCGGTAGAGATGGAAGCCGAGAATACCGTTTTCAACAGCGGTCGCTATCTTGGCTGCACAGCTCGCCTTAGCACCGTCGCAGATAAGACCGGAGTCTATCGCCAGAGCGTTGACGAGAGTGTGGGCGATGTCCTTATAGCCGCCTCCGTAGAGGTAGGTGATGCCCGCACCCGCGCCCGCACCTGCGGCAACCGCGCCGCAATAAGCTGACAGAGTGCCTATTCCCTGCTTTACGTGAATGGTGGAAAGATTAGATATACAAAGAGCGCGGTAGAGCTTCTCCTCGTCGAGGCCAAGCTCGCGCCAATAAATCACCACAGGTATGGAGGCGGTCATGCCCTGATTACCGCTTCCGGAGTTAATAATAACGGGAAGCTCACAGCCATTCATACGCGCGTCGCTTCCCGCGGCGGCATATGCCTTAGCCTTAACGCTGATGTCGGGGAGGTAGCTTGAGAGATACACCTTGCCGATGTTGGCTCCGTAATTGCCCGAAAGACCTGCCTCGGCAATAGCCATATTGCAGTCGATCTGACGCTTGAGAGTCGGCTTGATGAGCTCGATGTCGACTGTATTCGCAAACTCAACTATCTCCTCGATGGAGAGATCCTTCTTCTTGACCTCAATCGCCTCGGTGATCTCGCCCGTGAAGAGCGCCTCGCCGTTTCTGGTTATGGAAACTATATTCGTATGTCTGTTGGTGACTCTGACGGATGCGTTATTCACTCCGTCGGTCACGGTAACGAGAATGTCAAAGGGATAGTCGCTATCCGAGAGGCGGACGGTGATTGGGAGAGTCTCTCTCACCTTGCGCATACGCTCGATGTCCTCGTCGGTTACAGACGAGAGAACCTCGAGGCGAGCATCCTCGTTGCCTGCTACGATACCCGCAACGACCGCAGTCTCAATTCCCTTCATGCCACCCGTGTGAGGTACTACGACGGATTTCGCGTTTTTGATTATGTTGCCGCTGACGGCTATGTCACAGGACGTGGGGAACGCTCCAAGCGTTGCCCTTGCCTTTGCAGAGGCGTAAGCGATGGCGATAGGCTCGGTGCAGCCCATAGCCGGTACAAGCTCGTCTTTAAGTATTTGTACGTAGTAGTCTCTTCTCTCGTCGGTAATCATAGAGTTCTCCGTTTCTGGGTTTATCATCTCACATTTTAGCATAAATCGGGGGCGTGTGCAATAGTATAGCGAAAAAATTAATTTTTTGTAATTATTTTTCTTCCATTTATATATAAACGCGCGTGTGTTTTTCTGTTTTGCCATTTTTCGCTATTGACAAACACCCCAAAAAAGTGTACAATATCTTACACGGGCGATAGCCTTAGACAAAAACCTTATGGGGCCGCAATGGTTTCGACAGGGGTTTTGAAGTACGATAAGCGTAGCGCGCCGGATAATCGCGTCAAAATGTCCAAACTTAAACAATAAACGACAACAATAACGTTGCTATGGCTGCCTAATGGCAGTGCCGCGGCTTAATATTGCCGCCCGTACCGCTTGGGAGGACTACGGCCCAAGCCGTGCGTCAAATCAGTAGTGCACGTGAACCGAGAGTCGCTTGTGTATCGGTCACGCATTAAGAAGCTACCCTGACGGAAGCCTGTCACTCGGCGTCCCGATGTGGGAAATCTAAAAGATTGACTGTCTACGGAGAAAGTTGTGTGAATGGATCTTTGGACACGGGTTCAATTCCCGTCGGCTCCACCAGAAAAAGCAGAGGACACCAAGATGGTGTCCTCTGTCTTTTTATTCTCTGGTGGATTCCGACATGGAATTGAACCCGCCCGCGCTTCATGCTCTGCCTTACTTTCTACTCCGGTAAGCAACCTCACCTTGTTCGCACTTCGTGCAGGGCGCGGATACGGGTGCACATACCAAACGAAGCCGTAGGGAGCTCGCTCACTTAAGGCGAGTGTAGGTATATTCGCCGTAGGCGAAATCCGTCGGCTAGCGGTTGAACCAATCAAATTTCCATTTTTATGATACAATTTTATAAAGTATTCTTCCCCATTCAGGTGCCTTTTTATTATCCTTATTTTAACATTCAATTCACCAATATTTATCACTTGAATTATGTTTGTATATATGATATAATAAGATATAACCAATAAAGAGAGGATATAAGCTATGGCATTACACGTACTAGATGAAGCAAATCGTTGTCTGCAATGCAAGAATCCGCAATGTGTCAAGGGCTGTCCTATACAGACGCCCATTCCCGAGGTAATCAGACTTCTGAAGGAAAGCAAGCTTGACGAGGCGGGTAGACTTCTCTTTGAGAACAATCCTCTGACAACCGTTTGCAGTCTTATCTGCAATCACGAAAAGCAATGCGAGGGACACTGCGTGCTCGGTAAAAAGGGAGTCGCGGTGCACTTCTCCACTATTGAACAGTATATTTCAAGAGCCTATGCGCCGAAGATGGTAAAGGGCCCCACCGAATGGAACGGTATGAGGGCGGCAATCATCGGCTCGGGGCCTGCGGGTATAACTATTGCTATAATACTCGCCCGTTACGGATACAAGGTCACGATATTTGAAAACAAGAGCGAGATTGGCGGAGTTCTCCGTTACGGTATTCCCGACTTCCGTCTTCCCAAGACGATACTTGACGATATACAGTACCGTCATATCGAGATGAAGGGCATCAAGGTCAGACCTAACGCTAATATTGGTGATTCGATTACCATTGACGACTTGTTCCGTGACGGATACAAGGCTATATTCGTCGGCACGGGAGTATGGAAGCCCAACGCGTTGCATATCAAGGGTGAGACGCTCGGTCACGTGCATTTCGGCATCAATTATCTGAACAGCCCCGATTCCTTCAAGCTCGGCAGACGCGTTATCGTGATCGGCGCGGGCAACGCCGCTATGGACGTGGCAAGAACCGCGATAAGACACGGAACCGAGGAGCTGACCTGCTTCTCTATCACCAGCAAGGTTGCGGCAAGTCAGTATGAATTCACCTACGCCAAGCTCGACGGCGTGCAATTTGAATACAACAAGAGACCGGTTGAGATCACCGACGAGGGAGTTATCTTCTGCGACGTGATCGAAAACGAGGACGGCAGCTTTACCGACGTGGAAGGAACAGAAAAGCTTTACGAGGCGGACAGCGTTATCGTCTCCATCAGCCAGGGGCCGCAGAACGTTATCGTGAAGTCCACAGAGGGCCTCGTTACGGGAAAGAACGGCTTGCTCGCGGCGGATGAATACGGCAACACCTCGCGCCCCGGCATATTCTCAAGCGGAGACGTTGTTCACGGCCCGAGAACGGTAGTTGAGGCAGTCGCACACAGCAAGGTCGTCGCGGAAACGATGCATAAGTATATGCAGTCGTTGAAGGATTAATAATGATTAAGGACAGAGCTTTTTATTGGCTCTGTCTTTTTCTGTTCCCGTGGAAATGCGCGTTTTTTCAACATATATTGCAAATCTTGCCCTCTTTACACTTCTTTACACTTTTTTACGTTTTTTACTTGACAAATGTCGGAAAATAGTGTAAAATTGTGTCAAACGGAGGTAATGAAAATGCAAATTACAGACATTGTAACGATAACCGAGCTGTCAAACCTGCTCGGCAAGAGCAGACCGACGGTCTACAAATACGTATCCGACTATGAGTCGGGAAACTACTCGGCGATACCCCACTCGGTGAAGTCGCTCTTTGACAAGATAATGTCGGGAGAGACGTCGAAGCGAGGTGTCTTTGAATACTGCGACCACTGGTTTGCGGGCAAGGCGCAGTCATCGGCAAGCGGTGAGAAGCCGACCACACTCAAGGAAGTGATAAAGCTGCTGAAGGACAACGAGAGGCGCTTGAATCTCGGTAAGATAAAGAAGTATATAGAGGAGGAGCTCGGAAGATGATCTTCGGAAAGAAAAAAAGAGAAAGAATAAGACAGAATATAATAGATAACCTTACCCTCTGCCGTCTTGAGGGAGACCTTCTGGCAGTTGAAGCGGCTATAAGAGATAACGCGCCGAAGGAGGCAAGCGAAGAGGGCGGAGCCTTCAAGAGATTTGTGAATGGGGTGATAAACGACATAAACAACTCCTTCAGAAGACAAAACGTCGAAGGGCTGAGCGTAGACAAGGCAAAGGCAGGTGAGGCGCTTAAGGCATTCCGCGCGGCGCACTCCGAAAAAGAGCTTGAATTAAGCCGTGACACCGAGAAATTCAGAAAATACATAGACAAGCACCTATTCAAGAAGGACAAGGACGGTCTCGGTAAAATTTCCTTTGCGCTCATCTTTGCGCTCGACGGAAGGAACAACGAATATCAGTGTCCCGAGGAGTCGCTGGAGGTTGTATCCGAGATACTCTTTGATGACTCAAAGCGTCTTGGCAGACTCTACAACCGATACAGAAAAAATTACGAGGCGATACATCAGCAGTGGCCGAGTGAGGCTGAGGGCATCAAGGGATTCGGCAGAGCTCTTGCGCTCGCGCTTATGCCCCTTTGCGTCAGCGGAGTCTTTGCGGCAGTGAGCTACGCGATGCACAAGAAGGCGGCAAGAGAGGCCTTCAAGAATATGACACCTAATGAGACTAACGCTTCCCTCGCCTTCTATCTCACCCTCATCGAGGAGATGAAAAACGCAGATGAAGGCAAGAAGAAGGAGATGGTCGACGAGCTGCTCAGGAAGCTCTCTAATATACGCTCTGATGCGGAATACAAATGGTACGTTGAGGGGCTTGACGTGCCCGAGTGCAAGGCGAAGATCGAGCTGTGCAATATGGCGCTTAAGAGACTCGGTCAGATAATCGGCGTATAATTTCCGTTAAAAATAAAACCGCTATACGGGACACACTAAGTGCTCATATAGCGGTTTTTGCTTATATTAGTTTACATTATGCGGCGACAGTATCGCCGATTTTTGTTTTTCTCTCCTTAGGCTTGAGACCTGTGATCTTGTAATAGATTATGGTTACTATCGCGGAGATCACCCATCCTGCCGGGAAGCCCATGGCTATCGGGAGTATGGTGTTGGAGATAAACCTAGATACCACGAAGAGGTAGGTCTGTCTGAAAAGAACGAAGGACGAGAGCATAATTATCATAGGTCCTGTGCTCTTGCCTACACCCCTGAGGGCTCCCGAATAGATCTGGTTTACACACCAGAAAAGATAGAAGGGAGTGAGCCAGCGGAGGAATACGGTACCGTGCTTTATGATCTCGGGATTTGTGTTGAAGATAGATACGAAGGTGCCCGAGAATATCATAACGGGAATAATGAGGACTGCGGTGGAGACCAAGGACATAAGGAGCGCGGTGTTGGCGCCCTTCTCTGCTCTCTTGATCTGCTTCTGTCCGATGTTCTGTCCGACAAAGGTAGTCGACGCAAGCGCAAGCGACTGCATCGGAAGAAGAATGAGCTGATCGATCTTGGTATATGCTGTCCAACCGCCCATAACCTCCTTGCCGAAGAAGTTGATGTAGCTCTGTACGAAGATGTTGGAGAATGAGGTGATAGTCATCTGCAGAGCGGCGGGCAGACCGATTACGAGTATCTCCTTGAAGATGGGGGTATGGAACTTCATTCCCTTGAAGGAGATCTTAACGCAGGATTCATTTCTGCATAGTGAAATAACGGTGAGTACCGCGGAGAGCCCCTGCGCAATTATGGTTGCAATAGCAACGCCCGCAACGCCCCAATGGAATACAATAACGAATACAAGGTCAAGAACGGTGTTTGTAATAGCGGCAACGACAAGATATATGAAGGGACGGCGTGAGTCACCAACTGCTCTCATTATCGCGGAACCCATATTATATACCATAAGTCCGGAAAGTCCCGAGAACCAGATGGTAAGATAGGTGAGTGCCTCTGCTCTGACGTCAGGGGGCATATCAAGTATCCTAAGAAAGACGGGGATAAGAGCAAGGCCGAGAGCCGTAAAGACGACGCAAAGAACTCCCGTTAAAATGACCGAGGTATTGACAGTATCCTTAACTCTGTCATACTGCTTTGCACCGAAGAAGCGGGAAATAACTACGCCCGCTCCGCTGGTAAGACCTATGAAAAATCCTATCATAAGATTCGTAACCGAGCCGAGCGTTCCAACCGCGGAAAAGGCGGCGTCGCTTACAAACTGACCGACCACCCAGGTGTCGACCATATTATACATCATCTGGAAGAGGTTACCGATAAGAAGAGGAACGGCAAAGGTGATCAGGTGCCTCACTATTCCGCCCTCGGTCATATCGACGTCGGTAGTTCTCCCTTTTGCTTTAGTTAACATTTATTATCACACTTTTCTTCTGTTTTTTAGTAGTATCTGTTGTTTGCTTGGATTTTATTATCAGTCGATAAAACAAGCTTAAATAGCGTTGTTTGAATGTAATTATTTACATTTCGGCTTATTTCTGTTCGTTCTCAACTATTTTTCTACCCATAATAACGCCCATAACAGACGCCATCATAAGGCCTCTTGTCCAACCGGAGGAGTCACCGAGACAATGGAGCCCCTTGATGTTGGTGGTAAGCTCCTTATCCATCTTTACTCTGTTGGAATAGAACTTAAGCTCGGGGGAGTAAAGAAGTGTCTCATAGGAGGCGAAGCCGGGAACAACCTTATCTGCGGCGATGATAAAGTTGATAATATTCATCATAGCGCGGTAAGGCATAGCGGCGGTGATATCGCCTGCCTCAGCATCGGGAAGCGTGGGCTTGACGTTGGACTGCGAGAGCTCCTCGGGCCAAGTGCGCTTGCCGTCGAGAATGTCTCCGAAGCGCTGGACAAGAATGTGTCCCGCGCCGAGCATATTGGTGAGCTCACCGACCTTCTGAGCATACTCGATAGGCTGATTGAAGGGGGTGGAGAAATTATGCGAGACAAGAATTGCGAGATTGGTGTTATCACTCTTCATATCCTTGTAGGAGTGACCGTTTACAACCGCGAGATCGTTGTCGTAATTCTCCTGGCTGACAAATCCGCCGGGATTCTGACAGAAGGTACGCACCTTATTCTTAAACGGTGCGGGATATCCGATAAGCTTGGACTCATAAAGAACGTTATTCACTCTCTCCATGATCTCGTTTCTTACCTCAACTCTGACGCCGATGTCCACAGTGCCTGGCTGATGAGCGATATTATGCTCTGCGCAAAGCTTCTCAAGCCAATCTGCGCCGCGTCTGCCCGTAGCAATAACTACTGTGCCTGCATCGATAACGACTTCCTCGCCCTTGTCCTTAACGATAACGCCGGTGCAGGTCTCGTTCTCATCAATAACTATGTTGAGGCACTCTCTGTTGAATTCTATCTCAACGCCGTTATCGATCAGATACTGCTCGATGGCGTAGTAGATCTCCTGCGCCTTCTCGGTGCCGAGATGTCTGATGGGACAGTCAACGAGCTTAAGTCCTGCGGCGATAGCGTTGCGGCGTATCTCCTTCTTTTCCTCGGTGAAGCCAAGTCCCTCTACGTGAGGATCCGCGCCGAACTCAAGATAGATACCGTCGGTATAATCTATCATTGTCTTTGCGTATTCCGCTCCGATAAGGCTCGGAAGATCTCCGCCTACCTCCTCGGAAAGCGAGAGCTTACCGTCGGAAAACGCGCCCGCGCCGGAAAATCCGGTGGTGATGTTACAAGGCTTGCAGTTGACGCACTTGCCAACCTTATGCTTAGGGCAGCTTCTCTTTTCTATTGCCTTGCCCTTCTCTATTATCAAAATACTCTGCTTCGTTCCCTGTCTTAGCATCTCGAGCGCGGTAAAAATACCCGCAGGACCTGCTCCGACGATAACGACGTCATATCTGTTTTTCATTTTGTTTCTCCTTACCCTGAAGTTAAGTCATATTTGTTATTGCGGCATAGTCGAGATCATCATTACCCTCGCCAACCGAAATGTATGCGTAGTCCTCAAGCGTACCGTCATATATAAGTCTTGACAAGGACGTACAGCCCGAAAAAGCATTCTCATAAATCGTGTTCACCGAAAGCGGCAAACGAACCGTTCCAAGAGACGAGCAACCGTCAAAGGCGCTGACTCCAATGGTGTTGAGTCCGTCGTGGAAGCGCGCGTCGGTAAGCGCGGAGCATCCGTAGAAGGTGTAGTCATTGATAGACACAAGCTTCGGCGAAAACTCAACGGTATGTAAAGAATAGCAGTTCATAAAGGCGGACGAGCCAATGCTGACAACTCCCTCTCCCATATCGAACTTTGCAAGAGAGACGCACTCAGAAAACGCCTTTTCACCTATCGTTTCCACGCTGTCGGGAATAACTACCTCGACAAGTGACGGGCAAACGTAGAACGCCTGACTTGATATAGTGGTTAAATTATCGTTGAATATGATCTCCTCAAGCGATGCGCATCCCGCAAACGCGCTTATACCTATTACGGTAAGCGACTTCGGAAGCTTGATCACCTCGAGTCCCTCGCAGGAAATAAAGGCCGCGCGGCCGATCTCGGTAACCGAGGAAGCAAGCTTAACGTCGGAAAGAGAGACGCAGTAAGCGAATATTCTCGACGGAATACTATGCTCAAGGCTCTTAAGATTTACTTTTTCAATAGATGAGCAGTACTCAAAGGCGCTGCTGCCTATTTCCTCTACGTACCTAAGATCTGCCTCGGCAAGAGATGAGCAACCGAAGAAGGCATACGAGCCTATCTTCTTAAGCGATCTTGTAAACCTGAAGCTCTCCATCTTTGCCGCGCCGTAGAAGGCTGAGCTGCCGACCTCGGTAAGTCTGCCCTTCACGTTGACAGTCTCAAGCGCGCTGCATCCGTCAAAGACGGTATTACCGATTATCTTCACGCTTCTTGGCAGGGTTATCTCGGTAAGAGAGGTGCAGCCCGCGAAGGAATCGTCATTTATACGAGTGAATTTGCCGTCAAAGGTAACGTCGGTAAGCGAGGTACAAGCCATACAAAGTCCGAATGGCGATTCTCCCTCGCCGAGTATTGTCACCTTGGTGAGCGCTTCACATGAGAAGAGCAGATAATCGCCTATCTCCACGTCGGGAACGGTAAACTCGGTAAGACCCGATTCACCGAAGGCGTACTTGCCTATTTTCTCTATCGAGTCGGGCAAGGAAATGCTCTTAAGCGAAAGCGTTCTTGAGAAGGCGTAGTCACCGATAGTCCTTACGCTCTCGGGAATGAATACGCTCTCGAGCGCCGCGCACTCAAAGAACATACTGTGACCTATCTCAACAAGCGATTCGGGAAGCGTAACCGTCTTAAGCAAGCTTGCGCCCGCAAGAACCATCTGCCCGGTCGTACGAAGTGTACCCGGGAACAAGACGGAGGACAGACGGGTAGTATTTCCAAGGCAGTAATCGGGAAGGTGAGTTACGGCTGTCGCGGACATATCTACCTTCTCAAGCATAAGAGCGGAATAGAATGCGTAATCCGAGACAACGCTCACCGTGGAAGGCAGAGTTACCTCGACTACGTCGTTATTGTAAGCAAACGCGGAGGATATTTCCTTCACCCCGTCAGGCACAGTCACCGATACGCCGAGTATCTCGTTTACGGTATAGCCGCCCATATCAATGGGGCGCTCAACGATTGCGACTCCGTCGCCTGCGACAAAATTGCCCGTGCTGTCAGTGTGCGGCTTGAAATCGATAAGAACGCCGTCACCCACAACGGTAAAGCCTGCGGGAAGCTCCTTTTGGAATTTGGTATTGAAGAAAGCGAGACCGCCGATAGACTTAACCGTATCGGGGAAATCGCAGTTAACTGTCTCATCAGAGCTTGCGAGTACTATGCGGTAAAGATTGTCGCAGAGGTTAAAGGCATAGCTGCCGATAGTCTCGAGCGAGTCCGAAAGAATGACCGAGGTAAGCTCAAGACAGTTATTGAAGGCATAGTCGTCAACCGTCTTTATACCCTCGGGGAACGTGTAGGAGGTAAGAGGAGACTTCGGGGGCATATACATAAGGGTGCCATTTGCGGTGTCGACAAGCGCTCCCGAGGAGGTGGAATAGCGCGCGTTGCCCTCTCCGACCGTAATAGACGCCACCTTTGATGCGCCAAACAGAATTCCCTCTCCGATATACTCGACAGAAGCGTCTACGGTAAGCGACTCAAGCGCGGTACAGCCCTCAAAGGCGTGAATACCAAAGCTCTTTACACCGACGACCGAGAGAGTCGACAAGGATGTACAGCCCGAAAAGGCGTAGTCACCGATCGAATCGATATGAGATGCCGAGTCAAAGGCGGTAAGCGACGAGCAATTATAGAGCATATGCGGAGGAATTGCGGTGATATTCTCCGGCACGGTGATGCTCTCAAGCGACGAGCAATCCGCAAAGGCTGCCTCTCCTATTGAGGATACAGTCGACGGGAGCTGTACATTCTCAAGAGCGACGCACATATAGAAAGCGTACTTGTCGATCTTGGTAAGAAGCGCATTCCAGGTTATCTTCTCAAGAGAGGTGCAGGAGTGGAACGCGCTGTCACCGATCTCGGTAACAAACGTACCTATCTTAAGCGTTCTCATCTTATTTCCGAGAAAGGCGCCGTCACCTATTGAAGTGACCGAGCGGCTCTCGATAGCCGAAGGGATAACGACGTCGCTATCCGTTCCCGAATAGGAGACGATCTCGATCTTGCCGTCGTCCTTGATCACGTAGCCGAAGTCATTGTGATAATAGACCGTACGCTCCTCGGGCTTGTCTCTCGTGAGAAGAACGACCGCGAGAGTCACGGCGGCTACAAGGAGCACCGCGGCGGATATTATGATTATAAGCTGTTTTTTCGTCAACTTCATATCTTTTAAACCTATCAATAAATATTTTATTTTTTAAGGTAACCATTTAATTATACAACACCCGGGGGAGAAAGTCAATCAAATATCTATTCTTTTATTTTTATTTACAATTTTTTCGGCAAAAGGACTAATATTTTTTGTTTTTCCGTAAAATTGCCGCATACCGCCACCTCACTCGGGTAAAATAATCCCATAACTACAAAAAGGAGGAAGACCGAAAGGTCAAGATAAAAATGAAAAAGCTGATTGTATTTTGGGTGCTACTTGCCGTATTGGTTTCTTGCGTGGGATTCACCGGTTACGCTCTGTTCGGCTCGGGATATACGGTAGTAGCGAGCGAGGTGCGGCTGATCAAGACAGGGCTCGTCGGACAGAAGCTGGCCTTCAGCGACTCGGATTTCAAGAGCGCTTACGCGATAACCGACTTTGACTCGGTGAGCATAGATACCCTGCCCTCGTCAAACGAGGGAACGCTCCTGCTCGCGGGCAGACGCGTCAAGGAGGGACAGAGGGTTAAGCGCAAGAACGTGGCGGCGCTTATCTTTGTGCCGGCGTCAGGCGAGGTAAGTGAGGCAAGCTTTGACTACACGTTAAGCTACGGAGGTACTGATACGCCCGGCAAGTGCGAGATGAAGTTTATCGACAAGATCAACTATGCTCCGAAGGTACCCGAGGAGAAGGAATCCTCTCTATCACTCACCACTCAGGCGGAGATCTCGGTCTACGGACGTCTTGAGGGCTCCGATCCCGAGGGAGACAAGCTCGAGTATATTATTGCGGCATACCCAAAAAGGGGCTCGCTCTCATTTGTCGATAAGGAGTCGGGGACGTATAAGTACACCCCCACCGAGGAGTTTACCGGATACGACTCGTTCACCTACGTTCTGCGTGACGAATACGGTAACTATTCCGAGCCTCGCGAGGTTGGAATAAGGATCATTGAGAGAATGAGCGGCGAGGTATACGCCGATATGACGAACAGAAGCGAATACAACGCGGCGGTGGCTATGAGCGCGCTTGGGATCATGAGCGGTAAGACTCTCGGAGACAGCAAATACTTCATGCCCGACGAGACGGTAAGCAAGGCGGAGTTTGTCGCTATGGCGATGAAGGCAAGCGGAATGAGAGCGGATTCTTCCCTGACTAAGACCTTCTTTGACGATAATACGGAAATCCCCGCGGCGCTTGTGTCCTACGTCGCTACCGCGCAGAGGCTCGGTATTGTAAACGGTGACTACACCGAGGCGGGGCTTATCTTTGAGCCTAACAGAGGAATCACAAAGAATGAGGCGGCGGAAATAATAACGGGAATCCTCGGGCTCAAGACAAGCGAGGAGGACGGAGAGTATTTCGAGAATGCGTCGGTGAGCCTTTCATCGAGGGCAAGCGTGCAGGCGATGTTCACTCTCGGGATATTTGACGGTGATATTGCCGACTTCCTCGGTACAGATATTGTAACAAGAGCAGAGGCGGCGGAATATCTATATAGGATGTAAAGCACAGAAATATGAAGAAAGCAGAGCGCGAAAAATCGTCGCTCTGCTTTTGCTATAGTAGTCGATCAGTGTTGGCTAATGGCCTTAGCAAGCTGTCTTGCGATCTCACGCGGCAGGTCGGATGGAGTCACACCGAAGGCGGAGAGCTCCTCGGCAAGGACGTCGGCGGCGAGGCCGTGGAAGTAGGTCGCAAGGGCTGAAGCTCGGAGCGGGTCGCACCCCGAGGCAACAAGAGCCGCGAGGAAGCCTGCGAGCACGTCACCGCTACCCGCTTTTGCAAGGGCGGACGAGCCGGAGGAGTTGACGTACGTTTCTTTGCCGTCGGTGACGATAGTTGCCGCTCCCTTTAGGACGAGAATACAGTTACACTCGCGGGCGAAGGATTTTGCGACTGCGAGTCTTTTGCTCTGTATCTCATCGGTAGGGATGCCCGAGATACGCGAGAGCTCGAGAGGATGAGGGGTAAGGATAACCGTTCTTTTAGCATTTTTTATAAGCGCTCTGCCCTCCTCGGGGTTCTCGGAGAGGACGTTTATGGCATCGGCATCAAGAATTATGGGTGAGCCTTCATCACAAAGGAGGCGAATAAGAAGGCGGCGTAAGCCCTCGCTACGCGACGAGCCCGAGCCGATAAGGGTGGCGGAGTGACGTGCCGAGAGCGAGGATATTTCGTCAAGGCTTTCGGGAGTCAGATCATTAAGTGAGTAAGGCTTGTAGATAGCCTCGGGGAGCTTTGAGATAAGCGAGTCGCAAAGGTCTTTTTCACCCAGATAGGTGACGTAGCCAACACCTCCGCGGAGAGACGCCTCGAGAGACAGGTGAGCCGCGCCGGGAAAGTCAAGAGAGCCGGTTATCATAAGAAGCTTGCCGAAGCTACCCTTGTTGGAATTCTCTTGCCTTTTCGGAATAAACGAGGCGGCAAGCTCATAGTCTGTATAGTAGCTGTCAAAGGCAAAATTCGACAATATCTCGTCATTATGCAAACCAATGTTGTCATAAATCAGCTTTCCAACATATTCCTTGGCGGGATACGACACAAGTCCCGGTTTTACAAAGCCGAGAGCAACGGTCGCGGTTGCGCGATATAAAGAGCCGTCACAAATGCTTCCGTCGGTCGCATTTACACCGAGTGGGACGTCGATGGCGAGGATCGTTTTATCATTTATAGATGCGAGTTCTTTCGCCAGATTTACTGCGATCTTGGGGAGTTCTCCTGCAAATCCCGTGCCGAAAACGGCATCAATTATGCAGTCGGAGCTTCTGATATCAGAGAGGCTTGCACCGTCAAAGGAAAGCGGCTCTATAGCGCCGCCCGCTGCGGCGTAAGAGGTAAGGTAGTATCTGCCCTCATCGGTCCTCTGCCCCGCTGAAAAGACGTCGTAGACCTTGACGTCGTAGTCGCGCATCAAAAGAGTAGCTGCGGCATAGCCGTCACCGCCGTTGTTGCCCTTGCCTGCGAGGATGCGAATCTTTGAGCCCTTTGACACGTAGGATCGTACCGCGCTTGCAACGGCTTCTGCCGCGCGGAGCATAAGAGCTCTCTTTGGTATGCCGAGAGATTCGCTCGCGAAGTTATCTATTTCACTTATTAAAGACGGATCAACGAGAAGCATATTCTCTCTCCCTTCGTTTTCTATTTGGATATATTGTAGCATATGTTGACAGATTTTTCAAGAAATTTTATCCAATTTGCATTTTAGGTATTTACAAACGGTCATTTTTTTGATAAAATGATAATATAAAAAAGCAAGGAGGCTATCTATGGACAAGAAAATCATTATAACAATCGCGCGTCAGTACGGAAGCGGCGGACGTGAAATAGGAGAGTTGGTAGCCGAGAAGCTTGGCATCGCGCTCTATGACAGAGAGCTGATAACCGAGGCGGCTAACCGCGGAAGCCTTGACGAGAAGATAACTAAGCTTGCGGACGAGTCTGCGGCAAACAGTTTGCTCTACACTCTCGCTATGGGCTCAAACGTGCTTGGCACTACTATGCACTTCGGCTACAAGATGCCGCTCAACGACAAGCTCTTCATCCTCCAGTCCGAGGTCATCAAGGAGTTTGCAAAGGAGAAAAGCTGTGTCATAATCGGAAGATGCGCAGACTACGTGCTCCGCGATGAGGAGAAACTGCTGAGGATCTTCGTATACGGAGACCTTGATCACAGACAGGCGCGAGTTGCCGAAAGACACCCCGAGCTTAAATCCGGTCAGATCATTGACGTTATCAACAAGACGGATAAGCGCCGTTCATCCTACTACAACTTCTACACCGGAAACAAGTGGGGTAAGTACGATAACTACGACATAGCGATCAACTCCTCTACCCTTGGCATTGAGGGTACGGCAAAGCTCATCTGCGCTTGCGCCGTGAAGATTCTTGAGGGGTAATTTTTATCTGAAATATTAAAAGCGGAAGGCTGTTTTCTTCCGCTTTTTTCTTGTTGTTTGTTAAGTTGAATTTACAATTAAGGTCTATAAAGATCGATTTTGTTTGATATAACTCTCGCGGTATCCGCCATAAATTTCGTTACTGCGGGGTAGTGTTCCTCCATAAATCCGTCATAGAAGCAATCCGCCTCAAGGGTAAACGGTCCCTTGTAATCTATCTCTCCGAGGGCTCGGGAAACCTTGTCCCAATTGATCTTGGAGGTACCGGGGAGGGTGTGCAGATCCGAGACGTAATCGACGTCGTGAGCGTGGATGCAGCCGAGCCTTTCCCTGCCGATTATGCGCACTGCGTCCTCGGGCTCTCTGCCGCAAAGCGCGACGTGACCGATGTCAAGGCAAACGGTGAATACCTCGGGGTCGGCAAGCTCGTCATAGTATCTCACAAGCTCGTGAGGGTCGGCGCAAACGTGGTCGCAGATCCTGCCGGTGACGGGGTGTCTGTCCCACATATTCTCTATCGCGATCTTGACCTTATTCGTTCTTGAAAGAGGCGCGATGGCGCGGTAGAACTTCATATTCATATCAAAGTGCTCAGCCTCAGCCCCGTAGTAGTGACCTCTCATAATCGGGTGTACGATGAGATTCTCTATGCCGAGGAGCGAGCAGAATTCAAAGACGCGCGGAAAGAGGGGTATGAGCTCGTTAAGGTAGCGGTCATAGCCTCCACCAAAGGGCGCGTGCGCCTGCACAAATCTTACGCCCGCCTTGTCAGCCATTGAGCGCAGCCTTGCGGCGACCTCGCGGTAGTCGTCGGTAAAGGGATAACCGTTAGTGTGGTACATCGTGACGTCGATGGCGGGATAGCCCGCCTCGATAAGCATCTCGACCGCGCGAACGAGTCCGTATTTGCGAGCGAGAAAGTCGGTCTGGGTTGCGAAAAGCATTGGATTCTCCTCTTAAATCTCGATCTCGAGACCGTCGTAGCTGATGATAAAGCCGTATCTCTTGGCGTGCTCGCACATCGCGTCATAGTCGGCGTCAACACCCTGATGCGAGAAGTGGTTTGCTATGCAAACGGTGTGCTTGTCGGTCACTCCGTTCATATCAAGGAAGCCCTTGACAGCGACGTTGTCGAGAAGTCCCATATGATGATCTGCCTTGCCGTACTTGACGAGGACGTTCTCATTGCCGTAGGTGGTATCGAAGGAGATGGCGCTGAGGACGATGCCGCGCTTGATGAGATACTCGTAGAACTCGTAGGAGGGGCGGCCGGTGTCGTTAAGAACAAGGAAGGACTTTCTGCCCTGCTCTATAAGATATACGTAAGGCGTCTTTGTGCCGTGCTGTGCAGGAAGGGGTGTGACTATGTAATCGCCGATCTTGCGCGACTCATACGGCTTCATAATATCGAAGAGCATTCTCTTCTGATTCTTATATCTCTCGTTGTTGTCGCTGACCTTCCTTATGTAAGAAAGCGTGTCCTCGGAGCCGTGGATTATCATCGTCTCGACGAGAGGATTTTTAGTAAATCCCGGAAGACGGTTGGTAAGCTCGTCCGCATAGAGATGATCCTCGTGAGGATGAGTGATAAGAACGTGCGCAAGGCGCGAGAGGTCGTAATCATACTTGAGAGTATGCGCATAAGTGTCGGGACCGAAGTCCACAAGCAGATCGTCATTGATAAGAAGCTGCGAGCGGGTGCGGATCTTTCTTCCCTTCTCCCGTCTTGCAAGAGCGCATACCTCGCAGTTGCAGAATATGCCAGGAACACCCTCTGCCGCGGCTGTTCCCCAATACTGAATCTTCATATTGCCTCCGATGTCGTTTTATTACTTTAATTGTATAACATTTCGGGGGAAATGTCAAGGAAAGAAGGAAAAATGGATGAGATTTGTTGAGTATATTTTATGTGGGTTACTTTCACTCTAATTATTGGATAAGTATGGTGAGACCTGCCTATCCACTTTCATTATATTCAGATAACTTATGCGAGTCAATCACCTCAACACCATATATGGGGGTAGGCATATTTCTTGACACAAGATGGTGTGGTAAGATGGGGAGTTAAAAAAAAAAAGGGAGCGCCGAAGCGCTCCCTTGGGTTAGGTTTTATGTACGTTTCCAATAATAATTTAAATAGGTTGTTTTCAAATATGTAGCCGCAGTAGCAAGATCGTCAAGATCGGTTGCTGAAATGCTAGTACCACTTGTCGCAGATGAACTCGATGCATACCACCAGCCATCGGTGTTTTCAAAGGTAACACTTGTAAGATTAATGCAATTCGAGAACGCATAAGAGCCGATGCTTGTAACACTATCGGGTATAGTCACGCTCGTAAGACTTGTGCAATAATAGAACGCACCATCGCCAATGTTTGTTACGCTATCGGGTATTGTCACGCTTGTAAGGCTTGTGCAACCCGAGAACGCATAAGAGCCGATGCTTGTGACTCCTTCCGGAATAACAAGCTCTGTTACAAGCTCACCGTTAAGATAGAGATTGTGTGCATAATATAACGGGTTTGCAGAGTAATCACCGAACGAAATTGAACACCATTTGGCTATATCTGTAATATACACGCTCGTAAGACCTCTGCAACCATAGAACGCATAAGAGCCGATGCTTGTGACGCTATCGGGTATTGTCACGCTTGTAAGGCTTGTGCAACCCGAGAACGCAGAATAGCCGATGCTTGTTACGCTATCGGGAATTACGATGCTCGTAAGGCTTGTGCAATAATAGAACGCACC
This sequence comes from Clostridia bacterium, assembly GCA_017453245.1. Lineage (GTDB taxonomy): Bacteria > Bacillota > Clostridia > Oscillospirales > CAG-272 > UBA1740. The sequence goes on from JAFTKM010000010.1 coordinate 38,373, forward strand.
ATCGCCAATGTTTGTTACGCTATCGGGTATTGTCACGCTTGTAAGGCTTGTGCAACCCGAGAACGCATAAGAGCCGATGCTTGTGACTCCTTCCGGAATAACA
>JAFTKM010000011.1 GCA_017453245.1 Clostridia bacterium
CCACTTTGCCGTCAGGCAAAACTTCACTCACGAAGTGAACTTCACTATCGTAGATAACTTCACTTGCCCGTAAGGGCAAACTTAGTTGTTCTCAAAGAGATAATAAAAAATGCTCCGAAAGATCGGAGCATTTTTTGTATTCGACAAAGTCGAAATTATCTCTTCGAGAACTGAGGTGCACGTCTTGCGCCCTTGAGTCCGTACTTCTTTCTTTCCTTCATTCTGGGATCACGAGTGAGGAAGCCTGCCTTCTTGAGAGCGGGCTTGTAGGTCTCGTCAGCGGTAAGAAGAGCACGAGCAACGCCATGACGGATTGCGCCTGCCTGGCCGGAGAAGCCGCCACCGTTTACGTTAGCAACGATGTCGAACTTGCCTTCAGTCTCGGTTACGCCGAAGGGCTGGTTAACGATGAGCTTGAGGGTCTCAAGGCCAAAGTAATCGTCAATGTCTCTGCCGTTGATGGTGATAGCACCGGTACCGGGGTAGAGACGAACTCTTGCAACAGACTTCTTTCTTCTGCCTGTGCCATAGAAATAAGGTTTTGCACTAGTATACATGTTTCTTTATCCTCCCTTATTAGTCAAGCACGATAGGCTTCTGAGCAGCCTGCTCGTGGTTTTCGCCTGCGTAAACGTGAAGGCGAGTGAATGCCTTTGCGCCGAGAGTGTTGTGGGGGAGCATACCCTTAACAGCAAGCTCCATAGCCATCTCGGGACGGTTAGCCATGAGGGTCTTGTACTGAACTTCCTTGAGGCCACCGATGTAGCCGGAATGATGTCTGTAGTACTTCTGCTCAAGCTTTCTGCCGGTGAGAACTGCCTTGGAAGCATTGATGATGATAACGAACTCTCCGCAATCAGCGTGGGGAGTGAACTCGGGTCTGTGCTTGCCGCGAAGAATGTTAGCGGCCTTAACTGCGGTCTTACCAAGAGGCTGACCTGCTGCATCGATAACAAACCATCTGCGCTCGATGTTGTTAGCGTTAGCCATGAAAGTGGACATTTGATTTTCCTCCGTATTGTGATTTCGTATAGACAACTTCTATACAAGTCTTTTTTCAAGCTTGTTTATTATAGCACACGCATATAGAAATGTCAATGCTTTTTTCAAAACTTTTTTGAAAGAATTTGATTTAGAAAACCAAAGCTCTCGTTTTCTCTCGTTTTCTCTCGTTTTCTCTTAAATCCTCAAGTGCGAAAAATAAAAATTTTTCTGAAATTTTCAAAAAAAGGCAAAAAAAGACGACACTCTCACTAAAATCGGAGCATCGTCTTTATGAAAAATGCCGATAGATATCCGGCGGGATAACCTATCATATCTGCTTGTGTACGCTCTTGTACTCGTCGTAATACCGGTAGTATTTACACCCCTTTGTATTACCTCCGAGGAAGTCTGACATCTCGTCCTCGTCAAGACTCAGCGAGCAGGAATATTCCTCGGTGTACTCGTCGTAAACGTAGAACTCACAGCTCTCGCAGTTTGACGGCTTTTTCGGTGTGTATTTAGAAAAATCAAGTGCCATTACCTAAGAAACGCAACGATGAAGAGCAGGGCAATACCGACGATAAATATTATGTTACTTACCATAGATAACCTGCGGCTCCTCTTTTGCTCCTCCTCCATTTTTGCGACCATTTCCTCATATTCCGCGCTTGCCTTAGCGGTGAGGTATGCAAGGCCCTCGTTCTTGTCCTCGTATTTCGCGAGTGTCTCTACCGCCTCGTCAACCATCTTTCCAAAGCTCTCGATATCCTTGTTGAGCTGCTCCTCGTCGACACCCTTACGGCTGATCATAGCGCCGAGCGACATACAGTACTCCTCGCCCTCCTTGCAAGCCTCGGAGCCGATAACGACGGATACGGTCACGTACTTTGCCTTCTTTGTGTCCTCGACGGACCTCAGCATAGCGTTCATATAGTCGGTCTCCGCCGACATTACAAATCCGTTACCCTCGAGCCGCGTCATAGCCGCCTCGACGGTGCTTTGCATTTTTGCTACGGCTTCACTTACTGTCATAAACTTCACCCTTACGCGAGCTTATCCGCCACGAGCACGATGATCGCGATAACTGCCGCCGCAACAGCCGCAACAGCCGCGATGGTGAGATTTCTCTTTGCCACTCTGTTGATTCTATCGAGCTCAGCGCGGTATTTCTCGTCCATCTCGCGGTCGAATTCCTCGATTATAACCTTTACCTCGCTGTTATAGTCGTCGGACGCAAGGATTCTGTCTCTGATGCTCTCGGCCTTAGCCTTGAAGCTTTCAAGATTCTTCTGGAAAAGCTCCTCATCAACGATATCATTATCGTCAAGCTCCGCGTCAAGGGGAAGGTAGAGTCTGTCCTCGTCCTCCGAGCCCGCAGGGCCGATGGAAAGCGAGCCGAGAACACTGGTTATATCCTCGGGCGCACCCTCTATAACGTTAACCTCAACGTCAACGTCGTACTTTACAAGCGAGGAAGCCTCGCCAAAGCTCTCGGCAACCGCCTTAAGCTCGTTTTCAATTCTTTCTCTTGTTTCGTTTACTGTCATTTCTATTTCTCCGTTTTACAAAATTTTATTATCTACAACGAGTTTGCCGCTCTTCTTTTTTATTCCGTAAAGATATTTGCACGCCATCCCAAAGATGTCCTCGCCGTTCACACCCACGCAGTTGTCTATTCCGCTAAGGAACAGCTTTGCCGCAGGGTGGAAGTCCGAGGTAGTAGCAAAGATACCCTTGGTTCCTCCGTTTGCGTACACCGCGCCGAGGAAGCCTCTTGCCGTAGTCTCCACCGTCAGATCGGTACGGTTCTTTGCCTGTATCAGCACAGTCTCTCTGAAGCCGAGGTAATCCACGGTCTTCATTATGCCGTCGACACCGCCGTCCATTGATCCGCCCGTGGTCCTGCACTCGGTCACCGTCTTTCCGTGCGCCTCCTCATTCTTCTTAAGGAGCGTGAGGATATAGTGCTCGAAGAACTCGCCGCCCTTTCTGTGCAGCCTCGTGAGAAATTCCGACTTGAGCGAGAGCATCTCGCTGATATTGTCCGCATCAGCGCGTGTCTCAGCCTTGAGAGAGTAGAGTCCCGCCGATAGCTCGATAATTCCGGTATCGATCAGCCTGCGCAGTATCTGTCCCATATAGTTATAGAGTATTCTGTCATCCGAGTCACTCGGAGTTGTATCTGTCTTGAAGGTCTTTCTGAGACTAGCGCGTATTTCGGCCTTATTCTTTGCGCCTCCGAGCAGTAAGGAAACTATCTCCTTCTCGCATTTTTCCATTCGTAAGGGAATAGGACCGTCTGCACCTACCGAATAAACGCCCGCATCGAAGAGTATGACACCGTCGCTCTTCATTTCGGCAACCACAGAGCCGATAAGACCGCGTATCTCGGTGAAGTCACCGACCTGACCGCCAACGTCTATACCGCCGTAGAGTCTTCTGACAGCCTCCTCAATAAGTCTCTTGTGTGAAAGAGAGCCCGTAGCAAGAACGTCAAGGACAGTCTTATATATATTCTTATGTACCGTGCTATTCATATTCGCGACTCCTTTCGCATAATACCTCGAGTATATTTTAACACATATTTTTTACCAATTCAAGTATAAACCGTAAATTATTACGCGCCACATACGTACATTTCCTTGACTTGACTCGAAAAATGCGGTATAATGAACCTAGAAAGCTTTTTGGAGGAAATATGAAAAAGCGTATAACTAAGATTTTGGCTATATCAGCTCTCCTGATTCTGGCAATGATGATTTTCGCATCCTGCGAGATGCTCCCATCTATTCTTGGCGGCACCGAATGCTCTCACGCGAACGTAACTAAGGGCTCCTGCATCGAGTATCCGACCTGCCTTTCCTGCGGTGAGAATGTCGGAGATTATGGGGCTCACGATTACGTGACGAGCGTCAAGAATGCCACCTGCCTTGAGGACGGATATACCGAGTCTGTCTGCAAGGTCTGCAATGACACAAAGAGAAGTAACGCCACCACGGCAACGGGGCACAGCTTCGGCGCTTGGATAGTCGTTTCAGAGCCTACTGTTGATAAGTATGGCTCGATGAGAAGAGAATGCTCTTCGTGCGGATGGGCTGAGGTGCTGTCTCTTCTTCCTCACGAGCATTCCTTTGAGTCCGTAGATGCAAAGCCCGTTACCTGCACGAGTGACGGTTGGGATGCTTATCAGTATTGCACAGAGTGTAATTACGATACGAAGGTTATTATAAAGGCTTCAGGTCACGCCTATGGCGAGTATGAGTCTCTCGGCAACGGCAACCACAAGCGCGTTTGCGCGAACGATCCCTCGCACGTTCTTACCGAGCCCTGCTCGGGAGGCACATCCTCGGGCGGCTCTCTGCCGACTTGTGCGTATTGTAATACCAAGTACGAGCTTGCGGCAAGACCGGGCAATAGCACCTACGGCTATTACGCGCTCGGTGAATATTCCTCCGGAGAGGGAATGCAGCTTCTTTACAAGGAGATGACCTCGGTTTGCGAGGAATTCTTTGTCAGCGCTGATGACGTTTCTCCCGACGGTGAGTATTATGTTATCGGTGAGTTTGACCTTGACGATTATTCGATCAGTCTCGATGAGGGTATGGCGGTATGGAAGGTATTCTACGTTTCAAATCCCGTATACTATTGGCTCGATGCATCGGTCGTCACCAGAGGAGAGGATACGCTCCTTCTTACTATTGATAAAGAGTATGCAAGCGCGTCAAGAAGACGCACCTGTGATAGCGCGATAGAAGAGATGACGGCAGACGCTGCGCTTCTTATCAAGGATGGAATGTCCGACCTTGAGAGAGCTATGGCGATAACCGCATACATAGTAGAGAATATGGAGTACGCATATGAAAGCGACGGAGTCACTCCCGAGGGTGATATGTGGGCTCACAATATGACAGGTCTTGCGGTCCACGGCCTTGGCGTTTGCGAGGCTTACGCCAAGAGCTTTATGTACCTTTGCCTCCTCCATGACGTTGAGTGTATAATGGGCTCAGGCTTCGGCGGCGGTGAGGCTCACGCGTGGAATTACGTAAAGCTCGGTGAAGAGTGGTATGGCGCGGACATCACCTGGACGGATAATTCCGGTGATAAGGTCGTATACGATAAATTCGGTCTTTCCGGCGCGACTCTCTACCTTGATCACGTCTCTCACTCCTCTACAAACCTCGGCGTACAGTTTATTTATAAGGCGCCCGAGCTTGCGACGAAGGATATCGAGCTCACCGCGCTTTACAAGGACGGCGAGAAGGTCGGAATGTACAAGAGCATCGACGAGGCGTTCCTAGCTATGACAGACAACGAGGCAGAGTATGAGATAGATATCGGATACTATTCCTCCTTTGTCGGTGCGACGACTCATACCATTATTGCGACCGAAACCCCGAGCGTAAAGAAGCTCACCGTTAAGGGTAAGAGCGAATACGTCGGAGAGGGATACCTTGACAACAATTCCATCATAAATATGCGCTCCGCTCTGACTCTCAATTCCGACCTTGAGCTTCGCGACGTTCATTTCGTTATCTATGATGGTGTCGGCATCTGTCTGATAAAGCTTGGCTCACATAAGCTTACCCTGAAGGGAAATAGCGTATACCTTGACAATAGAATTGAGGGAGATACCGACTCGCTCGTTGTAGCGTCAACCGAGCACGGTGTGTACGTCTTCGGCGGCATCGACGTCTGTAAGCTTGAGGTAAAGAAGGATAAGATAGTCCTCGGCGCAGACTCGAGAATCGAGTATGGCTCGTACGATAACGTCTACACTCAGAACGGCGCAGACGTTGAAATTGTAAATGTAAGTTAACAAATTAATACGAAAATAATAAAAACCGAGTCTTGGATAACCTTGACTCGGTTTTGTTTTTATAAAAATCAATGCGCGAACTGACTGTTATAGAGCGTGGAGTAGAACCCGCCCTTATCGAGCAGCTCCTTATGATTTCCGCTCTCTACAATGTGTCCGTCCTTCATAACGAGTATGAGATCAGCGCCCATTATGGTAGAGAGTCTGTGCGCTACGATAAAGCTTGTGCGCCCCTCCATCATCTCGAGGAAGGCCTTCTGTATACGTATTTCGGTACGTGTATCTATCGATGAGGTAGCCTCGTCGAGTATCAGCATCGGGGGCAGGGAAAGCATTATTCTCGTGATGCAGAGCAGCTGCTTCTGTCCCTGCGAGAGACCCTCGCCGCCCTCACCGAGTACGGTGTCATATCCATTCTTCAGCCTCTTGATGAAGCTGTGCGCGTGTGCCGCCTTTGCCGCCGCGATTATCTCCTCGTCGGTTGCCTCGGGCTTTGCCATTGCTATATTTTCTCTGACTGTTCCGGCTCTTAGCCAGGTGTCCTGGAGCACCATTCCGTAGCTTTCTCTGAGCGACTCGCGAGTGACGTCGCGTATATCGTTACCCTCGACACAGATCGAGCCCTCCTTCACGTCATAGAAGCGCATGAGCAGGTTGATGAGCGTGGTCTTTCCGCATCCGGTAGGACCGACTATTGCCACCCTCATACCGGGCTTTACCTCGAGGTTGAGGTCCTCGATAAGCGGCTTTTCGGGAACGTAAGAGAAATGTACGTCTTTAAGTGAAACGTTACCTTCAACCCCCGAAAGCTTGACTGCATCAGTCTTGTCGGGTATCTCGGACTCTTCCTCAATGAGCTCGAAGACTCTTGAAGCACACGCCAAGGAATTCTGGAACTCCGCCAGCACTCCTGAAATCTCGTTGAAGGGCTTTGTGTACTGATTAGCGTAGGAAAGCAGACACGCAAGCTCACCAACGCTTACAAGAGCAACGATCGCTCCCGAGTTGACGGAGGGGATTGCCATAAGTGCTCCGACGAGAGCTACCGCGGCATATACGACCGAGTTGACGAATCTTGTCGTGGGATTGGTAAGCGATGAGAAGAATATCGCCTTTAAGGATGCCTTCTCGAGTCCCGCGTTTATATTCGCGAATTTCTCGAGCGTCTTTCCTTCCTGCGAGAATGCTTTAACGACCTTCTCGTTTCCTACTATCTCGTTGATGTAGGCGGTTGCCGCACCCTCGTATTCCGAGCGAGCCTTGAACATACTGTACGTGCGGCTTGCGATAAATCTCGCAATAAAGAGTGACAGAGGAGTGAGCACAAAGACAACTATCGCGATAACCCAATTGAGGTAGATCATAAACGCGAGCGTGCCGATTATAGTAAGCACTCCGGTAAATAACTGTGTGAATCCAAGAAGCAATCCTTCCGCAAACTGATCCGCGTCGTTTATAACGCGCGAAACAACGTCACCGTGCGCCTTTCTGTCAACGTAGGAGAGCGGCAGGGTCTCGATCTTGGAGAATGCGTCGTTTCTTATATCTCTTACGACGCCGAATGATATCTTGTTGTTGATGGTGCTCATCAGCCATTGCGCCACCGCTGTGACAGCTATCAGGAGCCCCGCCTCAATAAGCACGCCGGTGATACGGTCAATGCTGCCAACCTCGGGCTCATTTATATGCGCGATAAGGTCTATTGCCTCACCGATAAGCGTGGGGATGTAGAGTGTCAGGGACACGCTTATGACTGCTAAAAGTATGGATACCGGCAAGAGAAGCTTGTACTTTCCGATGTATCCGAGCACCTTTTTCATTGTTCCGGGGCGAGCTTTTTCGATCTTTTTAGCCATTTTCCACCTCCGAGAACTGAGTTGCGTATATTTCGCGGTAGACGGGGCAGGAGGCGAGAAGCTCATCGTGAGCGCCTATTCCCACAGCCTGACCGTCGTCAAGCACGATAATTTTATCCGCGTGCATGATCGACGATGCTCTCTGCGATACGATAAATACCGTGGTATCCCCGCCAATCTCACGCAGGGAAGCGCGGAGTGCCGCGTCTGTCGCGTAGTCAAGCGCGGACGCCGAGTCGTCAAGTATGAGTATTTCGGGCTTTCTCACAAGCGCTCTTGCAATAGTGAGTCTTTGCTTCTGACCGCCCGAGAGGTTTTTACCTCCTTGCTCGATCATAGCGTCAAGACCGCCCTTCGCCTCGAGCACGTCAGCCGCCTGAGCCATTCTTACCGCCGCAAGGATATCCTCGTCCGTCGCGCTTTCGTTACCCCAATGCAGATTTTCACGTATAGTGCCGTTAAAGAGCACAGCGCTCTGAGGCACGATGCCTACCTTGGCGCGCAGGGCATCTCTTTCGTATTCCGACACCTCAACGCCGTCCACCAGCACCTCTCCCGAGGTAGCCTTATAGAACGCGCCTATCATATTGACGAGCGTGCTCTTTCCCGAGCCCGTACCGCCGATAATTCCGATAGTATCCCCCTTCTTGGCTACAAAGCTGACGTCCTCGAGCGAGGGCTCAGAGCTGCCGTTATATGCGAGAGAAACGGAGCGGAATTCAACCGATGTATCGGAATTCTTACCTTCGGTAAGAGTACCCATATTTTCGGTGGGAACGATATCAAGCACGTCCGCGATTCTCGATGCAGAGGCGAGTGCCTTGGTTATGCTGATTATGAGATTCGCGAGCTTTATGAGCTCAACGAGTATCTGTGACATATAGTTATAGAGCGCGACCACCTGACCCTGAGTGAGATTGCCCGCTTTTACCTGCATAGCGCCGGTATGTATCAGGAGAAGTATTGCTACGTTGATAAGGACGTAGGTAAGGGGATTCATCAGGGCAGATATCCTGCCGACACGCCTTTGCACCGCGGTCAGAACGTCGTTCTCACCCTTGAACGCCTCGATCTCCTCGTCCTCTTGTCTGAAGGCTCTGATAACTCTCACACCCGAGAGATTTTCGCGCGTTCTCGAGAGCAGACCGTCGGTTCCTTTCTGCGCCTTCTTGTACAGCGGCATCGTGATGAGCATAATGCCGAATACAACGATGGAGAGCAGGGGAATGACTGCCGCAAAAGTAAGCGCGGACTTTGCGTCAACCGTGAACGCCATTATCATTGCACCGAATACTACGAAGGGCGAGCGCAGAAGGAGTCTTAAGGCAAGGTTAAGTCCGTTTTGCACCTTGCTCGCATCCTGAGTCATTCGGGTTATGAGGGTTGACGTTCCGAGCTCATCGATATCCGAGTAGGAGAGCGTGCCTACCTTTTCAAAAAGAGCATATCTCAGCTTACCTACGAAGCCGACCGCCGCCTTGGCAGAGAAGTACTGTGCGGTGAGTGAGAAGCCGAGACCGACAGCACCGAGCAGAAGCAGAAACAGACTCGCCTTGATTACAAAGCCGGTGCTTCCGTCACCGATGCCTCTGTCAACTATCGCCGCAATAACAAGCGGGACGATAAGCTCGAGCGTCGCCTCAAACATCTTGAACAAGGGGCCGAGGACACATTCCTTCTTGTAGCTCTTCAAATATTTCAAGAGTCTTTTCATATTTCCTCCGTGGGAAGATTTCTAACTTTTATATTATATCACACATAAAAGAAAAAATAAAGAGGTAGAATGAATTTTGCCGAGAAATATAAAAAACAAGGTGCATTTTATAAGTAAATACACCGGCGTAATTTGGAATTTCGTTTAATCCGGGAATGTACGAAGGATAAAAAACAGACTCCCGAAGGCTGCTCGGGAGTCTGCAAAATTAAGTTATTCAAAGATTACGTTGTACTCGTAGTCAACCTTCTCAAGAGGACTGATTCTTGACATAGCCCTTGAGAGGAAGTTCTCGGGAGTCTCGCCGTCGGAGGGGATATCCGACCAGGGCTCAAGGCATACGTATCTTGCCTCGGACGAGGGATACTTCCATATGCAGAGATAGGGAAGATTGTCGCTGTAGGAAAGAGTGACGCTCCTCTTCTGGTATCCGCCCGCAAGTCTTACGGTGCGGGGAACGTCCTTGAAGATCATCGTGTCATTCGCGTAGATCTCCTCCTCGTTAAGGTAATACATGCCCGCCTTGAGAGGATAGCTTTCATAGAAGGGGTTGACAAACGGACCGTTTTGCAGAGTGTGGCGTGTGAGCGACCTCTTCTGACCGAAGTCAACGTAGAACGAGCCGATCTCGCGCTTTCCCCAAAGAGTGAAGGCGGGATGCCAGCCGAACATATAGGGCATTATCTGCTTTCCGTTATTCTCAACCGAGAAAACTGCCGAGAGCCTATTTTCCTCAAGCGAAAAGCTCGCGGTGAGTGTAAATTCGAAGGGGTAGATCGCGAGAGTTTCCTCGCTCGACTCAAGCTTAAGCGTAAGAGACGTATCCGTAGACTCAACAAGGGAGAACTCCGCTTCTCTTGCAAAGCCGTGCTTTCCCATAGGGTACTCGCGTCCCTTGAAGATGTATTTTCCGTCAAGCAAAGCGCCGCACAGAGGGAAGAGCACGGGCGCGTGCTTGTTCCACTCTGCGCCCTGCCATATGTATTCATAGCCCGACTCGGAAATAACGGAGGTGAGCTCCGCTCCGAGCGAGTTGACCTCTACTGTGAGATGATCATTTTTTAGGGTATATATCATATCTACTCCTACAAAAATAATTTATTCTTGGGCGGTTTTGCAAATAATTGTTGTCAAAACCGCCTTGTTATCATTTGTTAGTGCTTCTTGGTTTCGATCTCATGCTGGAGCTTTGCGATGAATTCGTCAACGGTGAACTTGCCACCCTCGCCCTCAACTCTTGCTCTTACGGTAACGCTGCCGGTCTCCTTTTCGTCAGCACCGATAACTACCATGTAGGGAACCTTGGAGAGCTGAGCCTCTCTGATTCTGTAGCCGAGCTTCTCGTTTCTGTCGTCGAGCTCTGCTCTGATGCCGAGGGACTGAAGCTTGTTTGTTACTTCAGCCGCATAGTCTGCGAAATCTGCAACAACGGGGATCACGGTTACCTGAGTGGGAGAGAGCCAGAGGGGAAGTGCGCCCGCATACTTTTCAATAAGGAGCGCGAGAGTTCTCTCGTAGCAGCCCATAGAGGTTCTGTGGATAATATAGGGAGTCTTCATCGTGTTGTCTCTGTCAACGTACTCCATACCGAACTTCTTCGCGAGGAGCATATCGATCTGGATGGTAACGATGGTATCCTCCTTGCCGAATACGTTCTTGCACTGGATGTCGAGCTTAGGACCGTAGAATGCCGCCTCGTCGATACCGATAACGTAGTTCTCACGGCCGAGGTACTTGTCGAGGAGCTCGCCCATTATAGCCTGAGCCTCGTTCCACTGCTCGGGAGTGCCTTCATACTTGTCGGTTCTTGCGGGATCCCACTGAGAGAATCTGAAGGTGCAGTCCTCCCAAAGACCGAGTGTATCAAGACAGTACTTAGCAAGGTCGAGACAGCCTGCAAATTCCTCTGCGAGCTGATCGGGACGGAGCACGAGGTGACCCTCGGAAATAGTGAACTGACGAACTCTGATAAGACCGTGCATCTCACCCGAATCCTCGTTTCTGAAGAGGGTGGAGGTCTCGCCGAGTCTCATAGGAAGCTCTCTGTAGGAGCGCTTCTTGTTAAGAAATACCTGATACTGGAAGGGGCAGGTCATGGGACGGAGTGCGAAGCATTCCTTGGTCTCATCGTGAGGATCGCCCATGATGAACATACCGTCGAGGTAGTGATCCCAGTGACCGGAGATCTTGTAGAGCTCTCTCTTTGCCATAAGGGGAGTCTTGGTAAGAAGGTAGCCTCTCTTTTCCTCTACGTCCTCAACCCATCTCTGGAGTCTCTGAATGGTTCTTGCTCCCTTGGGGAGAAGGATGGGAAGGCCCTGGCCGATAGAGTCAACGGTGGTGAAGTACTCAAGCTCACGGCCGAGCTTGTTGTGGTCGCGCTTGAGAGCCTCCTCCTGCTGTGTTACATATGCGTTAAGCTCGTCCTTGGAGGGGAACGCTATACCGTAAACTCTCTGGAGCATCTTGTTGTTCTGGTCACCCTTGTAGTATGCGCCGGTGCACTGAGTGAGCTTGAATGCCTTTACAGCGCCGGTGGAGTGAAGGTGAGGACCTGCGCAGAGGTCTACATATTCGCCCTGACGGTAGAAGGTAAGCACCGCGTCATCGCCGAGGTCGTTGATCCTCTCCACCTTGTAGGGCTCGTCAAGCTTAGTCATAAGCTCGAGCGCCTCAGCCTTTGAGAGAGTGAACTTTTCGATAAGAAGGTTCTCCTTGACGATCTTCTTCATCTCAGCCTCAATGTTTTTGAGGATCTCGGGAGTGAAGGGGATCTCGGAGTCAAAGTCCTGGAAGTAGCCTGTATCGGTAGCGGGACCGATGGTCTGCTTAGTGTTAGGGTAGAGTCTCTTTACTGCCTGAGCCATAATGTGAGCCGCTGTGTGACGGAACACCTTTGCGCCGTCGGGATGACGGTAGGTGAGAAGCTCAACGTCACATTCTCCCTCAACAACGTGGGAGAGCTCTGTTACCTCGCCGCAAACCTTTGCCGCGAGTACATCTCTTGAGATTATCTCAAGAGCTCTTGCCGCCTCGTATACGGAAACGGCGCCTTCGGACTCATATACGTGTCCGGAGGCAAAATTGATCTTTGCCATTTTCTTTATTCTCCTTCGGGTAAATGCAAAATGCAGAATGCAAAATGCAAAATTATATGTTAGTTTTTTTGCAAATAGAAACTAAAATCGATATGATTTCTTTAATATCGCTGTTTATACTTTGGAATTCGTTCTCGGTCAGGTAATTTGTTTTGTTGAGAAGGCGCAACCAGTATTCAGTCTCGTTCGCTTCTTTTAGAGCTATATTCATTTTGGAATTGAAATCAGCTTTTGTTTGCGCTTTTTGAGCTTCGCTTATGTTTGCACCAATGCTTGTTCCGCATCGCATAAGTTGCTTTGACAATATGTACTCTTTCTTTTCTTCGGTCAAATACTTGTACAGATTTACAGTCCTCACTGCGAAATCGAAACTTTTTGTCTCAATAATGTTATCCATGCTTATTTATTCCTTAATTTTGCATTCTGCATTTTGCATTTTGCATTTTTGTCTTTGGGCTTTTTGCAATAAAAAAAGCCCAAAAGACAAATAGTCTTTCGGGGTGAGGACTAAAGTCCCGCACGGTTCCACCCGAGCGTTTAACTCAATAATATGAAGTTGAAGAGCTTACCGCAACGTCGGCGAAGGCGACATATCACGTTCGTTTTTTTAACGGACATATCACGCTTCTTTGCAAGCATATCACTTGTTGCAATACCTTGCAACAAATATCACGCCGAGCGTAGGGAGGCATCTTGGCGGATGGTACCGATCGGGCGTCAGGTCTGCGCTTTCAGCATACGGCAGCTCTCTGTGCATGACGTTGTCCGTCGACATGTTCCACTAGATAACATATTATCACAAAAAATATTTAATGTCAACCGGTTTTGCCGATTTTTCAAAAAACTATTTTTATCGGGATAAAATCCGTTGACAAAACACTTATCCTTTGATATAATAGACGTGAAGAAAATATTAAGGAGAAATAAAATGCAGGAAATCAGTATAGTACTCCGCGATATGCAGGCGATAAGAGAGTTTGTTCAGGCGGTAGTCCTCCTTGACTACGACGTTGACCTTGTGCAGGGCAGATACATAGTTGACGCTAAGTCCATTATGGGTATCTTCGCTCTTGATACTCACTCTCCTATAAAGGTCGTTGCAAACACCAAGGATGCGACCCCCTTCTTTAATGCGATCGAGAAATTCGTTGTTAAGTAATACAATAGCAAAGCAAAAAAGGCGTAAGGACAACCCTTACGCCTTTTTGTCATATAACAAGCTTGTAAAAATCGGACTTTGACATCCCTCTGTCCTTAGCCGCAGCCTTGATAGCGTCCATACGCTTCATACCTGCAGCCTCATAGTGAGCAACGTGCTCCTCGGGGCTCAGCGAGAGCAGGGGATTTTCTTCTCCTGTGTCGGAGGTTCCGCCCTCGATAACAAGCACGTACTCGCCTCGCGGCTCTCTTTCCTTATACGTATTTACCGCGCCCGCAAGAGTAGTTCTCTCTGCCTCCTCATTGAGCTTTGTTAGCTCTCGGCAGAGAGATATTTTTCTCTCCTCGCCAAAGGCCGCCAGCATATCGTCAAGCGTTGCTCTGAGCTTGTGTGGAGCCTCATAGAATATCATCGTGCGCTCTTCATTTTTCAGAGCCTCGAGTCTCTTTCTTCTCTCGTTTTTCTGAGCGGGAAGAAATCCCTCGAAGGTAAAGCGCACGGTCGGTAGCCCCGACAATGCAAGTGCGCTGACACACGCCGACGGACCGGGAACAACTCTGACCGTGACGCCCGACTCCGCGCACAGCCTGACAAGATCCTCACCGGGATCGCTTATCGCGGGCATACCTGCATCGGTTATCAGCGCGCAGGATTCGCCGCCGAGAAGACGGGCAATTATTCTCTCGCCGCTCTCTCTTTTGTTGTGCTCGTAGTAGCTGACCAGCTCCTGATGTATACCGAAGCAGGAGAGCAGCTTCATCGAGTTTCGCGTATCCTCTGCGGCGACAAAGTCGACCTCGGAGAGAACCTTCCTCGCTCTCTCGGTCATATCCGCGAGATTACCTATGGGTGTTCCGACGAGGTATAGGGTTGAAGCCTCTACCTTGTTTTTCTCACTCTGTTGCATATTTTATACCTTGTACTCCTTCGGGAACGAGCCCTCATTCATGATGAAATTCATATCGTCGGAGTATTCCTTGTTGTCTTTGTTTTTATAAATAAGTAGCGGTTTTGTTAACTTAAGTCCACATTTTCCGCCTTTTTTCGCCTCTATCAGCACCATTGAAGGCTCACTTGCCTCGTTAGCGTGCACGAAGGTCATACGCTTTGGCTCAAGATTTGCGCCTCTTAGTGCATCGATAAGATCGATCAATCTGTCAGGTCTGTATACTACGGCAAAGCTGCCTCCGTACTTGAGTGCTCTTGTGCCCGATTTGCAGAAGTCGTATATCGTTCCGGCTACCTCGTGGCGAGCTAAATTTTTCTTATCGTCGAGGTTAGCTCTCCCGCTTGTCGTCTTCATATAAGGTGGGTTTGTAAAGACTATCTCGCACTCTCTTTCGGGCTTATATTCTCTTACGTCTTTTGCAATAGGGAAGAGTCTTTCGGCAAATCCGTTGTGCTCCGCGTTTCTTTCGATAAGCTCGGCGTACTCGTTTTGTATCTCGAGACACTCGATTTTGTCAACCTTACCTCTTGCTAAAAGAAGCATTGAAATTATTCCCGTGCCTCCGCCAAGCTCAATTCCGCGCTCATACTTGCCGTTTATATATCCCGCGAGAAGAAGCGCGTCTGTGCCAAAGGTCAGCCCCTCTGTATTCTGTATAAGCTCGATATCGTCGTTGACGTAGTCGAGCCTTTCATTTTTCTTAAGCTCCATATTTGCTCCAATGTTCTTGGACAAAAGACGGCGCTATGCCGCTTTGGTCGCCTTTCTGACGTAAAGTTTTAAGCTGGTTTGTATAAATGTTCTTTTAAGGAAAAAGGGGCGTTGCCAAAGCAACAGCCCCCAGGAGTTATGTACTCCGAATTATTCCTCAGCAGGAGCGCCAACAGGGCATACGTCTGCGCAGTTACCGCAGGAGATGCACTCATCAGCATTGATTACGAACTTGCCATCACCCTCGGAAATGCAGGAAGTGGGGCAACCGTCTGCGCATGCACCGCAAGAGATGCACTCGTCACTAATCTTGAAAGCCATTATAATTTCCTCCGTAAAAAAACTTTTGGCAGGGAATCGTTTCCCATATGTCTATTTTATCACATCTTCTCGAAAAATCAAGAGCATTTTAGAAAAAAGTTAAAATAAAGTTCAGTCGGTGGGTATGTCCTCGTCGAGAGGCTCGTCGTTTTGCTGATTTCTCTGACCGTATTTCAGTACCTTTACCTCGCGGCACTTAAAGACCTTTACCGACTCCTTGTCATTGTTCTCGAATTTTACCTTTATCTCACTTGCAAGAGGCTTTGTCTCGATAACCACACCCTCGCCGTCGGAGGTCTTGACGACAGAGCCGACCGAAGGAGTATTTCTTATCGCCTCCTCATACGTCTCGTGCTCGTATCTGAGACAGCATAAGAGTCTGCCGCAAGCACCTGAAACCTTGGAGGAGTTGAGAGAGAAGTTCTGCTCTTTTGCCATCTTGATGGAAACCTGCACGAAATCGGTGAGGAAGCCCGCGCAGCAGTACTTTCTGCCGCATACCGCAAGTCCGCCCATCATCTTCGCCTCGTCGCGGATTCCTATCTGACGAAGCTCTATTCTTGTGTGGAAGGTCGATGCCAGATCCTTTACCAGCTCTCTGAAGTCGACACGCGACTCTGCGGTGAAGTAGAATATGAGCTTAGAGTTATCAAAGGTGTATTCGGTAGCCACAAGACTCATCTCGAGCTTGTGATTTGCGATCTTCTTCTTGCAGATGATTGCCGCGTCGAGCTCGAGCTCGTGGTTTCTCTCGTCTCTTTCAATGTCCTCGTCGGTCGCAAGTCTTGTTACGCTCTTGAGCGGAGGCACGATCTCGCTTGAGGTCACGATCTTGTTAGGCACCTTTACAGTACCCATCTCAACGCCTCTTGCGGTCTCTACGATGACCTTGTCACCGAGCTTGAAGCTTAGATCATTCGGAGCGAAATAATATATCTTTCCCGCCTCACGGAAGTTTATACCAACAACCTCAACCTTTTCGGGAAGGGGAGCGGGTGCCTCGCTTACGGGCGCGGTATCATTCTTTTTGTTGTAGTTCTTGTCTGCCATTTTAGTGTATCCGTTCTGAATTTGATTTTGTTTATGCCATCTTGATGCTTGATGCCATATTCGCCGCGGCGAGAGTTACGTTAGCATTCTTTTCGCACTCGCGGCAGGTGTGCATAACTATGTCGTATATCTTGATCAGCCTTTGCAGGGGAATATCCCGCGCCATATCTCTTGCCGAGCTCGGCTCGGTGAAGAATACGGGTGAGAAGCTCTCGGTCTTTTTTGCCGATATAAGGTCACCGAGCGCAGATATGAGTATCTCCAGCGATGCGGAGAACTCCGCTCTCTTTTGCGGCAGTGATCCTATCGCCGCGTATAGCTCGGTGTAGGGCGTTTTCTTGCCGAGCGCCTTGATGATAGCCATTATTTCGGCTCTCGTCTGTTCGTTTTCCTCTCGCGCTCTCGGGTTAAGGAGCTCCATAGCCTTGCCGATTCGACCGTCCGCGCTTATAAGCAGAGCCTTATACGCCTCGGGGTCTCTGAAGGAGAGGCTTCTCGCCTCCGAGCTCACCTCATTAAGGTGAGAGGAAAGCTCCTCTGTCGTAAATCGAGACATCGCAACGTATTGCGTTCTGCTCTTTATGGTAGTGAGTATCGAGTCTGTTCCCGATGCCAGCAGCATGATCACGACGTTCTTCGGCGGCTCCTCAAGCACTATGAGCAGAGCATTCTGTGCCTCGGTCGTCATTTTCTCGGCCTCGTCGATAATGTATACCTTGTACCCTGACTCTGTCGCAGAGAGGTACATATCCGCCCTGAAGTCCTTTATCTGACTGACGCCTATCGTTGCCTTACCGTCCGCGCGACGGAGTATCTTCACGTCGGTGAAACCACCCTCGTGAATTCTTCTGCAGGCGTTACATCTTCCGCAGGGAAGGGGACGCGTTACGTCCGCACGGTTCTCGCAGTTGAGCGCTGACGCTATCTCGGTGGCGAGCGTCATCTTGCCGGAGCCCTTCGGTCCGTCGATGAGCAGGGCGTGCGGCAGTCTTTCCTCAAGCACGGCTTCAGCTATTCTGTTTTTGTGAAAATCGTTGCCGAAAATCGTCGGAAAATACGTTCTCATAGCTTCCCCCGTCCCGAGTAGTCGATAGAATAATCGGGCAATAACAGTATACCGCTTGCCGATTGCAATTCTTCGCCATTTAATACTTTAGCATATTTTCGCGCAAAAGTCAATAAATTTATTATTTTCCCGCGATAATCTTTTAAGAAAAACTTGTATTTTCGGGAAATGTGTGCTAAAATAATAAACTGAAGTATTATGCGCGGGCTCATTCGCCGGCGCCGGGCAAGAGAAAATAATACAAACAGGCTCTGAAGTGTAATTTACCGTGCCTTTGGCATTTATCTCTCTTGCGAAGTTAGGAGGAAACTGAACTATGGAAAAATTCTATTTAACCACCGCGATAGCGTACGCATCGAGAAAGCCGCATTTTGGCAACACCTATGAGATCATTATGACAGACGCGTTTGCCCGCTTCCAGAAGAGAATGGGCAAGGACGTATTTATGTGCACCGGTACAGACGAGCACGGTCAGAAGATCGAGAATCTCGCTATCGAGGCAGGCATCACACCTAAGGCTTACGTTGATAAGATCGCCGCTGAGATCAAGGGCATCTGGGATCTTATGGGCGTAGAGTACGATCACTTTATCCGCACCACCGACGATTACCACGAGAAGGTAGTCGCTAAGATATTCAAGAAATTCTACGATCAGGGCGATATATACAAGAGCTACTACGAGGGCTGGTATTGCACTCCCTGTGAGTCATTTTTCACCGCTACTCAGGTAGTGGACGGCAAGTGTCCCGACTGCGGACGCGAGGTTGCTCAGGCTAAGGAGGAGGCTTACTTCTTCAAGATGTCCAAGTATGCAGACCGCCTTATCAAGCACATTGAGGACAACCCCGAGTTCATCGAGCCCGAGAGCCGCAAGAAGGAGATGGTAAATAACTTCCTTAAGGCAGGCCTTCAGGACCTCTGCGTATCCCGTACCTCCTTCAAGTGGGGTATTCCCGTAGACTTTGATCCCAAGCACGTCGTTTACGTATGGCTCGACGCGCTTACCAACTATATTACCGCGCTCGGCTACGATCCCGATAAGTCCTATGAGGAGCAGAGCGAGAAGTTCAAGAAGTATTGGCCCGCAGACGTTCACATCATCGGTAAGGATATTCTCAGATTCCACACCATCTACTGGCCCATCTTCCTTATGGCTCTTGAGCTTCCTCTTCCTAAGAAGGTATTCGGTCACCCCTGGTTCAACTTCGGCAACGACAAGATGTCCAAGTCCAAGGGCAACGTAGTATACGCTGACGAGCTTGCGGAGACCTTCGGCGTTGACGCGGTCCGTTACTACGCTCTTTCCGAGATGCCCTACGGCACCGACGGCTCCATCACCTACGAGGCGGTTATTTCAAGATATAATAACGACCTTGCCAACAACCTCGGTAACCTTGTCAGCCGTACCCACGCTATGACCAAGAAGTACTTCGACGGTGTTATCCCCGCTCCCGACGTAAAGGAGCCTATTGACGACGAGCTCTACGCGGCAGTAAGAGAGGGAATTGACAAGTCTGTTGAGCTTATGGGCGCTTACCACGTTGCGGACTCTCTCGAGGCTATTTTCTCGATGCTCCGCCGCGCTAACAAGTATATCGACGAGACTATGCCTTGGGTTCTTGCCAAGAGCGAGGAGACCCGCGGCCGTCTCGCAACCGTAATCTACAACCTTCTCGAGGTTATCCGCACCGCTGCGGTTCTTCTCGTTCCTTACATCCCCTCGACCGCAAACGCTATCTTCGGTCAGCTCGGTACCGATAAGACCGAGTTTGAGACCGTATCCGAGTTCGGCGCTCTTGAGAGCGGCAAGCCTCTCGGTGAGGCGTTCACCCTCTTCGCGAGAATTGATGAGAAGAAGTTCCTTGAACAGATGGAAGAGAAGATCAGACTCGCCGCTGAGGCGGCAAAGCCCATCGAGGAGCCCGAGCACGAGGCAGAGATCGGTATCGACGCATTCGCCGCTGTTGAGCTTCGCGTAGCGGAAATTCTCGCTTGCGAGCCCGTTCCCAAGGCTAAGAAGCTTCTCAAGCTCCAGGTCGACCTCGGCTATGAGAAGCGCCAGGTAGTTTCGGGCATCGCTAAATTCTATAAGCCCGAGGACCTCATCGGCAAGAAGGTTTGTCTCGTTACCAACCTCAAGCCCGCAAAGCTCTGCGGAGTCGATAGCTTCGGTATGATCCTCGCATCGGGCGAGGAGGACGTCAAGGTAGTATTCCTTGATCCCTCGGCAAAGAACGGAGACAGGATCCACTGATGAAATACTTCGATTCACACGCTCATTACTACGATGAGAGATTTGAGTCGGAAATAAACGAGAGCGTCGATGCACTTATCGACGCTCTTCTTCGAGACTCGGTTTCTTGTATAGTTAACATCGGCACCTCGCCCGAGACCTCGCGTCTTGCGATAGAGCAGGCGAAGCGCCACGAAAATATGTATACCGCCATAGGCATTCATCCCTCGGACACCCGCTTCCTCTCGGATATCGACTCCGAGCTTGCCGATATCGAGGCGCTTATCCGCGACCCCGAGAATAAATGCGTTTGCCTTGGTGAGATAGGTCTTGACTATCACTATGACGGCACGGATAAGGACAAGCAGATGGAGTATTTTGAAAGACAGATGCTCCTTGCAGAGAAGCTTGGTGTACCCGTATCCATACACGATAGAGAATCTCACGGCGACGTGATGGACGTCATCAGACGCCACCCGAACGTAAAGGGAATACTCCACAGCTTCTCAGGCTCTCCCGAGATGGCAGAGGAGCTTGTAAGGCTCGGCTATTACATCTCCTTCTCGGGTACTCTCACCTTCACGAATGCGAGAAAGCCTCGCGAGGTTGCCGCCGTTCTGCCTAAAGATAAAGTCTTAATTGAGACAGATTGCCCGTATCTCACTCCTCATCCTCACCGCGGAAAGATCAATCACTCGGGCTATCTTTCCTATACGGGTGCGTGCCTTGCCGCTATATGGGGTATCAGCGAGGAGGAGTGCGCAAGGATTACCGAGGAGAACGCAAGGAGGGTATTCGGCATATGAAAAAGGATATGACAATTACCTACGAGGTCGACGGCGCGCTCTATATCAACGTCACAAACCGTTGCACCAATAACTGCGAATTCTGCATCAGAAAAAACGGTGACGGAGCATACGGCTCGGACTCGCTCTGGCTCGAGCGTGAGCCTACCGAGGAGGAGATACTCGACTCGGTATTTGGGCGTGATCTGAGTGCTTACCGCGAGATAGTTTTCTGCGGCTACGGCGAGCCCTCGATAAGACTCGACGTTATAAGAAGCGTTGCTCTCAGAATAAAAGAGAAGTGCCCGCTTCCGGTGCGTATCAACACCAACGGACACTCCTCGCTCTACCACGGATACGATACCGCCTCCGCCTTTTGTGGCGCCTTTGATTGCGTATCCATCAGCCTCAACACTCCCTCTCCCGAGAGATATGACGAGATATGCCACCCCGTAAGATCGGGCTCATATGAGGCTATGCTCGACTTTGCCCGCGAGGTGAAAAAATACGTCCCCTCCGTCCTTCTCTCGGTTGTCAAGGACTTCCTCACACCCGAGGAGCTCGACGAGTGTCACCGCATTGCCGATAACCTCGGCGTCACCCTTAAGGTCAGAGATTATATCTCCTGATGCAGCCCTTAAACACAGATCAACCGCCGACACGCGGTGTCATAACGGGGTAGCTGATAACGTCAAACATACTTGCCGCTATCATCAGGTCGGGTATGCACACTCTGCCTATATCAAAGCTTATTCCCATAAAGCCAAGCTCGCTTACAAGCTCGAGCTTGGCTTTTGTATTTTCAAGGCTCTCAAATAATATCTCGCGCCTTTTGTGCTTTCCGAATGATGCGCATTTCAACATTTTCTCGTCGTCATATACCGTCTCAGCCCGCCTCTTGTCGCAGAGCCTCGCTCCCTCTCGCTTTTCTATATACTTTCCTCCCGAGTAGGCAAAGCTGGAAATCTCGAGGAAGGTCCTTGATGACTCCCCCGCGTAGGCGAATTTTTCAAGCGCCGCCCTCTCTCCGTCGGCAAAGCTTGGCGCATTCCCAACGTGTAATTTATCATAAGTAAGTATTCCCGCGTCGGCATATTCCATATACGAGGTATCCTCTTCGAGATCACCCTCGACAAAGAGTAACAGATCATTCTCCATCAGCATCCTTCTCACCGTGAAAACAAGACTATCAAGCCTTTCCGTATCCTTTGTCATAGTGTTAAGGCAGGACAGCGTAATACCCGCAAAGCCTCCGCTTGCCGCAAGTATTCCGATACTGCTTGCAAATCCTCCGACCTCGCTCTCAGTCGGCAATTCCGTAAGGTATATTCGCAGCATAGGCACGCGCCCGAGACTCTTTATCAGCTCTACGGTCTCCTCGCTCGGATACAGACTGTGCACGTGTCCCTCCTTGTATACCGCCGAGCATACCGTCACGTAGCTGAGGTAGGGAATAATGGCAATAAGCCTCTCGCGCGGTGTACTCGCATAGAGGTATCCGTTTGTGCTTATCATTCCGTAGCTTGGAGTACTCTCCTTTATAGTCAGAAGCTGTCCGCTGTACAGCTTCTCCCGTCCCCCGAGCTCGGGATTCAAGCGCATCAGGGACTCTTTTGTGGTCTTAAAGCGCTCCGCAATCCTTCCTAAGGTGTCCGTCCCCTTGGCGTTATACGTCCTCGACGGAGTGAGCACAAGCACCTCTCGTCCCTTTGGCAGTCTCCCCCTGATCTCCAGCTCGTTGTTCTCGGCTACCTTTATCGGCGAGACACCGAACTGTGCGGCTATATCATATATGCTTTCGTTACTTCCCGTGCGGTATATCTGCATATTATCTCCTTTTACCGTTTTTACCTTCAATATATGTAAGAAGGTCCCAACTCGACTATTATATCCAAGACGTACCGCTTATTCGGTCGAAATATGCAATTAATAAAAAAAGCATCCCTCACCGAAGTGAAGGATGCTAAATATTGTAAGTGATTATAGTTATTCAGTCTCTCTTGCCGCCTTGAGCGCCGCGAGTCTATCCTCAGCGTCCTTGCGCGCCTTTGCGATAGTTTCCTCGAAGGCTTCTCTCTCAGCCGCTCTTGCCTCGCGCTTAGCCTGCTTTCTTGCCTCGATGTCAGCCTTTGCCTCATCGCTGAGCAGAGCCTCAAGCTTTGCGAGAGTCTCGTCCGCGGATTCACCGAGGTCGAGTGCTACCTCGCGCAGAGCGTCGGTGGTAGGTGTACCGCCCTCAAGAAGCTCACCGAGGAGCAGCTTAGCCGCCTCGTAGTCAGCTACAAGTCCCGCAAGCTCCTCCTTAACAGCAGGGGGAAGGATAGGGGAAATGAGAGTGAGCATACTGTCGTAGGTGCTCTTGATAAGCTCGGCGTTGTCGATTACCGCCTGAATCTGGGGCTTATATTCCTCAGCGAGTCTGTTAGCCTCTGCGATAACGTCAGCCTCAGCGCTTGCGATAGACTCATCGATAGCCGCCTTGATAGCTTCCTTATCTACGTCCTCGCCCGCGTTCTTCATATATACGTCAACGTAATCGAGCACGCTGTCAAGCGTAACCTTGCCGTCCTCGTTCTTGAGCTTTTCAACCTCGTCCTCGCCAAGACCGAGATCCTCTGCGATAGCCGCAACCTTCGCATCGTCGAGCTCATAGTTTCTCGCGGTGTCGAAGAATTCGATAGTATCTGCCGCCGCGTTGAGTCCGCGGGAGGTAATAGCGTACATCTGATATACGTAAGCGTAGAGCATCTCAAAGCTCATACTCTTGCCGTTTGCGGTGAGATACTCAACGTAGACCTTGTCTACCTCAGTCTCGAGCGCAAGCTCGTATATTCTCATCGCCTCAGCGCGTCTTTCCTCGTATACGTCTGTGTAATAGGTCTCAATGTCCTCGTGAGCCTTGGAGATTCTCGCGATAAGCTCGCTGTCGTCAAGCTCAAGAGCGCCCTCGAGGGTTATATCTCCATTCTCGCGTGCGGTAAGAGCCATCTTATACTTGGAGATGCTCACGGTGTCTGCAAGCTCGGGATGCTCAGCCTTGAACGCCTCATACTGTCTGAGAAGGGAATACGCTCCCTCGGTGTCAACAGTTACCGAAAGACCGGAATTCTGTGCGGTTGCGGTGATCTTTGCCGAAATCCTTGAGACAAGCTCGTTGAGCTTCTCGGAGCTTTCACATCCGTCTGCAAGCACGGTTACCGCGCCGTTTTCCTCGGACAGATATCCGAGCTCGGTTGCAAGAGCAGTTATCTTTTCTACTGCTTCTTCAACGTTCATACCGACGAGCGTTTCCTCGCCGTAGAGAAGCACGTTTGCGTCCTCATTCTCACCGACAACGGTCAGGACCGCGCCGTTTTCATCAAGCGTGAGAGTGATCTCGGGGTTGATATCGAGCGAGACGAAGCTTGCCGCATTACTTGCGGTTTCGTTTGTTGCGCCGTCATCGTTACCGCCTTTGTCGGTATTGTCGTTGCCTGTATTGCCCGTGATGAGCGAGCAGGATACCGACGTGAGGATAATCGATGAAAGCATAAGGATAAGAATAATGCTTGTAATGATCTTTTTCATAGATACCTCCTTGTTTTTTTGTTTTCTATAACGATGATAACACAATTTTTTTGAACGAGTCAACGAGATTTTGATGAAAAATTATTAACTCAGGGTTACAATTTCGGCACTTTGGTAAAAAAATGCTTCTAAACTGCTAAAAAAATCCAACAACGTATTGACAAACTCATACATAAGTGCTATAATCAAATCAACGGTTGAACAACTATTCAACTATTCGGAGGTAAAAATGATAAATCACGAGCATATACCCGAGTGCGAGTGTCACGAGGAGCATAAGGAGCTTATTGAGAAGGGAAAAGCCCTATTACCCGAGACCACCGAGCTTTATGACCTCTCGGATTTCTTTAAGGTCCTCGGTGACTCCACCAGACTCGGCATACTCTTCGCCATTGACGGCGCGCCTATGTGCGTTTGCGATATTGCCGCTGCCCTCGGTATGACCAAATCGGCTGTATCTCATCAGCTCAAGGTACTGAGGCAGAATCGCCTCGTCAAGTACAGTAAGGTCGGTAAGAATGTATTCTACGAGCTTTCCGACGACCACGTGCGCGACATAATTGAAAAAGCGCTCGAGCATATTGAAGAATAATATTGATATATAAATCAAAGGAGAATAAATATGAAATTTAAGTACACTATTGAAGGACTTGATTGCCCCAACTGCGCCGCAAAGCTTGCAGGTATGATGGAGAAGCTTGACGGAGTCGACTCCGCAAAGATAAACTTCCTCTCCGAAAAGCTGACCGTTGAGTCGTCTCTTGAGGAAGGCGAGCTCCTTGCCGCGCTCCGCAAGACCGCAAAGGCGTTTGAATCGGGTATTACTATCAGATAATGAAAAAGCTTATTAAAAACGAATTGTTTAAGATAATCGCGGGGCTATCCTTCTTTATCCCCGGCGCTATCCTCTCGCACCTCGGATTTACCTACCTTTCATTAGGATTCCTCATCGCCGCGCTTCTCATTGCGGGACTTCCCGTTTTCATCGGTGCGGTGAAGGGAATATTGCGCCGCGACTTCCTTGACGAGAAATTCCTTATGTCGATAGCGTCTATCGGAGCATTTATAATCGGTGAAGCCACCGAGGGCGTTGCGGTTATGCTGTTCTTCCTCGTTGGCGAGTACTTCGAGCACAAGGCTGTCAGAAAGAGCCGCAAGTCCATCAAGGAGCTGCTCGACATCTGCCCCGACACCGCTCGCGTCATTGTTGACGGTGAGGAGATAGAAGAGGATGCCGAGGACGTTGAGGTCGGCTCGACCATACTCGTCCGCCCGGGTGAGCGTATGCCCATTGACTCGCGCATCCTCTCGGGAGCCTGCAGACTTGATACCTCCTCCCTTACGGGCGAGTCTATGCCGCGTGATGCCGTAGTCGGTGACGAGGTCGACAGCGGTGTGATAGTGCTCGACGGAGCAATCACCTGCGTTACCGTAAGAGACCATTCCTCCTCCCGCGCCTCGGTCGTCCTCGAGCTTGTCGAGAATGCAAGAGAGCGTAAATCAAGGGAGGAAAACTTCATCACCAAGTTCTCGCGCGTCTACACGCCCACGGTTACCGGACTCGCGGTATTGATGGCCATAATTCCTTGGATTTCAGGACTTCTTCCGTGGCAGAGCTCGGTTTACAGAGCCTTGTCCTTTCTCGTCGTTTCCTGTCCCTGCGCCCTTGTTATATCCGTCCCGATGGCATTCTTCGGCGGTATTGGCGCGGCGGCATCGCACGGAATTCTCTATAAGGGCGGCAACACCTTTTCCCCCGTTTCCCGCGCGGAAAGCTTTGTTTTTGACAAGACGGGCACGCTTACGACCGGCGAGTTTTCACTTGCCAAGGTTCATTCCGTAATAGACGAGACCGAGCTTCTCTCACTTCTTGCCTCGGCAGAGCATAACTCCAACCACCCTATCGCAAGATGTCTGAAGGCGCTCTCACCCGACTATATCCCCGCTGACTCAATCCGCGACGTACCGGGCAAGGGAATTATCGCTACCGTCGGCTCGTCCGAGATAGCGGTCGGCAGCCTTCAGCTTATGGAGGACGTCGGCGCATCCGCCCCCGAGGAAGGCTATTCGGTATACGCGGCTCGTGACGGTGAGTATATCGGCGCGGTGCTTATGCGCGACACACTCAAGAGCGAGGCAAAGGAAGCTATATCCGCCCTCCGCCGCCTCGGTGTAAAGAACACCTATATTCTCTCGGGTGACCGCGAGAGCGAGGTTACCTCGGTTGGTGCTGAGCTCGGTATAGATACCGTTCATCACAGCCTTATGCCCGAAGATAAATACCGCATACTTGAGGGCATTATTTCAGACTCAAAGGGCGGTGTAGTCTACGTTGGCGACGGAATAAACGACGCTCCGTGTCTTACCCGCGCAGACGTCGGTATAGCTATGGGAGGCAAGGGAAGTGACAGCGCGATAGAATCCGCAGACGCGGTTATAATCTCGGATAACCTTACAAAGCTCCCCGAGACTATCCGCATAGCGAGCAAAACTCTCAATATCTCAAAGCAAAATATAGTCTTTGCAATAGGAGTCAAGGTCCTCGCTATGATCCTTGTAGCAACAGGACTTGTAGGTATGTGGATGGCAGTCTTTGCCGACGTCGGCGTAGCCGTCCTTGCAATTTTAAATTCAATGCGTACCTTGCGCGTAAAATAGCAGTCAAAAAGGGGCTGAGTCATTAAGAATTCAGTCAAATCAAGTGCATAAATATGATTTTTAGGTAAAAACGACTGAATTCTTAGTGCGAAGCGCCTTTCGGGGCTAGATTAATTTAGGATGGAAATCGTCGGCTGACGAGCGAGAGATGTATATGAATACATCGAGCGAGGAAACGGCGATAGAA
>JAFTKM010000012.1 GCA_017453245.1 Clostridia bacterium
CGATGATTGATGTGTAAGTACTGATTAAAGCTACCATCTGCTCGCTTGGCAATATTCTTTGAATGCACCTCGGGGTCTGAGAGTCCACCGGACTCTCATTCAATACCCTCGGTTTCGCTTCGCTACCCCAAAGGGGAAGGTTCAGTCGCTTCCTCGTCCTTAATTCCGCATTTACGGGACGTCGTGGCGCCGTCCCCTACGAGTTGTACCTCGTCCCTCATTTTGCATTTTGCATTCTGCATTTTGCATTGACGCAGCCCTGTGCCTCGTCCTTCATTTTCAACTTTCCATTTTCAATTTTCAATTTTCAACTTTTACCTTTTCCCTCTTGACAAATGCTTCCAAAGGTGCTACAATTAACGTATCTTTTATTTTCAAAGGCGTTTGAGCGAAAAGTAGTAGCCGTCCTACGGACTTGCAGAGAGCTGTCGTCTGGTGCAAGACAGCAGTCTCGTGCTCGGTGAATTCATTTCGTGAGCTGTGGGCTTAAAGCGGACAAGCGAGTAGGCCTTACCGGGTGCGACCGTTACATCGCCCGGGGTGTGCTTGCACCCGATGAGGTATATACCGCGAGGTATATATGAAACAGTGTGGTATCACGTTTTTTGACGTCCTGTGCTTTATTCTGGCATAGGGCTTTTTTAATTTATAACGAAAGGAAACAAAAACAATGAAAAAGGCATTATCTCTCATTCTCGTTCTTGCTCTTACACTCGGTATGTGTATGAGCCTTGCATCCTGCAAGAAGGAAGAAAAGAACCACTTCGTAGTAGGTATTATCCAGCTTGCTCCTCACCCTGCGCTTGACTCCGCGACTCAGGGCTTCCGTGATGCTCTCACCGCTAAGCTTGAGGCAGAGGGCAAGACCGTAGAATTCAAATATGAGAACGCTCAGGGCGACTCCAACACCTGTAGCACCATCGTTAACAGCTTTATCTCCTCTGACGTTGACCTCATTATGGCAAACGCAACCGCGGCTCTCGCTGCCGCTTACAACGCTACCGACAAGATTCCGATCCTCGGCACCTCCATCACCGAGTACGGCGTAGCGCTCAGCCTTGACAACTTTAACGGTACCGTTGGCGGCAACGTTTCCGGCACCTCCGACCTCGCTCCCCTCACCGAGCAGGCTCAGATGATGATCGACACCCTCGGCCTCGAGGCCGGCGCAAAGATCGGTCTCCTCTACTGTTCCTCCGAGCCCAACTCTCAGTATCAGATCGACGTAGTTAAGGAATATCTCACCTCCAAGGGTATGGTATGCACCGACTATAAGTTCTCCGACTCCAATGACCTCAGCACAATTACCGCTAAGGCTGCTGACGAGTCCGACGCTATCTACGTTCCCACCGATAACACCGTAGCATCCAACACCGAGATCATCAACAACATCTGCGCTCCCAAGCAGATTCCGATCTTCGCGGGTGAGGAAGCAACCTGCGCAGGCTGTGGCTACGCAACTCTCGCTATCAGCTACTACAACATCGGTCAGGTTACCGGTGAGATGGCGGCAGAGATCCTTCTTGGTGACTCTGACATCGAGGACATGGCTATCAGATACGACGCAAACCCCGTTAAGAAGTACAACAAGGCGGCTTGCGAGAATCTCGGCATTGACGTAGCGGCTCTTGAGGCTGCGGGCTACGTTATGATCGAGGGCACCGACAAATAATTTTTCGGAGTAGAAATGGGATTTATTAACGCTATACCCGGCGCTATGGCGCAGGGCTTGATATGGCGACTTTTCGCAATAGGTCTTTATATCTCTTACAAAATTCTTGACATTGCAGACCTTACCGTTGACGGCTCGATCTGTACAGGAGCCTGCGTGCTCGCCGTCCTCCTCTCAAGCGGAGTGAACGTTTACCTCTGCCTTATCGCCGCTTTTATTGCGGGCGCTCTGGCGGGTGTTGTGACCGGATTATTTCACACGGCTATGGGTATTCCCGCCATTCTCGCGGGTATTCTTACCCAGCTTATCCTCTGGTCCTTGAACCTTAAGATACTCGGCAAGGCAAACCTCGCCATCAGCGCGAGAAAGTATTCCGTCCTCCTTTCCTCTATGGATAACTGGAAGGCTATCGTTGTCTCCGCCATCTTCTGTATCCTTGTTATCGTAGGACTCTATCTCTTCTTCTACACCGAGGTAGGCTTCTCCATCAAGGCGACGGGTGACAACGAGCATATGAGCCGCGCTCAGGGTGTCAACGTTGATCTTAATAAGGTAATAGGCCTCGCTATCTCCAACGGTATAGTTGCTCTTGCGGGCGCGCTTCTCGCGCAGTATCAGGGCTTTGCCGACATCAATATGGGCAGAGGCGCGATCGTTATCGGCCTTGCCGCGATAATCATCGGTCTTTCCGTTTCAATGAAGATCATGCCCAACTTCGTCGTATCTCTTATCGGCGTTGTATGCGGCGGTATCGCATACTATCTCGTTTATACCTTCGTCATCTTCTTAGGACTTGACACCGACCTTCTCAAGATGCTCTCGGCACTTGTCGTTGCCATCTTCCTTGCGGTTCCTTATCTTAAGACAAGATACTTCAAGAAGCAGAGAATATACGAGGACGCCTTGACTGAGGCAGAGGAAAAGGAGGAGACGAACAATGCTTAAGATAACCAACCTCCACAAGACCTTTAACCCCGGCACCGTCAATGCAAAGCACGCGTTGAACGGACTTAACCTTGAGCTTCGCGAGGGCGACTTCGTGACCGTTATCGGCGGTAACGGAGCGGGTAAATCAACTATGCTCAACGCCATCGCGGGCGTATTTTCGCCCGACTACGGAAAGATAGAGATCGACGGCGTCGACGTAACCAATATCCCCGAGTATAAGAGAGCCGCATACCTCGGCAGAGTATTCCAGGACCCTATGAAGGGTACTGCCGCGGATATGGAGATTGCTGAGAACCTCTCGATAGCGGCAAGACGCGGTACAAAGCGCCGCCTCGTCTGGGGCCTTCCCAGAAAGGAGAGGGAGAGCTACAAGGCGCTTCTTGCCGAGCTTGACCTCGGACTTGAGAACCGTCTTTCCTCTAAGGTAGGACTCCTCTCGGGCGGACAGAGACAGGCTGTCACCCTCCTTATGGCTACCATAAAGGAGCCTAAGCTCCTTCTTCTCGACGAGCACACCGCCGCCCTTGACCCAAAGACCGCCGCTAAGGTGCTCCAGATAACCGAGAAGATCGTCAAGGAGCATAACCTCACCACCGTAATGATCACTCACAATATGCGCGACGCCATCAGATACGGCAACCGCCTGATAATGATGCA
Organism: Clostridia bacterium; assembly: GCA_017453245.1. GTDB lineage: Bacteria > Bacillota > Clostridia > Oscillospirales > CAG-272 > UBA1740. The sequence continues at coordinate 3,278 of JAFTKM010000012.1, forward strand.
CGAGGGCAGAATCATCGTCGACGTCTCGGGCGAGGAAAAAGAGAAGCTCACAGTCGAGCAGCTTCTCGGATTGTTCTCCAAGGCGAGTGGGGATGAATTTAGTAGTGACAGAGCAATACTCGGTTGATGTATTTTGCGTATTTCCCGCCTTTTCGACCAAGCTCGCAATAGATTTCTATTGCTTACTCCTATGCGGCTTAGAGCGTAACCGCTCTTGTGCTTTGCACACACTCTCCCTTCGGGCGAGTAGCCGCGGAGCAATCTGCGCGAGCGTCCTCGCGAGCGAGCTCTCGGATACGCTTTCGCTTGATTATCTGGGTAGAAGTACGTGGCAACTATCTCAAAAATCCAGTTGAAGAAATCACTTTGCATCTATTGGATAATAAATAAAGTGTTTTGACAACTAAAAATAGCAAAAGCACCACAAAACGTGGTGCTTTTTGTTTTACTCGTCGATGGGAGCGATATGATCATATGCGAATTTGCCGTAGTTGACGAGGTAAAAATCGCGGTACTCGTCGAAGGTGAGCTGGCAGTTCTTGCCGAGCAGCTCCATATCCACTCCGAAGAGCTTGACGTAGGTACCCATAGGCTCGAGCCCTGCCTTAAGGTAGAATTCACGGCGGCGGATACGCTCGTCGTTATTCTTTGCCTCGGGGTTTAATTTCTCGATCTCGAGGAATACTCCAAAGTCCTTGTAGTGCTCGAGCAGGGACCTTAGCATACGTGTGCCGACACCTGTGCCGCGCCGTCTTTTTGCTACCGCGAGGTAGTCTATGAGAATGGCATCGGAGCCGTTTATCGTGGCGCAGAGACCGGCAAATTCCCCATCGTCCTCAAAGTACCAGAGGTCGGTTTTGCCCCTTTCGGACATCGCCTTTATGATAGAGAAGGGCTTTCTCTCACACCTTGGGAATGCCTCGCGGTAGAGCAGTCTTAGCCTCAGCATTTGCATAAATCCGCGCGGTTTAAAGAACTTCATACACACTCCGCATCACTCTCCGTCAACGAAGATCTTCTTTATCGCCTCGAGGTAGCCGTAGCCGTAGAAGTCGTCGGGCTCGAGATATGAGGTCTCAGTCCACTCATTCCAGGAGTTGACGGTGATGAGGGCGGGCCTTTCGGGATGGCGGTCGGCGTATTCCTTTGCCGCGCGCATAGCACGCTCGAAGTTTTCGGGAGTGTTATTCTTCACCACTCCGGGGCGGAATTTCTTGAAGCGGGGGTTGTTATCCCAACCGCAGGAAACGTGAGGGTAGTAGGGAATACCGTAGGTCTCCTCGGCGCTCTCCCACACGGCCTTAACGTCCTCCATTATCTCGTTATAGTCGCGGTCAATGTCGGTGAAATGCACGAACTGATAGTGGGTGAAGCTGTCGATAGAGAGCTTCTCCATGACCTCCTTCGAGTCGATGACGAGCGAGGAGTCGATGCCCGACATATTGAGCGTATTACCGCCTCTGCCGGTTATCTGCAGGTGGACATCCTTGTATCCCCTCGACTTCACCATCTCGCGCAGCCACTTAAGCGCCTCCACCGTCGCGTCGATACCGCCGAAGCCGTCGACAAGGGTAGAGAGCTCGTAGATCATAAAGACGGGACAGCCGTCTATCTTGTAGTAGTTGTCGAGGTGGAAGTACTTGTCCACAAGGCGCTCCGCCATTACCTCAAAGCCCTCGCGGTCAATTCCACCTTTCCAGATGACGGTCTCGCCGCACTCGGTGTCGGAGAGCTCCTTGTTCCACAGGTGATTTGCGTCGTGGTTCGCCCACATTATGTAGAACTGCATATCTTGGCAGTTTTTCGCCTTCAGAAAGCCGTCGTTGAGGCAATTCTCAAGGAAGGGACGGCGGTCAAACCAGTACCAGTCGTAGATAAAGACGTTGACACCGTGGCGCGTCGCCTCGCGTATCTCCATCTCCATAACCTCGGGGTCTGCCTCATTGACGTAGCCCCAGAGAGGCTTTCTCGGCCAGGTGTGACCTTCAAACTTCGCCTCTGCCGTGCGTACGGTCTGCCACTCGCCCTCGCCCTTCGGCCAGAACATTCTTGAGCGAAGCTCGTCTCCTGTGTAGGACGGCCACACAAACGCCGCTATATCATACTTTCTCATAATATCCTCCGGAATAAATGGTTTACAGCACTAGTATATCATCCTTGGCCTGAAAATGCAATAGCCGTCTTGGAAATAAAAAGTTCAAATCGCCCGTCATTCAACACTTCGCGCTTGGCATTGACGGACCGTCGTGGTAGCGTAGCGAAACCGAGGGTGTTAGAAAACGATTGAGTATCGTTTTCCCCCGAGGCGCCCGAGCCCGCAGGCGAGACCGCCGGTCCCTACGGTTTGTACCTCGTCCCTCATTTTGCATTCTGCATTTTGCATTTTGCATTTATCATGTATTCGTTATATTCGATATTTTTTACCCTTTTTGTATTTCTTATGATATACCCCTTTTCTTCGAGGCTTCGGAGCGCCCCCTTTACCGCCGTCCTTCCGCTGCCCGACCATTCCGACAGATATTTCACACTCCCCGTAAAGCTGCATCCGCTAGTATGGAAGCCGTAGATTATAGCATAGACGATAAGCTCGGTTTTCTCAAGCTTCAGCTCCTTTCGCATAAAGCCCCTCACAATTACGACGCCCTCGTCCTCCACCATATCGAGGGTATCGCTCTTTTTGTTCTTATTAATTTCCAAGCACAATGTCATAATTATTACCTCCTATCTTTAATTCTATTATACACCATTCCCACCGCTTTGTAAGTATAGTACCCTGTCAAAAATTCGGGGCATAAGCTCGCCCATCTTGTGCAAACAAAACAAAAAAACGCCCATAAATGGAGGGCGGAGAAGGACGTGGATAAATTTATGCAAAAAAAGCGGTGATGCGCGTTGCAAAAAAAGCAGGTCGACGTGCAAAAAATGTAGTCCGAGATCAAAATTTTAGGAGTGGAAGCCTAAAACTTAGGATTGGTCGCTAAAAAACTAGGATAGGTAGTCTGAATTCTAGGTGTGGTAGCCTAAAAATTAGGTGGGTCTGTCAAATCCTAGGTGTGGCAGTCTAAATTCTAGGAGTCGCCATACTAAATTTTAGGTGTCGACCGTCCTAAAAATCAGGACCAATAATATAGTAAGATAATATAGTACTATAATAAATACATAATCTAGTCAGATATAATATACACAATAAATACACAATAAAAACACATTAAATACACAATATATTTTTTCTTCGCTTACGCGATTTTGTCGGCTTACGCCTCCGATTTACGAAAAGAAGGAGATGTTTTTAAAATGCGAAATGCGAAGCGCCAAGCGCGAAGTGATGCGCCAGAGCCGCAAATGCAAGGCTGCGCCAATGCGGAACTTCGGCGCGATGCGCCAATGCAGAATGCAAAATGCAGAATGCAAAATGAGGGGGCGAGGCACAAACCGTAGGGCGGGGGCGCGAGGCGCTATGCGCCAATGCAAAATGCAGAATGCAAAATGCAAAATGAGGGGGCGAGGCACAAACCGTAGGGCGGGGGCTTGCTCCTGCCGTGAGTCGCAAAGCGCAAAAACGAGGCTCCGACTGAGCAGAGCCTCGCGTGGATATATCAAAGATAAGATAATGTTGTCAAAATGCCTATAAAAGCAAACTCAAATTGTCATTTTGCTGTAATTAAGTCTCGCTTTTGCCAAAAAGCTTTTTGAAGAACTCGATGATTGCGCGCCAAATCCGCGCGAAGAATCCAAGCTCCTCGTCAGAGTCACCGTCAGTATCGCCCGCGGGCTTATCGGTGTCCTCGGGGGCCTTATCGCCGCTTTCTCCGTCACCATCTGCGGGGGCATCCGCCTCGCCATCATCAGGCTTGGTGGCATCCATAGGCTCCTCGGCGCTACAGCTTACGCAGACGCCGTTTTCATAGCTATGGCCAAGAGCCTTCGCTTCCTTGGTGTATGAGTCACCGCACTCGCAGGTGTAGGTGATGAGTCCCGCTTCGGTGCAGGTGGCCTCTTTTATGGTCTCGGATGTGTAGCTATGTCCGAGAGCCTTTATAGTCTTGGTGTAGTAGTCACCGCAATGGCAGGTGTAGGTTATCTGTCCCGCCTCGGTGCAGGTGGCCTCGGCTGTGATATTTTCTGTGTAGCTGTGACCGAGAGCCTTGGTAACCGAGGTGTAGGATTCGCCGCACTTACAGGTGTAGGTAAGGAGTCCCGACTTAGTGCAGGTCGCCTCGACCGTAGTCTCTGCGGTGTAGCTATGTCCCGCCGCCTCGATAACTGAGGTGTAGTAGTCACCGCACTCGCAGGTGTAGGTTATCTGTCCCGCCTCGGTGCAGGTGGCCTCGAGTGTGACCTTCTCGGTATAGCTGTGAGTGTGCTCGGCGCCTGATGCGGGAACAAACGCCATATAGAAGAGATTGATGGAGTCGTCCTTCGTGACAGTGTGCGAGCCCTTCTTCATCGAGAGCTCAAGCACCTGTGACGATGCTATATCATAGGACGTGCCGTCAACCTTTATCGCCTTACCCGACGCGCTTGTAGTACCGCCGAAAACAAGCACCAGAGTTCCGTCCGCCTCTGCGGTAAAGGTGATGCTCGTGGAGCTCTCGATCTTGAGGCAGGTCGACAGAGTCTCACCTGAGAAGGTGACGCTGCCCTTTGAGGTTGAGGTGTTGCCCACAATGGTGAAGAAGCCCTCGGGATCGGTCTTTCCGTCCTTTGTAAAGCTGTGTATCTCGGAGTCAGCGGTGATAACCGTGCCACTCGTTACGGTGGAGTCTGTGCTGCCGCTGTCACCCGAGCCGCTGTCACCCGAGCCGCTATCACCCGAGCCGCTATCACCTCCGCTTACGGGAGGCTTTGGAATGGGATTTGTTGCCGCATTCGGATCAACCGCGGTAATGGTAAGGCCTGAGAGCCTCGCCTCCTTGTACTTTCCGCTACCCACGTCGTAGGCGTCGGATTGAATGAAGTAGTAGCCCGAGGGCAGATTTTCTACCGTTCCTCCGCCGACGAGCAGAGACTCGCCATAAGCGTTGCAAAGTACAGAATTGTAGGAGCTTCCCGAGTGCTGTGTAACGGTGACGTTGACCGCCGTATCTACGTAGAACACGACGTTGCAGCCGACCTGATCTCCGCCAACGCCGATGTACTCGGCATTAAACTTGGAAAGGTTAAATACGATATTACCGTAAGTGCCCGAGGCGGGGATATTTGTTTTATTAAGAGCCGCGTCATAATCAAGGACCACAGCCGCGGTGGGATAGTGATCGAGGGGAATGACCGACGCGTTTACCTTGCCCGGGGTGAGGATATTTTCCTTCTCGGTGCCCGCGTAGGCAAGGACCTGCGCCCTCATATCCGCGATGCTTTCCTGAATCACGTAATCGCCTGCGGGAATATAGCTTAAGGTGGGGGACGTGTCAAAGCTTGCGTACTTATTTCCCGAGGAAACCGTCTCCGATCTGTCGGCAACCACCGTTGCGTGATTGTTGCCCGTACAGCTTGTGAAGGAGTCGTTATAGCTCTTTACCGCGCCCTCCTTGACGTCGACGGGATTCTTACTCTCAAAGAACAGATTGTACTCCGAGAAGATGTACGCGTTGGCTCTCGGATTCATACAGTAGGACGTCTGTCCTTCGAAGATGTTGTTGTACATATGGATATTCGCCTGACGCGCAAGCGGTCCGCGTGACTCACAGTCCTTCCAGTAGTTGTGATGGTAGGTCATATGATACTGAAGGGAAGTATCGGACGAGCCGACGAGATTTGTCTTGTGATATCCGTTATAGTAACAATAGGAGTTTGTGAAGTATTGACCACGCTTGAAGTCGCAGGCACCGTCACCGCCGTCCTTGTCGCTCTCCGCGGGATTTGCGATAACGGGAGCGTAGAAGGTGCAGTGATGTATCCAACAGCGCTCTACGGGCGCGGTGAGCGTGGAATCCTCCTGCTGTCCCTCCATACCGACACAGTCCTCGGGGACGTTCTTGAAGGTTATGTTTCTGACCTCAAAGCTCTTGCCAAAGCCCTGTGAGTAATCACTGCTCTGGCAGATGAAGTGCAGACCCCAGCCGTTCATTACCGCATCATAGCCGATACCCTCGACGGTGATATCCTTGCCGCCGCTCATTCTCGCCATAAAGCCGTTGTCACCGACACTTCCGCCGTAATCGACCGAGTTGTACGCCGTGAGCCCCGCGGGGGCGGTGACGTTGCCGATTATACGGATAACAAGGGGTGTGCCGTCCTTGGCAAGCTTTCTTAAGATGTCCGAGTTGGTGTTGGCGATACCGCCCTTTGAGTTGACTCCTCCGCCGACGTCCTTGCCGACCGAGTTAAGAATGTTACCGATACCCGTGACCGTCGTGCCGTCCTTTGAGGTTACAGAGACGGTGTTTTTGTTCTCCTCAGTGACGTAGAGGACTATCGCGCCATCCTTGAGCGTGCCGTCATCATTGTATGCGCCGACACCCTCCGTGTAGTTAAAGTGAGCGTAGCCCGAGCGGTCGTAGGGAAGGACCGTCAAGGCGTCTGTGACAAGCGCGCTATCGGTAAGCTCGACGCCTCCGCCAAGAGGTACTAGCTTTATTCTGTACTCGCCCGCCTTGAGGCCTACCGCATCAACTCGGTAAAGGTCGGAATACCGACGTATCAGAGCGCTGTCTATCCTTGCCCAGGAGTCGGAGCCACTCTCCGATATATATGCGTTGTAGCCGTCCGCTCCGTCAATCGGCGCCCACTCGGCATAAGCGGATTCAAACCACCCGCCCGCCTGTGCGATGCCCGAGCCACCCGGCACAGAAGCGCTCGCAGGTACAAGCGCAAGCGATGATAGTAATATTGTTAACCCTAAAACAACGGATAAGGCTTTTTTCCATAAACGTAGCATTTTTGTTCTCCTTTAAGCTGGTGTAACGCAGGATAACCTTTGGATATATTTACAAATATATCATATCATATATTTGTCCCGCAGTCAAGAGAGAAAGAAAAGTGCGAAATGCGAAGCGCCAAGCGCGAAATTGTGGCGCGATGCGCCAATGATATCCGACGATGTCGGATGATATATGGTCAAATGTGTTTTACCGTATGATATCTACCTTGGGTAGATGATATCCTCGCTCGGCGAGGATTAAGAAGAAATGGTAGGGGACGGCGCTAGGCGCTAAGCGCCAATGCAAAATGCAGAATGTAGCAAGTAAAAACAACTGAGTGTTGTTTTTACGCAGCGAAACCGCCCAAAGCAAGGAGTCGGCAGAGCCGTAGACTTGCGGAGGCGATAGGCGACGACTATGCGACGGTGGAGGATAAATGCAA
>JAFTKM010000013.1 GCA_017453245.1 Clostridia bacterium
AGAACACTCAACATCTTCTTAGAGCTTTTTACTAGCTATCTTTTTTACTTTTGAGTTTCTTTTTTCAAAGTGTATTAACGAGATCTCTGCACTTTTCAGTGCTCGAAATTTCATGTTGTTCAATTTTCAATGAGCAATTTTTCGCGCTCCGAGGTGTCCCTCGTTTTACGCGCTTGTCTATTATACCGCAAAGATTCAGAAAAGTCAAGCAGTTTTTTTAATTTTTTTCGAAGTTTTTTTAAAAAGAGCATTTTGCACAAATACACAAGAATGTTTTTGGATATTTGTGCAACTTTCATATAAATCAGATGCGGCATATACATAAACCGAGGCAGATAAAGTCGCATTTGCTTGAATAATAGCGCAGTTAATTATTTTAGTCATTATTATTAACAATTTGTTCTTGACTTCCCGAATATACAGTGATATAATAAATTAGCACTCAAGGTTTGCGAGTGCTAAAAATAGCGAATACTGCAGAAAAGAGGCAAATAATGAGAAAGAAGCAATTCAAAACGGAGTCCAAGAAGCTCCTTGATATGATGATAAACTCCATATACACTCACAAGGAGATATTTTTAAGAGAGCTTATATCCAACGCGAGTGACGCTATCGACAAGCTCTACTTCAGATCCCTGACCGATGACTCGGTGAGTCTCGGACACTCGGATTATTCTATCTTTATTAATATTAATAAGGAAGAAAAAACGCTGAAGATCAGCGACAACGGCTGCGGAATGACGGCGGAGGAGCTCGAGAACAATCTCGGCACTATCGCAAAGAGCGGCTCGTTTGATTTCAAGCGCGAGGGCGACAAGGGTGATGACGTAGATATTATCGGTCAGTTTGGCGTAGGCTTCTACTCCGCATTCATGGTAGCGGACAAGATCGAGGTAGTATCCCGTCCGTTTGGCGCGGAGGTAGCAAACAAATGGACGTCTGAGGGTGTCGACGGCTACACTATCGAGGAGTGCGGGAAGGAGAGCTTCGGCACGGAGATCACACTCTATATCAAGGAGGACGGTGAAGACGAGAAATACTCCGAATTCCTCGAGGAATACAGAATCCGCGGCCTTATCAGAAAATACTCCGACTACATCAGATACCCCATCAAGATGCCCGTGACAAGACGCGAGAAGGTCGAGGGTACCGAAAACGAGTACAAGAACGTGACCACCGTCGAAACGCTCAACAGTATGGTTCCCATCTGGAAGAAGGCGCAGAGCGAGGTAACGGACGAGGAATACAAGTCGTTCTACGGAGAGAAGTTCTACGACTTTGAAGGTCCTCTTAAGGTCATCACTCAGAAGAGCGAGGGCACGGCAACCTACACCGCCCTGCTCTTTATCCCGAAGAGAGCGCCCTACAACTACTACACCAAGGAGTATGAAAAGGGACTTGAGCTCTACTCGTCGGGTGTTATGATAATGGAAAAGTGCGCAGACCTGTTGCCCGACTACTTCGGCTTCGTGCGCGGAATCGTTGACTCGTCGGATCTGTCGCTCAACATCTCGCGTGAGATACTCCAGCACGACAGACAGCTGAAGGTGATGGCGAAGGCTATCGAGAAAAAGATCAAGAGCGAGCTAGAAAAGATGATGAGGACCGACCGTGAGGAGTACGATAAGTTCTTCGACGCATTTGGCATTCAGCTCAAGTACGGTGTATACGCCGACTACGGAATGAACGCGGACAACCTCAAAGACCTCCTGCTCTTCCACTCATCGGGCGAAGGTAACAAGTACGTGTCACTCAAGGAATACGTGGACGGAATGAAGGACGAGCAGAAGGCCATCTACTACGCCGCAGGCGAGAGTATCGATAAGATCGAGATTCTTCCGCAGGTGGCAACCGTCAAGGCAAAGGGCTACGAGGTGCTCTATCTCACAGACGACGTGGATGAGTTCGCATTGAAGCTCCTCGGCAAGTATCAGGACAAGGAATTCAAGAACGTGACCGCAGAGGCTCTCGACCTGCTCACCGAGGACGAGAAGGAGGCTGAGAAGTCGAAGAATGAGAGCTCGGAGGAGATGCTCACCTTTATGAAGGAGGCAATCGGCAAGGTTAGCGCGGTCAAGTGGAATGGCGCACTTGCAGAGCACGCGGTATGTCTGTCAAGCGAGGGCGACCTCTCGCTCGAGATGGCGAAGATACTCAAGAAGATGCCCGGCGCCGAGATGGGTGTTCCGAGCGCGAGTGTTGTGCTCGAGATCAATATGAATCACCCGATCGCAGAAAAGCTCGCCGCCCTTTACGAGAGCGACAAGGACAGACTCGCAAAGTACGCGAAGGTGCTCTTCGGCGAGGCTTGTCTTATCGGCGGCGTTGCGCTCGATGATCCCAAGGAATTCACAAGCCTTGTGAGCGAATTGATGATATAATTTTGACAGTAAAAAAGGTGTACCTTCGCGGCACACCTTTTTTCACTTTATTTCTTGCTCTATGTTATCAAAAATCGGAGAATCAAAAAATTCTCTAAGAGTTATATCAAGTCCGTCACACAGCTTCTTTATAGATACTACACCGGGATTCTGACTTTTTTCATTCAGCATACTATATACGGTTGATGGTGAAACGCCCGAAATATTAGCAAGTGCGTTAGTCGCCATATTTCTCTCAGAGCAAAGTTCAATTATTCTTTTCGCAACCGCTTCTTTGGTATTCATACAAGCTCCTAATATATCATTATACCATTATTTTAATTAAATTTGCGATATATCGTGTGGGATATATCGCATTTTTGTTTTATTTGTGGTATAATTACGATATATCCCACATTCAGGAGAGATTTCGTATGTATTGTACGTTTTTCGGCCACAGAGATGCGCCGCTAAATTTATTTAATGAAGTTAAAAAGAAAATAATTTATTTATCTGAAAATCATAGAATAAAAGAATATCTGGTCGGTAATAACGGAAATTTTGATTATATCGTCCAAGCAGTCCTGCAAGCGCTTGTAGAGGAAGGCACCGAAATAAGCTATTCTATTTATCTGTCGCGAATTGATGAAAAAGCTTTAAACGAACATCAGGAAAACACGGTTTTCTCAGAAGAATTAGAGGGCGTGCCTCCGCGCTTCAGAATATCAAAAAGAAATGATCTTCTGATTAAAAAATCCGATTTTGTTATATGCTACGCAAGGCACATCGCCTCAAACACCAAAAAGCTAATATGCAAAGCGTCAAAAAGCGGATTAACCATTTTAAGCGTAGATTTGTAATGTTTACTTTCCAATTATAGGTAAAATATATGCCGAGCGTTTATTTTCCTTTTCTTAAGACAAAATAGTGTTATAACGCAAAAAACGTCTTCCCGAGGCGGATATCACATCTTGCCGCGAGGGGATAAAGGAGATAAATATGAGCATCTCAAGGATAAATGAGAGCCGACCGTTCGGCTTACGCGACAAGCTCGGATACCTGTTTGGAGATTTTGGAAACGATTTTACCTTTATACTTTCGTCGAGCTTTCTCTTGAAATTTTACACCGACGTTATGGGGATCGCGCCGTGGATAGTCGGACTTGTTATAACCTTTGCAAGATTTGTCGACGGCTTTACCGACGTAACGATGGGCCGTATCGCGGATAGATCGCGGGTGACCGAGGTGGGCAAGTTCAAGCCCTGGATAAGACGAATGGCGGCGCCGGTGGCAATAGCCTCCTTCCTTATATACCAAAGCGCGTTTGCGGGAGCGGCTATGTGGTTTAAGATCACCTGGCTTGTGGTGACGTATATACTCTGGGGCTCGATCTTCTACACCTCGATCAACATCCCCTACGGCTCTATGGCATCATCGATCTCTCCGGAGCCGGGCGACAGACAGTCGCTCTCTACCTTCAGAACAATGGGCAGCACCCTCGCGGGAGTTATCGTAGGCGCGGGCATTCCCCTATTCGCATACGACAAGGTCGGAGAGAATACCGTCTTGAACGGTCCGAGGTTTACCCTTATCGCGGGAATCTTCTCAATTCTCTCGATAATTTGCTATCTGCTCTGCTATACCCTGACGACCGAGCGTGTGGTAAGCGATACCGCTCCGAGAGAACAACCGAGTGTGGGCAGGATGCTTGGGGATGCCATAAAAAACAGAGCTCTCATCTCAATCATCGTAGGCTCGATCGTGATGCTGCTAGCTCAGCTGACAATGCAATCAATGTCGAACTATATATACCCTAACTACTACGGTAACGTGAGGGCTCAATCGGTCTCAACGCTGGCTATGATGGGCGGTATGATGATCGCGGCGGCGGTGGCAAAGCCGCTTGCCAAACGATTCGGCAAAGCAGAGATAAGCGCGGCGTCAAACCTGCTTGCGGCGGCTGTATGCATACTTTTATTTGCAATCAGGCCTGAAAACGTGTGGATTTACGTTTTGGTCAATCTCGTGAGCTGGCTCGGACTTGGCATATTTGCGATGGTGTCCTGGGCGCTTATAACAGACGTTATAGACGATGCAGAATTAAGAAACGGACGGCGTGAGGACGGCTCGATATATGCGCTCTACTCCTTCGCGAGAAAGCTCGGTCAGGCGGCGTCTGCAGGTCTGACGGGAGCTCTGTTATCCGCGATAGGATACAGTGATAAGACAGCCTTTGACGAGGGAGTGCTGAGGGGTGTGTACGACATCTCAACTCTCGTCCCCGCCCTCGGCTTCGGTGCTTTGGCCTTGATACTGTGGTTTTGGTATCCCTTGCACAAGCGAAAGGTGGAGGAAAACGTCAGGCTGCTCGAGTTGAAGCATAAAAGTAGATAAAAGATAGGCCATCTCCGGAGCAAATCGCCCTGAGATGGTCTTTTTCATTGCTCGTTTAGGAATATTTCACAATTTGTTTTATAAAAAATACACAATGATCATTTGACATTTTTGTAAATATGTGATACAATAATAGTAGAATAAATAATTAATGGGAGGTATGACAAAAATTGCATTCGGTTTTAGTCAAAAAGCTTAAGGAATCACTCATATCGGTGCTTCCGATAGTGGCCATCGTTTTCGTACTTAATTTCACACCACTTATCAACTTTACTACGCCTGAAATAGTCGTATTTCTCATTTCGGCAGTATTTCTTATACTCGGTATAGCGCTGTTCAATCTCGGCGCTGACCTTGCGATGACGCCTATGGGTGAGCATATCGGCTCGGGACTTACAAAGCTCAGGAGCCTTCCCCTGCTCCTCGGCGTATGCTTCGCAATGGGAATACTTATTACGGTTGCTGAGCCCGACCTTACGGTGCTTGCAAACCAGGTATCGATGATAATGAACCCGAAGCTCCTTATCTTTACGGTAGGCGCGGGCGTTGGTCTGTTGCTTGTTATCTCGATAATCAAGATAGTAACGAGAACCTCGCTCTCGAAGCTGCTTATGTTCTTCTATATGCTGCTCTTCGCGGTAACGTCTATACTTATCGCAAGCGGAAACAGCGATCTTATCCCCATGGGATTTGACTCCGGCGGAGTTACCACAGGTCCTATCACAGTTCCCTTCATCATGGCGCTGGGCGTGGGTATCGCGGCAACGATCGGCGGTAAGGACGCGAGTGAAAACTCCTTCGGTCTTATCGCGCTCTGCTCCGTAGGTCCTATTCTCGCGGTGCTTGTACTCGGTTGTACCGTTTCGGGAGAGATGGAGCCCTATGACCTCTCTCAGTACATTCTCAACTACGGTTTCTCGCACATTATCGAGGCGATCCTCGAGACTGCGAAGGAGGTGCTCATAGCCCTCGGACTTATCGTGCTGTTCTTTGTTGCGCTCCAGATCGCGGTGCTTAAGCTCCCCAAAAAGAGACTTATCCAGATCGCGGTCGGTATCGGCTACACCTTCCTCGGTCTTGTTATCTTCCTCTCTGCGGTTAAGATCGGCTTTATGCCTATCGGCTACAAGCTCGGCACGGAGATCGCGGGCAATAAGGTCGTGGCAATCATCTTCAGCCTTGTTATCGGTATGGTCGTCGTGCTCGCGGAGCCCGCGGTACACGTGCTTAACAAGCAGGTTGAGGAGATCACCGAGGGTACAGTCAGCAGAAAATCGATGATGATAGCGTTGTCTATTGGTGTCGGTCTGTCTATCTGTCTGTCCATCGTAAGAATTATCTTCGACTTCAGTATACTGTTCTATCTTATCCCCGGATATATGATATCCTTAGGGTTGTCCTTCTTCGTCCCAGGTCTTTACACCGCAATCGCGTTTGACTCGGGCGGAGTTGCATCCGGTCCTCTCACCTCGAGCTTCATCCTTCCCTTCGCGGTAGGCGTATGCGCAGGTGTTACGGGCGGTGTTGACAGCATTCTCTCCAACGCATTCGGAATCGTAGCGATGGTTGCTATGGCTCCTCTTATCACAATTCAGCTGCTCGGCTTCAGATCGATCATCTCCAAGAAGATCAGCGACGGCATCGCGATGAAGAAGATACTCAGCGCGGACGACGAGCAGATCATAGACTTTATGTAAGGAGGCTGAGGATATGGCAAGAGCTTACAGAATTAAAAAAGGCGCAAAGCCCACTACAAGCGAGACCGCGCGCTCTACGGGAATGACAGCCCCAAAGAAGCTGATGCTTCTCTTTACAATCGTAAACCGTAACAAAGCGGAATTCTACGTTGACGTGCTCCAGAAATTCGAGATCAATATGCAGCTCGTGCTCGCTGCAAACGGAACGGCAGACACAAGCATCCAGAGCCTTCTCGGTCTTACGGACTCCGAAAAGTCGGTGATCATCAGCGTGGTAAGACGCGACAAGAGCCGCGCGGCGCTTAGCGAGCTCGAGGAAAAGTTCAAGACGGTAAAGGGCGGTAAGGGTATCGCCTACACCGTGCCCATGACGAGCACTATCGGTGTCGCAATCTATCAGTTCCTTAGCAATACAACAAGTGGAGGTTTAATATGAAAAGCTACAAGCACGAAGTAATAATGTGTATAGTTAACTCCGGCTTCTCAGAGGCGGTTATGGATGCGGCAAGAGAGCTTGGCGCAAGAGGCGGTACGGTTATAAGAGGACGCGGAACGGCAAACCTCGAGGCTGAGAAGCTCTACGGAATCGCTATCCAGCCCGAGAAGGAGATCGTAATGATCCTTGTTGAATCCTCCCTTAAGAACGATATTCTCCACGCGCTCTACAAGGCAGTCGGACTTAACACTCCCGGCCAGGGTATCGCATTTGCTATGCCCGTTGAGGACGCAGTCGGACTTAATGCCACTCCCATCGAGGAGTTCAAAAACGAGGAATAAGTCAAAAATTGACTACTATAAGTTAGCAAATCCGGCGCAATGGCGTTGTGTTCCTAAGAGCACAACGCCATCTCTATTGTGTCAACAAAAGAAAGCCTACCGATTTCTCGGTAGGCTTTTAATATTTAAAGTAACTAATTACTTCTCAGAAGTCTCTTCTGCGGGTGCGTCAACAGCTACGAGTCTTACGATAGCAGTCTCTGCGCCGTCGCCACGACGGGGACCCATCTTGTAGATCTGGGTGTAACCGCCCTCTACCTCAGCGTACTGAGGAGCGATCGTGGAGAATAGTTTCTTAGCAACGTCTTCCTTGGTGATGTACTCAAGAGCTGCTCTGTAGTTTGCGAGACCGCCCTTCTTACCGAGGGTGATCATCTCGTCCGCCTTAGCGGAAACCTCCTGAGCTCTTGTGTAAGTGGTCTCGATCTTGCCACATTCAAGAAGAAGAGTTACCATACCTCTGAGCATAGCTTTACGCTGTGCAGTAGTTCTGCCAAGCTTTCTCATTTGTTATGTCCTCCTAATATCTTATTCTTCGTCTTTCTTCAGGCTAAGGCCCAAAGAGCTAAGCTTTTGGATAACTTCCTCGAGGGACTTACGGCCAAGGTTACGAACCTTGATCATATCCTCTTCGGTGCGGTTAATCAAATCTTCAACCGTGTCAATGCCGGCACGCTTCAAGCAATTGAAGCTTCTGACAGACAAGAAAAGCTCCTCAATGGTCATCTCGAGTACCTTATCCCTCTTAACCTCCGGTCGATCTACGAGCGTCTCGGCAGTCTTTGCCTCGTCGGACATATCGATGAAGAGTTTGAGGTGATCATTGAGAACCTTAGCAGCGAGCGAAACCGCTTCCTTAGCTGTAATAGTTCCGTTTGTAAGAACCTTTATAGTGAGTTTGTCATAATCCGTGATATTTCCTACACGGGTGTTTTCTACATTGAACTCAACCTTGTATACGGGTGTGAAAATAGAATCAATGAAGATAAGACCGATAGGAGCACCAACGTTTACACCTACGGTTGCGAGGTAGTTCTGCTTGTTTGCCTCGGAGAGGTGGTAACCACGTCCCTTATCAAAGGTGATCTCCATATAGAAACGAGCGTTCTCGCTAACGGTGCAGATGTGATGTTCGGGGTTGAGAATTTCAACCTCAGCATCGGGTGTAATGTCGCCGGCGGTAACATTGCAGGGACCGGTAACGTCGATAACGACAGTCTTAGGCTCCTGAGTGTGAAGCTTAGCGATGATGCCCTTCACGTTAAGAACGATCTCGGGAACATCTTCCTTTACACCATTGCAAGCAGAGATCTCGTGCAATACGCCGTCGATTCTGATGCTGGTAGCCGCATAACCGGGAATTGTAGAGAGAAGAACTCTACGAAGCGAGTTTCCGATAGTGATGCCGTAGCCCGAAACGAGGGGCTCGACTACGAAGATCGCTTCCTTACCGTCTTCGGTAAGCTCGGTAACGGTTATATTAAACTTCTCCATTTCTTTCATCTTAACAATAGCCTCCTGTTTTTATTTGATTTTTAACTTCTAATAAAACCTGTAACCGTATTGCGAAAATATGAAAACAATAGTTGTCTTCATATTTATTTTCGCACGGCACCGGAGGGATTACTTGGAATAGAGCTCGACGATGAGCTGCTCCTCGAACTCGAAGTCGATATCCTCTCTTGCGGGAAGAGATACAACCTTGGTGAGGTGATTTGCTGCATCGTTCTCAAGCCACTTGGGGGTCACTGCAGTTGCAAGACCGTCGCAGAGTGCCTTGATCTTTACGCTTTCCTTGCTGGTTTCCTTAACAGCGATAACGTCGCCTGCCTTAACAAGGAGAGAAGGAATAGTAACCTTCTTGCCGTTAAGAGTGAAGTGAGCGTGAAGAACAAGCTGACGAGCTTCCTTTCTGGATGCTGCCATACCCATTCTGTATACTACGTTGTCAAGTCTTCTCTCAAGAAGGATAAGAAGGTTTGCACCTGTGATACCTTCCTGCTTCTCAGCAAGCTCATAGTAGTGCTTGAACTGACCCTCAAGAACGCCGTAGTAACGTCTAGCCTTCTGCTTCTCGCGAAGCTGCTTGCCGTATTCGCCTACCTTCTTGCGAGCTGCGCCGTGCTGACCGGGAGCTGTGCTTCTGTGATCGAATGCGCACTTGCCGTTGGTACATCTCTCACCCTTGAGGTAGAGCTTGCAACCCTCGCGGCGGCACATTTTACAGTTAGGACCTGTATATCTAGCCATTTTTCATTTACCTCCCTTTTGATTAAACGCGTCTGCGCTTAGGAGGACGACAACCATTGTGAGGAATAGGTGTAACGTCCTTGATCATTGTGATTTCGAGACCTGCGGTAGCGAGAGCGCGGATTGCGGACTCTCTGCCTGCTCCGGGACCTCTAACGAGAACCTCAACGGTCTTCATACCGTTGTCAACAGCGATTCTTGCAGCGTGCTCTGCTGCAGTCTGAGCTGCGTAAGGAGTAGACTTCTTGGAACCCTTGAAGCCCATCTCACCGGAAGTTCCCCATGCGATTGCATTACCCTGTACGTCGGTAATGGTAACGATTGTATTGTTGAAAGTAGAACGGATATGAGCTACGCCCTTCTCGACGTTCTTGCGCTCGCGGCGCTTCTTAACAACCTTCTTTACAGCCATCTTAGGTCACTCCTTTACTTTTTCTTGTTAGCAATGGTCTTTGCGGGACCTTTTCTTGTTCTTGCGTTAGTCTTGGTACGCTGACCTCTTACAGGGAGACCCTTTCTGTGTCTGATACCGCGATAGCAATTAATTTCAACCAAGCTCTTGATGTTAAGAGCTACTTCACGTCTGAGGTCACCCTCTACGTTGTAGTTTGCTTCGATCTCATCTCTGAGAGATGCAACCTCAGCCTCGGTAAGGTCCTTAGCACGAGTGTCAGGATTAACGCCGGTTTTAGCGAGAATGTCCTGAGAGCTCTTGAGACCGATACCGTAAATGTATGTGAGCGCGATTTCTATGCGCTTGTTATTGGGAATATCAACACCAGCTATACGAGCCATTTTCGATATATACTCCTTTTTTAATTTAATGTCGTCTGAATTGCGTTATATGAATTCCTAAACAAATCAGCCCTGACGCTGCTTGTGCTTGGGATTCTCGCAGATGACCATTATTTTTCCGTGTCTCTTAATGATCTTGCACTTTTCGCAAATTCTTTTGACGGAAGGCTTAACTTTCATTTCTAATACCTTTCCTTTCAGATTTCGGAAATTATTACTTCTTTCTCCAGGTGATACGTCCGCGGGAGATATCATAGGGAGATACCTCAACGGTAACCGTGTCGCCAACGAGAATCTTGATATAATTCATACGAAGCTTACCCGAGATGGTCGCCGTAACGATCATACCGTTCGGGAGCTTTACCTTAAAGACCGTGTTGGGAAGTGCTTCCACAACGACGCAATCTTCAAATTCAATCAAATCGTTCTTAGACAAGAACAAATCCTCCTATTCAACCGTTTAACCGGTACAGTTTAGTTTTCTGCATCAGTAAGCACAATCGGTTCGCCGTCTGTGATAGCGATCGTGTTCTCGTAATGGGCAGACAGGCTGCCATCACTCGTTACGACCGTCCAGCCGTCTCTTTTTGTGGTCACTCTGAAATCGCCTGCGTTTACCATAGGCTCTATGGCAACGGTCATACCCGTGTAGAGTCTTGCGCCCCTGCCGGCGGAGCCGTAGTTAGGTATCTGCGGATCCTCGTGGAGCTCCGTGCCGATTCCGTGACCGACGTAATCCTTAACTACCGAGAAGCCATTTGAAATGACGAAACTTTCAACCGCGTGTCCAATGTCTCCGATTCGATTTCCGGCCTTTGCGACCTTCATCGCCTCATAGAAGCTCTGTTCTGTGACCGAAATTAGCCTCAACGCCTCATCGCTTACCTTGCCGACAGGGAACGTTCTCGCACTGTCGCCATTATAGCCGCGGAAGCGAGCGCCGACATCGACCTTCACGATATCTCCCTCTTTTATGATCACTCGATCGGAGGGTATTCCGTGTATGACCTGGTCGTTAATTGAGATACAAGCGCTTCCGGGGAAGCCGTTGTAACCGAGGAACGAGGGGTGAGCGCCGCACTTCTCAATGAAGCGGCGGATCTTCATATCCACCTCTTTGGTCGATACACCGGGCTTGATAGCGTCGCGCGCTACGAGGAGCGCCTCGGCGGTTATCTTACCTGCTTTTTTCATCAGCATGATTTGGTCGGGTTTCTTGATTATAATCATACAGAATTCTCTCTTTATTACGCTGTGTCCGATTTGGTGTATGGGTCGAACTGACCCGCCCTTTTCTTAAAGTCAGCCCTTTGTCCACTCAGCGCGCGGCCAAGTGAACAAACGGTAACTTTAAACGTGAATCTACGCGTGGCTTACTTTATTAAAGGAAGCCCTTGTAGTTACGCATCGTAAGCTGTGCTTCGAGCTCTCTGAAGGTCTCAAGCGCAACGCCGACTACGATGATAAGCGAAGTACCACCGAAGGTGAAGACGCTGGAATAAGACTTAGCCGCAGTCGCAACAGTCTCAGCGCTGTAATAGGTGTTTCCGGAAAGGATCCACTCTACAATGTGCTGAACGATGTGAGGACCTGCGATAACGGGAAGAACCGCTACGATACTGAGGAACAAGGCACCTGCAAGGGTGATCTTGTTAAGAATCTTCTTGATATAGTCAGAGGTGGGTCTGCCCTGTCTGATACCGGGGATAGCGCCACCCTGCTTCTTAAGATTGTTTGCAACCTCAACGGGATCGAAGGTGATCTGAGTGTAGAAGTAAGCAAAGCCAATGATAAGAATGAAGAATACGATCGGGTAAACAATGCCGTCAGAGCCAAGGAATCTTGCAAGCCAGTTCCAGAAGTCCTCGCCCTCACCTGTTACGCCGCAAAGCATAAGAATGGTGGGAACAAGAGATACGATGGAAGAAGCGAAGATTACGGGCATAACGCCGGTCATGTTGAGCTTAATGGGAAGATTAGAGCTCTGACCGCCGTACATCTTACGGCCGACAACTCTCTTTGCATACTGAACGGGAATTCTTCTCTCGGATCCGGTAATGAAGATTACGAATACGGTCATCGCAAGGATGGTTGCGAGAAGAAGAAGCACGAAGAATATAGCGAGAATTACGTATCCAACAGGCTTCTCGTATGCGAAGGTACCTCTTACAAGGTCGTACATAGCGATGCACTGCTGGGGCAAGGAAGTAACGATGTTCGCAAAGAGAATCATGGATACACCGTTACCGATACCGTGCTCGTTGATTCTGTCTGCGAGCCACATAACAAGAGATGCGCCTGCAACGTAGCAAACAACGATTACGATACCGTAGAACCAGAATGCGGAGCCCTGACCCTTGGTTGCTGCAGGAGCGAGTGCCGAGTCAGCAAGAAGGAAGTAGTAACCTACTGCAGTGATTACTGCAAGAACTACGGTAGTGATTCTGGTGATAAAGCCCATCTTCTTTTTGTCGGTCTTGGAAAGCTCGCCGAGCTTAGGGAACACGACAGCAAGAAGCTGAATGATAATAGATGAGTTAATGTAGGGTGATACGCCAAGCGCGAAGAGCGTCGCCTGTCCGAGAGAACCACCGGAAAGAAGGTTGAGGTAATCAAGGATAGTTCCGGAGAAGGAACCTGCGAAATCATGCGCATCGACAAAAGGAACGGGGATTACGGTACCGATACGGTACAGCAAAAGTATGAGTAATGTAAACAGAAGTTTACTTCTAATGTCTTTTGTTCTCCAAGCGTTCTTAAGTGTCTGAAGCATTATACCACCTCAGTCTTTCCACCTACTGCCTCAATCTTCTCCTTAGCAGAGCCGGAGAAAACTGCAGCCTTAACGGTGAGGTTCTTCTTGAGTTCGCCCTCGCCAAGTACCTTTACGCCGTTCTTTGCAACGTCGGAAATGATACCCTTAGCGAGAAGAGCTGCTGCGTCAACTACCTCGCCGTCGTTGAACTTGTTGAGCGACTCAACGTTTACTACCGTGTACTGCTTACCGAAGAGGTAGTTCTTGAAACCTCTCTTGGGGAGCTTACGGTAAAGAGGAAGCTGACCTCCCTCAAAGCCGGGTCTTACGCCACCGCCCGAACGAGCGTTCTGGCCCTTGTGACCCTTACCAGCTGTTTTTCCGTTTCCGGAACCTGCGCCTCTGCCCTTACGGTATCTCTCCTTAACGGAGCCTTCCGCGGGTGAAAGTTCATGGAGCTTCATTTTTTATCCTCCTTTCAATTCCGATTAAACGGTTTCAACCTTAACAAGGTGAGAAATTACTTTAATTTTGCCCTGAAGAACTGCATCGTTGGGAAGAACGATGGACTTGCCGGGCTTAGTAAGACCGAGAGTCTTAGCAGTAGCGATCTGGTTAGCCTTGCAGCCAACAGTGCTCTTTACGAGAGTAACCTTAACGTTTTCCATTATTGCTACCTCCTTACTTTACATCTTCGGGGTTGATACCACGAAGAGCTGCTACTTCCTCTACGGTTCTGAGAGCCTTAAGACCCTCAAAAGTAGCCTTAACTACATTGGTGGGGTTGCTGGAGCGAAGGCACTTAGCACGAATGTTCTTGATACCTGCAAGAGCAAGGATCGTACGAACAGTACCACCCGCGATGATACCGGTACCGGGGCCGGCGGGCTTAAGAAGCACCTTACCTGCACCGTACTCACCGATGATCTCGTGAGGAATAGTGGAACCGTTAAGGGAAACCTTAATCATGTTCTTCTTCGCATCTTCAATTCCCTTGCGGATAGCATCGGGAACTTCAGCTGCCTTACCAAGGCCGAAGCCTACGTGACCATTTCCGTCGCCTACTACCATGATAGCTGCAAAACGAGCGATTCTACCGCCCTTTACGGTCTTGGATACACGGTTTAATACTACGAGCTGCTCCTGAAGATCAAGCTCAGCTGCATTAATCTTATTTGCCATGTTAATCTCCTTATAGAATGTTTCTTGTCGAAACAGTGTACAAACCAGCGATTAGAACTTAAGGCCGCCTTCTCTAGCGCCTTCAGCTAATTCTGATACACGTCCGTGATAAATGTAGCCACCGCGGTCGAATACTACTGCGGAAATGCCCTTTTCGAGTGCTCTCTTAGCGAGAGTATTACCAACCTTGCGAGCTGCCTCCTTGTTGGAGCCAAGGCCCTCAAAGTCCTTTTCATAAGTGTTAGCGCTAACGAGTGTTACGCCGTTAACGTCGTCGATGATCTGAGCGGAGATGTGCGCGTTAGAGCGGTAAACTGCAAGACGAGGTCTCTCAGGAGTACCGGAAATCTTGCCACGAACTCTCTTATGTCTCTTAAGACGCTGTGCGTTACTGTCGATTCTCTTAACCATTTTCTAAATCTCCTTTCATTATTTACCGGTCTTTCCGGCCTTGCGGCGGATTCTCTCACCGGAATACTTGATACCCTTACCGAGGTAGGGCTCAGGAGGTCTCTTAGATCTGATTACCGCAGCAACCTGACCAACAGCCTGCTTGTCAATACCCTTAACAAGGATAGTGGTGTTGTCGGGACAAGCGAAGGTAACGCCGTCCTTCTCCTCGAAGACTACGGGATGAGAGTAGCCGAGACCAAGAACGATCTTGCCTGCCTGCTTCTCAACTCTGTAACCTACACCGACGATCTCGAGCTTCTTTTCATAGCCCTTGGTTACGCCTACAACCATGTTGTTGATAAGAGTTCTGGTAAGACCGTGAAGAGCTCTCATCTCCTTCTCGTCGTTAGGTCTGGTAACCGTAAGAGTTGCGCCTTCCTGCGCGATAGTGAGTTCCTTTGCGAACTGATCCTTAAGCTCGCCAAGGGGGCCCTTAACAGTAACGTAGTTACTATCGGAAATTGTGATTGTAACGCCTGCGGGAACCGCAATAGGCTCTCTACCAATTCTAGACATTTGTTCTACCTCCTATTACCATACGAAGGCGAGAACTTCGCCACCTACGTTATTCTGTCTTGCCTTCTTATCAGTCATAACACCCTTAGAAGTGGAAACGATAGCGATACCGAGACCGTTCATAACTCTGGGCATATCCTCACAGTTGGAGTAGATACGAAGACCGGGCTTGGAAACTCTGCGAAGACCGTTGATTACCTTCTGCTTGCCTGCAGCATACTTGAGGGTTACTCTGATGATGCCCTGCTTGCCGTCCTCTACGATCTGGAAGTTCTTGATATAACCTTCCTCAAGAAGAATCTGAGCGATGGACTTCTTAAGGTTGGATGCGGGAATGTCAACAGTATCATGCTTCGCATCATTTGCGTTTCTGATTCTGGTGAGCATATCTGCGATTACGTCTGAAATTTGCATTTTATTATCCTCCTATATGCAAGTTATCATTTTCTTGCTGCCGCCCGTGGGCGGCGGCGTATCGGCGGTTAAAACTCAAAGTAATACCTGAAAATTCGGTATCCTTTTTGAGTTTTCCTTCCGGTAGTTTAGAGAGAATTTAAGTTCGATAACGAAATTAAATTACCAGGATGCCTTTCTTACACCGGGAATCTCGCCTCTGTATGCGAGCTCACGGAAGCAGATACGGCAAATTCCGTACTTACGGAGGTAGGCGTGAGGTCTACCGCAGATCTTGCATCTGTTGTAAGCGCGAGTAGAAAACTTAGGGGTCTTCTGCTGCTTAAGTATCATTGACTTCTTAGCCATTTTAATCCTCCTTATCTAGCAAAGGGAGCGCCCATAAGGGTGAGCATCTCTTTTGCCTCTTCATCGGTATTAGCGGTCGTTACGAAAACGATGTCCATACCGCGAATCTTGTCAACCTTGTCATACTCGATCTCAGGGAAGATGAGCTGCTCCTTAAGGCCGAGAGCGTAGTTGCCTCTGCCGTCGAAGCCGTTGGGGTTGATACCCTTGAAGTCACGAACTCTGGGGAGAGCGAAGCTGAAGAGTCTATCCATAAACTCGTACATTCTCTCGCCTCTGAGGGTAACCTTAACACCAATCTTCATGCCCTCACGGAGCTTGAAGTTAGCGATAGACTTGTGTGCATAGGTGGGAACTGCCTGCTGGCCGGAGATAAGAGTGATCTCTTCGATAACCTTATCGATAACCTTGGAGTTCTCCTTAGCGTCGCCGCATCCAACGTTGATAACGATCTTGTTGAACTTGGGGATCTGCATTACGGACTTGTAGCCGAATTTAGCCATGAGAGCAGGTGCTACTTCGGACTTGTACTTTTCAGAAAATCTAGACATTATTCACACCCTCCTCATTATATTTCCGCGCCGCACTTAGCGCAAACGCGAACCTTCTTGCCGTCTACTACCTGTACCTTGGAGCGAACGCCCTTGTCGCACTTGGGGCAGTAGAGCTGAACCTTAGATGCATAGATAGCACCCTCGGTCTTGAGTATCTGAGCAACCTCACCCTGTCTGCGAGCCTTGGTGTGCTTGCTTACAACGTGAACGCCGGATACGATAACCTTTCCCTCTTCGGGAGATACTGCGATAACAGTACCCTTAGTACCCTTGTCTACACCGGAGAGAACGACAACGGTATCATCCTTCTTAATATGAAGCTTAGCCATTATTCAGTTTCCTCCTTTATTAGAGTACCTCGGGAGCAAGGGACATGATCTTGGTGAAGTCGTGCTCACGAAGCTCTCTTGCTACCGGGCCAAAGATACGAGTACCCTTGGGGGTCTTGTCTTCCTTAATAATAACTGCAGCGTTCTCATCAAATCTGATGTAAGAACCGTCTGCACGGCGAGTCTCCTTAACAGTTCTAACTACAACTGCCTTAACAACGTCGCCCTTCTTTACAACACCGCCGGGTGCTGCCTTCTTAACCGCGCATACAACGATATCACCGATACCTGCATAGCGGCGTCCGGTACCACCGAGAACACGGATGCACATAAGTTCCTTAGCACCGGTGTTATCGGCAACCTTCATTAACGATTGCTGCTGAATCACTGTTTTTTCCTCCTTATTCGGCAAGCTTTTGACCTGCGTACTGGTTTAGTGATATTATTTTGCCTTTTCGATGATTTCAACAAGTCTCCATCTCTTGGTGTTGGAGAGGGGTCTTGTTTCCATTACTGCTACCTTATCGCCGATGCCGCATACGTTGTTCTCATCATGAGCGTGAATCTTTACGGTTCTCTTGATGATCTTGCCGTACTTGGGGTGACGAACGTTGTCCTCGATAGCAACGACGATGGTCTTGTCCATCTTGTCGCTTACTACCTTACCAACTCTAACTTTTCTAAGATCACGAGTTTCAGTCATTTTCATTTCCTCCCATTATGCATTCTTCTCGCGAAGAACAGTCATTACGCGAGCGATGTCATGCTTTACATCGGTAATCTTGTGAGGATTTTCAAGCTGCTTAATTTCAAGCTGGAAACGGAGATTGAAAAGTTCTTCCTTGAGCTCGCCGAGCTTAGCAGTAAGCTGCTCAGCAGTCAATTCTCTAAGTTCTGATGCCTTCATTCTTAAGCCTCCTCATTATACTTCAAGGTCTTCCTTGCGCGCAAACTTACACTTGATGGGAAGTTTGTGCGAAGCAAGACGCATAGCTTCTCTAGCCTGCTCCTCGGTAACGCCGTCCATTTCGAACATTACGCGGCCGGGCTTAACTACTGCTACCCAGTACTCAGGAGAACCCTTACCGGAACCCATTCGAGTTTCCGCAGGCTTCTCGGTGATGGGCTTGTCAGGGAAGATCTTGATCCATACCTGACCGCCACGCTTGATGTATCTGGTCATTGCGATACGGGCAGCCTCAATCTGATTGGATGTAATCCAAGCGGGTTCGGTTGCAACAAGACCGTAGGTACCGTTGGTAATCTTGTTACCTCTGAGCGCCTTACCGGTAAGTCTGCCGCGGTGAACACGTCTGAACTTAACTCTCTTCGGCATTAACATTACTTATTGCCCTCCCCGTTATTTCTTCTAGGACCACGATTGCCGTCTCTGTTGTTACGACGGTTGTCGTTGTTTCTTCTCGGACGTCTGTCCTGACGGTCAGATCTCTCGCGAGCTGCGTTCTCATTGAAAACTTCGCCCTTGTAGATCCAAACCTTAACGCCGATCTTACCGTAGGTAGTATTTGCCTCCCAGAAACCGTAGTCGATATCTGCTCTAAGAGTCTGAAGCGGAATAGTACCTTCGTGATAGTGCTCGGAACGAGCGATTTCCGCGCCGCCAAGACGGCCGGAGCATGCAACCTTGAT
This sequence comes from Clostridia bacterium, assembly GCA_017453245.1. GTDB lineage: Bacteria > Bacillota > Clostridia > Oscillospirales > CAG-272 > UBA1740. The sequence goes on from JAFTKM010000013.1 coordinate 18,475, forward strand.
ACCCTTAACGCCGAGTCTCATGGTTCTGCCGATAGCAAGCTTCATTGCACGGCGGAAGGAAACTCTCTTCTCAAGCTGTGCGCAGATGGACTCTGCAACGAGCTGAGCGTTTACGTCGGGGTTCTTGATCTCGATTACGTTTACTACTACGGGGCGGCCAACCATTGCCTCGAGCTCTGCTCTGAGCTTCTCGATCTCAGCGCCGTGGAAGCCGATAACAACACCGGGCTTTGCGCACTGGATGAAGACTCTGACGCGGGATGCGTCACGCTCGATCTCAATTCTGGGAACACCTGCGCCCTGAAGCTTGGTCTTTACATACTCTCTGATCTTGTAGTCAGAAACGATAGTATCACCAAACTCTTTGTCGGATACGAACCATCTGGAATCCCAGTTCTTGATTACGCCGACTCTAAGACCATGAGGATTTACCTTCTGTCCCATGATTAGCCTACCTCCTTCTCTTTTACTGTTAATGTTACGTGGCTAGTTCTCTTAAGGATCTGGAATGCTCTGCCCTGTGCTCTAGGCTGTACTCTCTTGAGTGTAGGTCCGGGGCATACGAAGCATTCAGAAACGTAGAGGTTGCTAGCATCCATATTGAAGTTGTGCTCTGCGTTTGCAACTGCGCTCTTAAGAAGCTTGATAAGATGCTCGCAAGCGATCTTGTTGGTGTTCTTAAGGATTGCCATTGCAGTGTCAGTATCCTTGCCTCTGATAAGGTCAAGAACGATCTGAACCTTACGCGGAGATATTCTCACATATTTAAGATGTGCTCTTGCTTCCATTTGGAAATTACCTCCTGCTTCTTACTTATTCGATGTTTTGGAACCCGCATGACCCTTGAAGGTACGGGTAAGAGCGAATTCACCAAGCTTGTGACCAACCATATCCTCGGTAACGTATACCGGAACGTGCTTTCTGCCATCGTGAACTGCGATGGTGTGACCAACGAACTCGGGGAATATTGTAGAAGAACGGGACCAGGTCTTAAGAACCTTCTTCTCATTCTTTTCATTCATAGCTACTACGCGATTGAAGAGCTTCTCTTCAACGTAGGGTGCTTTCTTCAAACTTCTACTCATTGTTACTCTCCTTGCTCAAATTACTTCGCATTTCTGCGCTTGATGATGAACTTATTGGTTCTTGCCTTCTTGTTTCTGGTCTTGTAACCGAGAGCAGGCTTGCCCCAAGGAGTAACAGGTCCGGGTCTACCGATGGGAGACTTACCTTCACCACCACCGTGAGGGTGATCGCAGGGGTTCATTACGGAACCGCGAACAGTAGGACGGATACCTCTGTGACGAGTCTTACCTGCCTTACCAAGCTTGATGGTCTCGTGCTCGAGGTTACCTACCTGACCGATAGTAGCCTTGCACTCAAGACGAACGATACGAACTTCGCCGGAGGGAAGTCTTACCTGAGCGGTACCGTTCTCCTTTGCCATAAGCTGTGCGAACGCGCCCGCAGAACGAACAAGCTGTGCGCCCTTACCGGGATAAAGTTCAATGTTGTGAATAACAGTACCTACGGGAATTGCGGAGAGAGGAAGCACGTTACCGGGCTTGATATCGGAATCAGCGCCGGAGGAGAGTACGTCGCCGTTGGTAACACCAAGGGGAGCGATGATGTAGCTCTTCTTGCCTGCCTCGTTCTCAACGAGTGCAATGTAGGAGGTTCTGTTGGGGTCGTACTCGATACCGATTACGGTAGACTTCTCATCTACGTTTCTCTTGAAATCGATAAGTCTGTACTTCTGCTTGTTACCGCCGCCGTGATGACGTACGGTGATCTTGCCGTAGCTGTTTCTGCCGGCATGCTTCTTTTTCTTTACAATCAAGCTCTTTTCGGGAGAGAACTTAGTGATCTCCTCGAAGGAAGGGCTGGTCATATTTCTACGCGACGGAGTTGTCGGTTTGTATCTCATTATAGCCATTTGTCATCTTCCTCCTTATCTTAGTTCATACTCTCGAAGAAAGCAATGGGAGTGGAGTCCTCGGAAAGAGTAACGACTGCCTTCTTCCACTCGCTGGTGTAACCGAAGTGTACGCCGTATCTCTTGGGCTTCTTCTTCATATTGATTATATTGACCTTTACAACCTTGGTCTTCTTGAACATGGTCTCAACTGCAAGAGCAACGTCTGCCTTGGTCGCGTCCTTCTGAACCTCGAAGGTGTAAACCTTGCTTGCGATACCGTCCATGCTCTTTTCGGTGATAAGAGGTCTTACAATGATATCTGCAACGGATTTCATCTTGCATATACCTCCTCGATCTTAGCTACTGCATTCTGTGCAACTACGAGAGTGTCGCAGTTAAGAATGTCGTAAACGTTGATAGTATTCCACTGAGTGGTCTTAACACCCTCAATGTTTGCGCAGCTCTTGATTACGAACTCATTTACTTCGGGAAGTACGATGAGTGCCTTCTTAGCAGCGCCTACTGCACTGAGCATCTCAACCATAGCCTTGGTCTTGTACTCGGTAGCAGTGATGTTGTCGATAACAACCATCTCACTTGCAGCAACCTTAGAGGAAAGAGCGCTGAAGAGCGCGGTTCTCTTTACTGCCTTATTGAGATTGATGCGATAGCTGCGGGGCTTGGGGCCGAGCGCAATACCGCCGTGTACCCACTGAGGAGAACGGGTGGAACCCTGTCTCGCGTGGCCGGTACCCTTCTGCTTCCAGGGCTTTCTGCCGCCGCCGGAAACCTCGGAACGGGTGAGAGTGGACTGAGTGCCCTGTCTCTGGTTAAGGAGATAAGCTCTTACTGCGGTGTGAAGTACTGCTTCGTTAACAGCTGCGCCAAAAACCTTCTTAGAAAGCTCGAGTGCGCCAACTTCCTGACCCGCCATATTAACAACTTTAATGTTCGGCATTTCTACTTCTCCTTTCCATTATGCTTTAACCGAATCACGAATGAATACGATGCCGCCCTTTGCGCCGGGAACTGCACCCTTCACTGCGATAAGATTCTTTTCTGCGTCAATCTTAACTGCAACGAGGTTAAGAATAGTGACCTGTTCGTTACCGTACTGACCGGGCATCTTCTTGTTCTTGAAGATTCTAGCGGGGTCGATAACACCCATCGAACCGGGCTGACGGTGGATAGGACCTGTACCGTGAGTCGCTCTGAGAACGTGGTGGTTCCATCTCTTAACGCAACCGGTGTATCCGCGACCCTTTGTGATACCTGTGATGTCGACCTTCTCACCAGCGGTGAAGGTATCGACGGTTACCACGGATCCTGCCTCAAGTCCGGTGCAATCCTCAAGTCTGAATTCCTTGAGATGTCTCTTGGGAGTGATACCAGCCTTCTCGAAGTGACCAAGCTGCGCCTTATTAACGTGCTTCTTGGTAGTGTCCTCGTATGCAAGCTGTACTGCTTCATAGCCATCGTTTTCGATGGTCTTCTTCTGTGCTACCACGCAAGGACCTGCTTCAATCAGGGTTACGGGAATCACATTGCCTTTTTCGTCGAAGATCTGAGTCATACCCAGCTTCTTACCGATAATGCCTTTTTTCATTTTTCCTCCTATTAGGTTATTGGTTGACGGCTTTGAATTTCCGCCTGAGCGAACCGCCAACGTGACCACGAGGTCGTGGTATGTTCGGAACTTTCGTTCCAGGGATTTGAAGCTCCCTTTGGGTTAACTTGTTTGGTGGCTTAACGATTAAGCCTTGATCTCGATCTCAACGCCTGCGGGAAGCTCGAGGTTCATAAGAGCCTCAACGGTCTTCTGCTGGGGTTCAAGAATGTCGATCAATCTCTTGTGAGTGCGCATTTCGAACTGCTCACGGCTGTCCTTGTACTTGTGAACCGCTCTGAGGATGGTTACGATCTCTCTGTCGGTAGGAAGCGGAATAGGACCACTTACCTTGCTTCCGTTTCTCTTTGCTGTCTCTACAACCTTCTGTGCTGCGGCGTCAATGATGGTTGCATCGTAGCTCTTGAGTCTCACTCTGATCTTGTTCTGTGCCATTGTTCTTTGTCCTCCTTGTTAGTATTGCTTAATACCGTTTTAAGAAGGGCGATAAGTTTCACACTGCGCCGGGCGTATCATTTTCGCCCTAACAAAATCAGTTCGTCAAATCCTACCGCAAAGGACCACGAACCGAAAAAAACGCAGAATACCCCTAATGAGGGTAAACTATAGCTTCGCCCGGTTAAATATCGGACATACTCCACGGAAATTCCCTACCTCGATGGGTAGCCACCTCCCGCTTCATCGCATATCAAGCTTAATAATTATACATTATAAGTCGAGAAAAATCAATAGTTTTTGGAAAAAAGTTCGACCGTTTTAAGAAAATATTTCACGAACTTTTCGACAAGTTTTTGTGCAAGGTGCACAGTTTTTGGCCATTTTAGCGCAAATCGGGGCTTTCAGAGCCTTCCACAGCGTCCTTTTTCAGGTCTTTTTTCCTCATTTTTGACTAATTCGCTTGATTTAATCTCTTTTTTGGTGTAAAATATACTCAATCGGTTTGTAATAAACGGACGAGAGTGCGTTATCGGGGCCTACCCGAGCAAAAAATCTCCGCTTATTATTTCTTATATTAATTCAAATGAAGGAAAATTTCGATGAACAAGAATTCAAAACGTCTTGGAATATACCTGTTTATAATGCTGCTGGCAACGTCGGTTGCAACCGCGCTGAGGACGGTCGCTTGCGTAAAGTATCTCAATTACTCGAGCGGACTTTTCACCGATAATTCGCTGATAGCGGTGTCGGACGCCATCATCATTGCGCTCGCTCTGGGTATGCTCAGCTATGTGTTTGTAGCCTCGAGAATTAATTTGCGCGCGAGCTTCTCCACATCGGCAACCTACGTCCCTACGGGAATACTCGGCGTGGCTACCGCCTTTCTCGGAGTCAAGGTCTTCTACCACGCTCTGGCGAGCTGTAACTACCGCTTCTTCTCAAAGGAAGTGTTCACCCTTAAATCACCCGCGGCGCTTGTCGGAATGATAGCTGTGATACTCGCCTTTCTGTCGATCGCCCATCACTTCTTCAACGCCTTCACCACCGAAAGCAAGGATACTGTCCGCGCGTATTTTGCAACGGCTACGATCGCCTTTCTCGCCTTCTATGCGATAGAGGTATATATAGACAGCTCTCTGGCGGTAAACGACCCCTCTAAGGTGTTAAGACAAATTACCTTTATGACAGCGGCGGCGTTCTTCGTCTTTGAGGCGAGAATCTCCCTCGGACGCGAGAAGTGGCGCATATATTCCGCATTCGGTCTTGTAGCCGCCTCGCTTACCGCGTACGCGTCGATCCCCGCTCTTGTCACGTACTATATAAACGGAGAGATAATCAACTCTCTCGGCGCAAAGTCGCTTGCCTCTCTTGAGGAATACGTGCTTCTCTTCGCCTTGTTCATCTTCATATTGGCAAGACTGTGTCTGACCGTCTTCCTTAAGGAAGAGACGGAAAACGAGCTTATAAAAGTGCTCGGCGAGTATGCTAAGGACCGCGAGGAGCGTGTCAACGAATCCTACGGAAGATTCCAGGAGATCTTCGCCTCAAAGCAGCTCTCCATCTTCGATCTTTACGGAGGTGACGAGGAGATTTCCGAGGCGGAGGATGGCGCGGATAACACTCCCGAGGCCGAGCCCGAGGAGGAGAAAAAGGAGATCACCATCTCCGATGACGCTATATACGAGGCTATTTTCGGAAAAATGCCCGAGCGTCCCGAGGAAAACGAGGACGAGGAGGCAGAATCCGAGCCCGAGGACGAGCGCGCACCCGAGGAAATTGCCGAGGATATCCTTAATGCGGTAGACGAGGCGTTGAAGGATGCCGCAAACAATGACGAAAAAGAGATTGAAGAATGAAAAAAATACTTGTAATTGACGGAAACAGTATTATTAACCGCGCCTTTTACGGCATAAGAATACTTACCACAAAGAGCGGAAAATTCACCAACGCGATATACGGTATGGTCAATATGATAACGCGTCAGCTTGACGCCATAAAGCCCGACTACTGCGCGGTCGCGTTTGATATAAAGCACCCCACCTTCAGGCACGAGATGTACGATGGCTATAAGGCGGGAAGACATCCCACGCCCCCCGAGCTTCTGGCTCAGTTCCCCGACGCGAAGGAGTGCCTTTCCCTTATGGGAATAAAGGTGCTTGAGCTCCCCGGCTGGGAGGCTGACGACATCCAGGGAACGATAGCGAAAATGGCTCACGGAGAAAAGGATACGGAGAGCTACGTGCTCTCGGGTGACCGCGACCTTCTGCAGCTTATAGACGACAAGGTAACGGTGCTCTTAGCCACCAATAACGATACCGTGACGATGAAGCGCGACGAGTTCTTCGCAAAGTACGCGATAGAGCCCGAGCTCTTTGTGGATATGAAGGCTCTTATGGGCGACTCGTCGGATAATATCCCGGGTGTTGCGGGAGTAGGCGAGAAAACAGCGGCGGGACTTATACAGAACTTCGGAACGCTCGAACAGATATACGAGAATATCGATGATAAGCGCATCACAAAGGGTGTGCGTGAAAAGCTGCTCCGCGACGAGAAAAACGCGTATTTATCCCGTGATTTGGCCCGAATAGATATACACGCCCCCGTCGGTATCACTCTTGAGGACATAGAATACAAGGGCTTTGACAAGGGCGGACTTTACAGAAAATTCTCCGAGCTTGAGCTCAATTCCTTTATCACAAAATTCAAGCTCGAGCCCGAGATGGAGGAGCTCTTCTCCGATGCTGAGCTTATGGAAATGCCTCAGTTTAAGGCGGCAAGCGCCGAGGATTTCGGCAAAATAGATGCAGAAAGAATAGCCGTCGAGATAAAGGACGGTAAAATCTACGCCTCCGCGGGCGGAGAGAATCTCGTTTTTGACGGCGAGCTCAGAGAAGTAGCAAAATATCTTGAGGGCAAGGAGCTTCTCTGCTATGACGGAAAAGCGCTATGGCACGCCCTTGACAAAGCGGGAGCGAGCTGTGAGAAAATCTCGTTCCTCGACATAATGATGTACGAGTACGTACTCAATCCCGGTAGCGGAAACGCGGGAATAAGCTCACTTTTGTCAATGTTTGTTGGCAAAACGGTGGCTAAAGACGCTCCTACCACGCCTTTCATGTCAGAGCTCGAGGAAAAGCTCAGAGCGAAAATTGCCGAGGACGGACTTGAGAAAATACTCTTCGATATTGAGCTCCCTTTGATAGGAGTGCTCGCAAAAATCGAGAAGTCGGGCTTCAGGATAAACAGAGAGGCTATACTCGAATTCGGCGAGGCTCTCGGCGAGCTGGCGGAAAGTCTTGCGAACAGAATATACATTCAGGCAGGAGAGGTCTTCAACATCAATTCCCCGAAGCAGCTCGGAGTCGTTCTTTATGAAAAAATGGGGCTTGTCGGAAGCAAAAAAAAGGGCAAGACAGGCTACTCAACCGACGCTCAGACTCTCGAGGAGATGAGGGGTGAATCGCCCATAATCGACGATATTCTCGAGTACAGACACGTCACAAAATTAAAGGGCACGTACACCACCGCACTCGCCGAGGCGGCAGATGAAAATGCAAGGCTCCACACCGATTTCAAGCAGGCTCTGACGGCAACCGGCAGGCTCTCAAGCGCCGAACCAAACCTACAGAATATTCCGATAAGAACAAAACTCGGACGCGAGATGAGAAGATTCTTTATCGCCGAGGAGGGATATACCCTTGTCGATGCGGATTACTCACAGATAGAGCTTAGGCTCCTCGCGCATATCTCGGACGATTATACCATGAAGGAAGCCTTCCTTTCGGGCGAGGATATCCACAGAAAAACCGCCGCGGCGGTCTTTGGTGTTCCCGAGGAGTACGTCAACGATGAGATGAGAAAGCGCGCAAAGGCGGTGAATTTCGGCATCGTGTACGGCATCAGCGGCTTCTCGCTCTCCAAGGACATAGGCACGACCGTCTCCGAGGCAACAAAATACATCAAAAACTACCTGATGAACTACCCTTCCATCGACAGATACCTTGAGGAAGTAGTTAAGGACGCCGAAAAGGACGGATACACAACAACGATAATGGGCAGAAAGAGGTATATCCCCGAGCTCAAATCCTCAAAAGCGCCCCTCAGAGCCTTCGGTAAGCGTGTCGCAATGAACGCGCCGATACAGGGATCAGCGGCAGACATTATGAAGGTCGCGATGATAAACGTTGACAAAGCGCTGAGGAAATCCGGTCTTGACGCGCGTATCGTTATGCAGGTGCACGACGAGCTTATCCTTGAGGTTAAGGACTCCGAGGTAGAGGCGTGCAAGGCCCTACTCAAGGAGCAAATGGAGAAGGCGGCAGACGTTTCCATACCGCTTACCGTTGACGTTACCTCGGGTAAAAACTGGCTCGAGCAAGAGTAATTCCTCCCCCCAAAAAAACAGTCACAAAAAATTTATAAGCAACAAAAAGAGGCAAGAATTTGCGACGGAAATTATCGCAGATGCTTGCCTTTTTTATTTGCGTTTCAGATATCTTTTATGCGTTTACTTAATGATAAGCTTCCCTACTCCGAGGGCGGAAAGAGGCTCCGAGGAGAAAGCAAAAACGCTCTCTGTCAGCTTGTTAGCCTTTGCAATAGACACCACCGAGGTATGGAATCTTTTCGCTATGCCGAAGAGGGATTCAGACGCGTCGGGATAGTAAACCGTGACAACCGAATCATCGCGTGCAAACTCCTCATCGGTGGCGTACGATGCGCCAAGACAGCGCTGTCTGCGCTCCGAGGTAAGGTTGACAAACGCCGAAAGCTCACACGATGCGTAAACGTTATTTTCGTCAAATTCTATTTTTGCATCTGTCGCGTTCACGGCGCAGTTTGCACGCATATTTTCGTGTATTTGACAACTAGTGTTTACATATTGTTCAAACGGAACATTGAACTTGATTGGGAAACAAATACTGCCGTTTTCCTCCGAAACTTGACACGCTATGGCACTAAATCTGATTTCGCCGCTGATTTTCACCCTGTTTTCCTCGATTTCGCAGCTTTCAGCTCTCGCGAGCGCTTCTGCCCAGATAATTTTGCTGATACTCTCGACACCGAGCTCCTCCAAGGACACCTTGGCACTGAAGGTCTCCTCGCCTCTTTCCATACATATGTGCTCACTGTAACCAAACTCGGAGTGTTCATTTTCGACCCCGCGCTCCTTAAGATATGAGTCTAAAACCACCTCAAGCTCACTGTTTCCAACGGCGTATATTCTAGGTAAAGCGGTAAAGGATACAATGAGAGAGGTGCCGTCATCCGTCGGCTCTACTCTCGCCTTAAGAGATGTGATCTCCACTCTTGCGTCAACGTCCTTAAAGCTCATTACCCCATCAATATCTACGTCCTCATCAAAGGGAAATTCCTTGGTAACACTCTCGGGCAAGGAGTCGCCGTTTTTATATAGCAAGGTTACTATCACCCTGCCCTTTATATCAACCTCGTCATCCGACCTCTCAAGCGAGTCAAGGACAAAGGAGGCGTCGGTAAGAAGTATCTCCACCTCGTCGGCAATAGAGCCCTCAAGGCTTAATATCTCCTCCGTGTATTCCTTGCCTTCTCCCGAGGCGAAGGCGGGAGCGAGCACGCTGACTGTTTTAGTCATCATTTCGGGCTCATAGCCGACAAAGGCGTCACCCTCAACCTCATATCTCCTTCTCTCGCACAGCCTGACAGTGCTCTCAAGCGAGCACTTTGCCGAAAGCTTGCGAGGGCCGACAAGCCTTATATTACAGCTTGAAATCGTAGTAACAACGTCCGAGTCCACGTAATTCTCGGAATTTATCCTGAGCGCGGCATCATAATCCGTGGAAAACTCCGCGTGAGTGACGTCATTATCAGCATCGAGGTAAACAACCTCGTATCCTACGGAGCCCGAAAACTCAAGCGAGTCGTCTGAGGCGAATTTACCCGAGGGGAAAACCTTGGTTTTTACCGCAAGTATCTTTTTTACGTCCGTGTTATAGTCGGGGAGTGAGTAATCACCCGTGCTCTCGCACCTCAAGGCAACGATCTCTCTGCCCGTTAAGTATTCCTTTTCAGTCTGCATATGCACCTCCAAATAAATTCTACGGTACAATCTATGCGAGGACTCCCGGGTTTATGCAAAAAGAAAAGAGCTCAAAGCGAGCTCTCTTCCCTTATTATATACCGATATACGTTATAAATTTGTACATTCGAGAAGGTTTTTTGTTATATTTTTCACCTGCACATCATTGCACAAATCTTTGTTTTTTACCATTTTACGGGCGTTTTGCTTAATCCATACCCATGGATTCCATAAGTCTCTTATTAAATTCCTTGGCGGTGTTGTAGCCCATACGCTTCTGTCTGTTATTCATAGCAGCAACCTCGATAACAACCGAGAGATTACGACCCGAGGACACGGGGAGCGTGATGCTGGGCACGTCAATGCCGAGAATATTGGTGGTCTGCTCATCAAGGCCGAGTCTGTCATACATCTTATTGTTGTCCCACTCCTCGAGATTGATGACGAGGTCGAGCTTTTCGCTCTCCTTTACCGCACCCATACCAAAGAGACGTCTTACGTCAACGATACCGATACCGCGAAGCTCAACGTAGTGGCGGATTATCTCGGGCGCGCGTCCGACAAGCGTGGTGGCGGAGACTCTCTTGATCTCAACGGCATCGTCCGCTATAAGTCTGTGGCCGCGTTTAAGAAGCTCTATCGCGGTCTCGCTCTTACCGACGCCGGAGTCACCGAGGAGGAGTATACCCTCGCCGTAGACCTCAACGAGAACGCCGTGACGGGTGATTCTCGGGCCGAGCGCTACGTTAAGGTAAGCGATGAGAGCCGCCATAAACTCGGAGGTCCTCAGGCTGGTGCGCAGAAGCGGTACACGGTACTTCTCCGCAAACTCATAAAACTCGGGGATAGGCTCCATTGAGGTGGTATAGATCACGCCTGCAGGACAGGATCTGAAGAAATCCTCAACTCTCCTTCTGCGCTCGGCGGGATCCATCTCACTCATAAAGAGATTCTCAACCTTACCGATGATCTGAAGTCTCGCCTGCTCATAGTGATCGTAGAATCCCACAAGCTGGAGTCCCGGTCTGTTCACTCTCGCGCAGTTAATGAGAATATTCTCGGGAAGGTCGGGTAAATATAAGGTTTCGAGACTGAACTCGTCTATTATCTTTGAAAGCTTTACGGTATAAACTTCTTCCATTTCATAAGCCTCTCATAAAGTATTTTTACGTATATTTTAGCACACTTTTTCCTTAAATGCAATATTTATCGGGAAAATCGGTATTCGTTTCGGGCAATTCGCACTTTTTGGCAAAATCCAGACACATTTTCGCCGCGATACTTGATTTATTAATATTATTTTGTTAAAATAAAGAGAGAATAATTCTCCCAAGGAGACAAAATATGAAAAAAATCATTGCAATTCTTCTCTTGCTTGCGTCGATCTTTGCGCTCGCATCGTGCAACAAGGATAAAGAATATCCTCCCGTGGAGTCCACCGAGGAGGAGGCGCGCACGGTAATGACGCTGTCGATAGACGGCAAGACGTACGACGTCAGATACGAGCTGTACAGAGCCTTTTTCCTCACCTACAAGGCCGAGGTTGACGGTGGTGACGAGAGCGTATGGACGGGCCAAAAAAAGGATGAATACGTCGCTAAGATCGATGAGTTGATACTCGAGAGAGTTGCTGAAATCTACGCCGCCTTTGCGATATGCGAGAGGATAGGCTTTGACCTATACTCAGACGACGTCGAGGACAAGATCAAGGAGAATATCCGCATCAGCGTCGAGGGCGGAAGCTACGGCAGCGCGGTTATCGAGGGCTTTGAGAGCTACGATGACTATCTCGCATCTCTTAAGGCTATCAACCTCAACTATTCGGTGCAGACTCTCCTCTTCAGATATGCTATCGCGGTTGATGCAATCGACACCTACTACATAGGCACCGCAAGCTCTGATGACGTGGATATAAATCTCACGGTCGGCAAGATAGAATACACCAAGGAGGACGTGAAGGAGTTCTACGACTCGGACGAGTGCGTAAGAGTCCTCAGAGCGAGCTTCCAGAAGAAAATATCTTACACGCCCCTCGAGAAAGCCGAAAATTTGAAGGCAGCGCTCGAGAGCGCGGCGCAGTCAAAGGACACGCTCGAGGAGATGGAGGCGGCGGTCGTAACCGCTATAATGGGCAACGGTCTCTACTCGAATGCGGCGGAGATACGCGACGGATACGTTATCGGAAGATACAATCTCGAGAGGTCCTATTACGGCGAAATGACAGACGCGGCATTTGCCCTGAATATGGGAGAGGTGAGCGCGCCCATCGAGGTAGTCACGGACGTTGAGGACTCCTATTACGTGCTTTACAGAAGCTATAAAAGTGACGAGCATTTTGAAGAAAACTACGACAGCATAAGATACGTATACTTAATGAATTACGTTGGAGAAATCTCACACGGGGTAGCTGAGGAGCTCAAAAGCAGCGTAACCTACACCGATTATCTCAAGGGTATCGATCACTCCGGAATAGGAATGTAAGGCGAGTGAAGAAAAGAAAAATCAACCCCGATTATTTAAGACATATCACCTCCTCAGACGTAAGAAACGAGGCGATAGATTCTCTTGACCTTGCCCTGTCGGTAAAGCGCTTTGCAGAGGGATATCTTGACGGCATCGTCAGCGTCAGGGTGACGGGGCAAGGCGAGGGCACGCTCAGCCTCAAGCTCCCTGTAGTATCCTATCTTATCAGGCTGATTGCGGAATGTCCTCCCGAGGGCACGGTAGCTATCGAAATAACCCTCGGCGAAAAATTCCGTCTTGACGCAAGCTTTGACTGTATGCCGAGTCTTGACGACACTGTGCATATGATAAACGTAGCGAAGCTTGCGGGATTTGACGTTGCAAGAGACGGCGATACTCTCTCATTCACCACAGACGCGAAGATCAGTCACGCACTCAAGATCTATGCTGTATCAGGAAACGATTTTACGGATCTGCTCGTTTTAACCTATAAAATGTAAATTATTTTTGTCATATTTAATGATTTGCGCACCCGATGATTTTCGGGTGCGTTTTATTTATAAAAAACTGCGAGAGCAAAAAAACAACTACCCTTCCTTAAATTTCAACTCATATGAAAGCGAGCCTCGGAGCAAATTATTATCGTAGGATTTTTTGTCGGATGGCAGATGGTCCAACGAACGAAGGAAAGGTAAATTAATCAAATGAAGTTGATAGCAAAAAAATATATAGTTTGGCTCCTGGTGGCATCTCTTTCGTTTTTCGTTTTTCTCCCACCCGGGCAAAACGAAAAGCTCACAGGCTCGGGGGACGTGGATACGGCAAAGACCGTCCTCTGCTCGCAAAAGGCCGATGAAGGTGAAATAAAGATAAGCTCGAGATTCTACGAGCTCTTATTTGGTAAAGAGGAAGAAAGCAAGCGTCTCCTGCTCATTCCGGGCGGCGGAATCTTCGGCGCAAAGATCAAGCAAAGCTTTGTCAGCGTGCAAAATCCGGGGGACGTAAAGGAGCTTAAGGTCGGGGATAAGATCAAGTCGATAAACGGCTGTAAGATATGCTCGGTCAAGGAGATAAAGGAGCTCACAAAGGGGCTCGGCGGTGAGAATATAACTCTTGTATGCGAACGCGGAGGCAAGGAAATTTCGGTTAAGGTAACACCGAAGGAGGTCGACGGCGAGTATAGGCTCGGCATCGTCTTGAAGGACGGTGCGGCGGGTATAGGAACAATAACCTATATCGACCCCAAGACGGGTGCTTTCGGCGGTCTTGGACACGGAATATGTGACACGGATACGGGGGAAGTGATAAATTTCACCGAGGGCGCGGTCACGGGAGTGATACTCTCGGGAGTTAAAAAGGGCGAGGAAGGAAAGCCCGGCGAGCTCTCAGGTCTGCTCACAGATAAGGTAAAAGGCGAGCTGTACGCAAACACCGAGTGCGGTGTCTTTGGCAGGCTGGAAACTGTCCCCGAGAGCCTTGTGGCATCGGCCGTTGAGGTGGCGCACAGAGACGAGGTGCATACGGGTGAAGCGACTATCCTCTCCACAGTAAAGGTCGGGTCGGTGAAGGAATATAAGATAGAGATTTCGGATATAAACAAGAACTCCACAGGTACGAAGTCGTTTAAGATAAAGGTAACCGACCCTGCCCTTATCGCCATAACCGGCGGCGTCGTAAGAGGTATGTCTGGAAGCCCGATCCTCCAGGACGGCAAGCTGGTTGGAGCTGTGACGCACGTCATGGTCGCTAACCCAACCGAGGGGTATGGCATATTTATTGAGAATATGTTATCCGCGGCAGAAAGTCAGATACAAAAGGCGGCGTGATAATCAAGAGCATTCGTGTCGAGAAGCTTGCTTATCAGGACGAATGCCGCAGATTGCTCCGCGGCGGTTTGCTACAAGGCAAACAAAGCACGAAGTGCCAAGGGCGCATAGCGCGCTTGCGCCGATGGGAGCAATTGCCTGCGGCATGATTTGAGCATAGCTCATGAATTGTCCTACAGACATGATTTGCACTTCGGTGCATAAAGTTTTTAGGCAATTCAATTCATGGAGTGCACTGCACGAGAAATCATGATGCGACAGCATCAATTCATGACACGGAGTGTCAAATCATTATTTCAACGCCGCGTAAATGCCGATGGCAAAAGCGTCTTGAATGCAAATTTGAATAAAAAGTTGTCCCTTACGGAACAAGCACCACTAGTGTGTTCGATAAGGGACAACAGTCTTTTGTCCAATCTCTATTCAGTTTTCATTAAAAGCGTGTTGTGCTTATTATAACACACTACTCTTTCTCGGGCGATGTCACTCTATGAGTGATACTCCGTTCCCTCGTATTTACCACCGATATTTTTAGCAAATTCAAAGAAGATTGAGCGCATGAATTCAACATTATCATCATCTGCAGAGAATTGAATGTACGAGTGCTTTTCGCTACCGTAATTTGAACGCCCATACGATATGTAATTACCAACAGGGGAATCGAAACCGTTAGAAGAGGATCTTATTTTACATATTTGATCTGTGCTTGCATCAAATCGAATTCCATTGAATATTATCTCTAAATCATTTACAGCGTATGGTCTCGGTATTTTTTCTGCGATTGCCTTAATAAGCGGATATTCTATCTTACCGCATAGCAAATTGCTCTGTTCATTAAAGTTTTTGATAGTCAACGTTTCTCTTGCTAAACCATCTTCATCAATATATTTTTTTCGTTCAAAAAAGTCATTGAGCTCTGGGTAATACTTCAATATCGTAAGAATAGTATTTTTATTTCTGTTTGAATGCAGCTTGCCCTCGTGTTCAAATTCAACTATTGAAACCGCTAATTTAATGAAGCATTCCAAGTAACTTACATTATTCTTCTGCATTAAACACTCAATCTCTTGCAAAACATCTATTGGCTTTACATTCTTATTTAGTCTATAATTTATGATATTGTATTTTTTCATATTATCCTCAATACACTTAGGACTTAGCAAAAAGGCATAAGTGTTGACCGTAATATTTCCACAAAATCTTCTATAATAAATTTTTGCAGCCTTTTGCAATTTTATGCTTTATTGAAAACTTACTGCACAACTGAAGAATTTTTTCAGCAGCTCACGCCTCGTTCTCCACAATCCAATCAAGCAACTCTTCGTATTTCATTTCTCCTGCGGCAACGGTAAGACCAACACGCGCGACCTCGGCGTTGGTAGGTCGGATCTTTATTCCGTTTACCTCAAGGAAGGTCAGCATAACGTACATTCCGATACGCTTATTGCCATCAACAAAGGCGTGATTCGATATCAAGGCATAGCCAAGCCTCGCGCCCTTCTGCTGCTTTGATGGGTAAAGCTCCTTGCCGTCAAAGGTTGCAAATGCCGACTCGAGTGCGCTCTCAAGCAGGGCTCTGTCGCGCAAATTAGGATCCCCGCCCGTTTCTTCTGTAATTAATTTATGCAAAAGCAAAACTTTTTCTTCGCTGAATTTAATCATAAAAATCGACCTAATTGTAAATTGTTCTTAACATTATCATTTCTTAACTTACTTTGCAAGTTCTTCAAACGCATGACGGTATTCCTTTAAAATGCGTGCCGCCACAAAGTCAATCTTTTCGTCATCCGTCATCTCGATAGTGGTGTCCTTCTCAATATCAACCAGCTTATACTTAGGCTTGTTATTCTTAAAGATATATAGCTCACCGTGCTTATCTGCCATTCGCGCTACGCGGGAGAAATTCTGATTTGCCTCGGATATAGAAACTATTTTATTGATATTAAGGTTCATTTCGATACCTCCTTTGTTCCTTATCTATCAATAGTATACATAAATTTTAGGATATTGTCAACCTAAAATCGAATATTTTTGTGAACGAAGCGTAAAAAGTAAGAGAGGGTTGCCATATGGCTTCCCTCTCGTTTGTTATTTATTCTGTTTTAGTTATTGTTATGCCAAAGGCCTTGCTCTTTCAAGCAAGGCAAAAAAGCGCTCCTCGTTACGTACAGAGTCCAGCCAATCCCACCCTATGGGCGACTCCATCCTTTTTGCAATATTTGGCGAAAGCTCGGAAATACCTGATAAATGAGATATTTCTTTGCCATTAGGCAATACGAGGTATTCTTTTCCTTTAACCGCTCTCGTATCTGCGTAAAACATTTCGTTTCCGAGCTCGAGCAAAGCTCCGTCGGGAATACCGTCAAAGCGCTCAGCGAAAGTAATTGCCATCTCAAGAAACTCGTAGCCCTTGTCTTTACTGCCGCTACCAAAATGAGCTGCTGACAGTCTTAGGTAAGCCTGTGCATATTCGGATAACCAACCATCGGGGACGTTATCATCGATCCTTCCACAAGCGGCATCCAGAAGTCTGATATATTTCTCGTTCCAAGAAACCGAATTTTTGGAGTCTCATACATAATCTTACTAAAAATTTAGAGAGGCCATTCGATGCCTGCAGAAAGGCACATAAAGACCTATACATCAAGCACTGCTCAGTATCTCCATCTAAAGCATATCGCTGCTCGTATAGAAAAGCACATACATTTTTTGTGAATAATCAACATTTTTGTTTTTACCTTTAATTCAATATTTGGAAGCAGACTATACTTACAAATAGCATAAATAATGTTATAATTATCTTGCAAATCGATTTGACAAACAAAACAAATATGATTATAATTAAGGAGATATTAAATGATTATTTTACAAGACAAGGATCTTGAAGGAAATAGTTCAACTTGGAAAAACTGGATGTCAGCACTTACCCCAACAACTTGCACTGACTGTGCTAAAAAACATGGAACGATTTTCTCGTTTTACATAGACGAACGGATGTACGTTCCCGCCCATATCAACGGGCAGTGCAAAATTGTTCCAATGAGAACTAAAGTGGTAGGCACAGCAACCATCGATGGTGCGTTAGGCGCAGATGCATTTCTTATCTACACCAAACGCCTTCCCAAAAATTATATAACTTTTAGTGATGCTAAATTGCTAGGATGGATTTCAACGGAAGGCAATCTTGATGTAGTTGCGCCGGGGAAGATGGTGTACGGCGAACATTTGAATAAGGAAAGAAAGCTCCCATCAGCCCCCGGGCGAAAGTGGTATGAAGCAGATATAAACTACTCTGGCGGCTACCGTGGTAGCGATCGATTGTTATTTTCAAGCGATGGACTAATATTTGTTTCATACGATCATTACAAAACATACTATGAGGTAATAAGATAAGGAGAACAAACAAATGAAAACAAAATTTAAAAAGTATACTATAGATTTCTCAAACGTAAACTATTATCTCGAGATGCACGCCGTGATAAGAGACTCACTCGGTTTCCCTGCTTTTTATGGATGTAATTGGGATGCTTTTTGGGATTGTTTACGCGAGATTTCAGGCGAACCCGTGCATATATTAATCAGAGGCCTTGAGATAATTCAAGATAAAAAATTTGGAAACGAAGCAGATATTTTTATTGATATTCTCAAGGAGTTTAAGCATTACGAAAACGATAAGTTCGCGAACATTACGATCATCGAAGTTGAAGATACAGATACCGGAAAAATAACCTCAATTCTTTAATCAAAAAAGGAGCACGCAACTCAGCGTGCTCCTTTTTTGATTTATCTCTCGGCGATAAGGACTTTTCTCTCGCCGGGTTTTAAAGTTATAATGCTTTGCTCGGGGTTATCAAGGGTGTTGCCCTCGGGGAGACGGAGCTCGAAGGTGACGTCCGCTTTAGCGCGAGCTGCGAGGTAGGTCACCCTGCCATCCTGCCAACGGCAGTCAAATTCGACGCCGCCGCGGGCTACAAGGCCCGAAAACTCACCACGCCCCCACTCCTTGGGCAGTGCGGGGAGCACGCGGATGATACCGTCCGAGCCGCCGAGAAGCATCTCGCCAACGCCTGCGGTATAGCCGAAGTTGCCGTCTATCTGGAAGGGTGGGTGCCTATCCCAGAGGTTATCCATAACGTTGTTTTGTATAAGCGAGCGCATAAGATCCATAGTTCTGTCGCCCCTACCACACCTTGCCCAAAGGAGCATACGGTGTGCCGCCGCCCAGCAATGAGTTCTGTCTCCGCGGCGGTCAAGAGTAACCTGCGCTGCCTTAATCCATTCGGGATGGCGCTCGTTGATAACCGTGCCGGGATACAGACCGACGAGGTGGGATATATGGCGGTGGTGAGGCTCGCCTATCGAGGCGTAATGAGTCTCCTCACGGAACTCCTTGACCTGGCCGTCGTCACCGATAAGCACAGGATCAAGATATGGGAGCATAGCCTCAAGCTCATCGACGAAGGGATCGCTTATTTCAAGCACCCTTGCCGAGTCTATAACACGTCTGAAGCACTCGTAGACCATCTGCTGATCAAAGGCGCAACCGACGGTGTGATAGTAGCTGCCGTTGTGCTCGATCTCGGGAGATGCGGAGTGCTCGACGAGATATGCGCCGTCCCTCTTGATAAGCACCTTCTTGTAGAGAGTTGCCATCGAGCGGAGCGCTGGGTAACCGAAATCTCTTAAGAAAGCGGTATCCCGTGTGAAATCATAGTAGTCCCAGAAGAGGAGCGCAGTGAATGCGCCCGTGCCGGGGCCGGAGTGACTTCTTGAGCTGAAGCCGTCTATCTTGTAGGGCCAACCGCCCGTGCCGATTATCCAGCCGTTTTTGCCGGGCTCGGAGAGCTTGTCGGGATATGACTCGGCTACATACGCATCGGCATTCTGCTCTGCCAGAGGCATATACGCCTTGGCGTAGTTTATGTAAGGAATAAAGAGTTCGGAGAGATTGGCAGAGCCAACCGACCAATAATTCATCTGCAGATTGATGTTATGCCAATATCCGCACGACCAAGGCGAGTCTGCAAATGCATTCCATATGCCCTGCAGATGCGCGGGGAGGAGCGTGCGCGAGGCAGATATCATAAGGTATCTGCCAAAGTGGTAGAGGAGTATCTCGAAGTAAGGAGAGCGCTCCCCCTTCTTGTACTTTTCAAGAAGCACGTCGGTGGTGTCGGCGGGAACGTCCTCGTAAAGACTGAATTTTACCCTACCGAAAAGCGCGTGATAATCTCGAAGGTGGGATTCAAGCAGAGCATCATAGCCCTTAGCCTCGGCAGAGTTGATCAAGCCGTCGACAAGCTCGGTAGGAGCGGGACTAAAGCCGAGCTTCTTCTCATGCTCGGGCTCGGTGAATACACGCTGAGAAAGCTCGTAATTGGTGGCGCAAGTGAAGAGAATAAGCGCGGAATCCGCCCCTTCAACGGTCAAGGAATCGCTGTTTATGCTTACACGCCCACCGTTGTTTATCACACGAAGGCGATTCTCAAAGAGGATGCCGTAATACTCCATTCTACCGCTTGCGGAGAGTGTGTTACCGCTTGCCTTCACTTCCCCGCTCTTGCCCATTCCGTCACCGGGCTCGACGTTGTACTCGCCAAGAAAAGGTATGACGTTTCTGACAGAAAAGCTGAGCGCACCGGGCTTATCCGCAGATACTCGCATAACGAAGACTCTGTCGGGGTGAGAGGTGAAGCACTCACGGGTGTAGGTAACGCCCTCATGGGTGTATCTGACGGTATGTACAGCATCGTCAAGAGATAAAGACATCTCATAATTCTCTGCGCCCTCGTGACCAAAGTCAAAAAGGAGCTCCGCCATACTGTTGACACCCGAGGCGCAGCTGCGACGGCGCGGAATAGTCTTGGGAGTATAGTATGGGTTAGTGAGAGTGGGGTCGCTTATCTGCACTCTCTCGGTGCCGAGTCTGCCGAAAACGTTGGCTCCGAAGAAGCCGTTGCCGAGCGGCAAGGAGTATTTCTCCCACGCGCACTCGGGAGTGGAACAAGAAAGAAAGTCATCTATCACCGGCGCGGGTCGGTTATATGTCAGTCTCATAGAACTCTGCTTCATACAGTAATTCCTCTCTTAGAATAGGTATTTTGACAATATTATTTTACAATTTACACCGTTTCCCTAAAGTGCAGAAAAAGGCCTTAAAGCTTTATGCTATTTCTTTTTGATTTATATTTTCGCTTGCTTCTAAACCAATTATACATAAAACGAGGGCGTAAGTCAACCTCATTTTCTCTTTTTGGATTCGCTTTTCTTTCCTCCCGGAACGAGATTATTGACTTTATTTTTTCTGTGTGATACAATTTACGTATAAAATACTTTTTTAAAATATTTCATTTTACTGTAACCTTTTCCCTTTTTTTCTTGTCATATAGGATAAAGGGACCAAATTATTCCGAGGAGGTAAAAATGAAAAAGGCATTATCACTTCTTTATCTTACGGCATTAATGCTCGCACTGATTACCTTGATGACATCCTGCTCCGTGTTTAAAAAATCCACAGACAAAGCAGAATGCAATCATCGCGATAAAAACGATGACCAAATATGCGACCGCTGCGCCGAGGGGTATGACGACGGCGAGGAGCCGAAGAACAGAACGGTAACTGATATATTCGGCTTTGTCTATCTTATTCCCGCAGACAATCAGGCAAATGCTTACCTCACCGGATATAAGGGAAACGAACTGAACGTTGTAATCCCCTCAACGTGTGAAGGCCTCCCGGTATCCAGTATAAGCACAAATGCTTTTGCCAATAAATCTATTACGTCCGTGCATATCCCCGCGAGTGTAAAGTTCGTTGCCGGCGATGCGTTCAGCGGATGCTATAATCTCAAATCCATAACGGTTGCACAGACAAGCAAAAGCTTTGTTTCCATAGACGGAAATCTGTATTCCAAGGACGGAAGGAGACTCATTGCTTACGCGCTCGGAAAGGAGGACACAGTCTTCAATATTCCCGAGGGCGTTACGTCGGTTGGCTATTCTACATTCGAGGGCGCCAGGAATCTGAAGGAAATAACCTTCCCCTACGGTGTGGATATTATTCATCCCAAGATGTTTAAGGGCTCGTCAATTGAAAGCGTAAGCATCCCCGGAAGTGTAACAGAAATAGGCGAAAGCGCATTTGAGGACTGCGTAAATCTGGTCAGCGTAACTATCGGAAACGGCGTCTCATTAATTGATTACCACGCGTTTAAGAACTGCTCGAGTCTTGAGAGCATTGTCATTCCTAACAGTGTAATGACGTTTGGAGAAATGGTATTCGAAGGATGCACGTCACTCAAAAGCGCAGTTATTGGCAGCGGTATATCAAACGGTCCGTATGGAATGTTTGAAGGATGTACTGCTCTTGAAAGTGTAATAATTAACGAGGGCGCATACGCCATCTTTCCTTTCGCGTTTCGCGGTTGTGTGAGTCTAAGAAGCGTAACTATTCCCGAAACTGTAAAAACAATCTATGGTTATGCATTTCAGGGCTGCGCAAGTCTGGATGAAATCGTCATACCGGATAGAGTTAACACAATCCAAGGATACACCTTCAGTGGCTGTACATCTCTTATCAGCATTCGCATTCCAAAAAACGTAACGGAAATCACAGTTGAAACCTTTAGTGGCTGTACATCTCTTGTCAGCATTGAGTTTTCAAATAACCTGACAAAGATTAGAAATAAGGCATTTTACGATTGTAAATCTCTTGTCGATATCAACATCCCAAACACCGTCACAGATATTTCCGTTTCTGCATTTGAAGGATGCACAAGCTTAACTCAGATAACACTCCCCGATGGACTGTCAATCATACAAAGCCGACTGTTTTACGGTTGTTCTTCACTCGTAAGCATTAACATACCAAAAAACGTAACGTATATCCAATCATACGCCTTTGCAGGCTGTGATAATCTTAATGAAGTCGTTTTTGATAATCCTGATAACTGGAGCACAACAAATGCGCCCCTCATATTTAACGAAAGAATAAAGAATCCCAAAGCTGCTGCGAAATATCTTAAAGACGATTATAGCGCTCAAAGTTGGCATCGCCGCTAACGAAATCTCTCCTTATATGTCACGCTACTCTATTCACCTGTGGCGAGTGATATACGCTTTGGGCGTACTCTGTCCTTTGGACGTGATATATGCTATATGCGTTTAAAAGACGATGGAATATCGCTGCAAGGTAAAACCCTTCAATGCCGCTTTCCGCTAGGAAATATTACTCTTTAAGTCAACAAAGGGTATCGCATTATTCTAACAGAAAAAGAGAGAACATTACTGCAATAATGTGCCCCCTGTCAAGTAGACAGACTAAAAAACAAAAAGAATTTGTTAATTGAATAAGATTCTTTCATTTCCCCCTGCTGCGCAGCAGGGGGAAATTTTTCGTCACGCGGCAGTGGCGAAGAAATACTCGCAAGGC
>JAFTKM010000014.1 GCA_017453245.1 Clostridia bacterium
ATATCCCATCATTTTAAATGAGTAAGGTCACTTGTAGACTACGAGTTTGATAGGTCAGAGATGTAAGCACAGTAATGTGTTCAGTTGACTGATACTAATAGACCGAGGGCTTGAACATCCTAAGTTCAAGTAAGCACATTTTTGAGCTACTTCGTTTCAATTCATTTATTCGGTTTTCTGTGAATATTTGTTTGCAAATATTCACTTTTTAATTTTGCACTTTGCACTTTGCATTTTGCATTTAATAACATTCCTCCTTAGCTCAGTCGGTAGAGCACCTGACTGTTAATCAGGTTGTCGCTGGTTCGAGCCCAGCAGGGGGAGCCAGAAAAAAGCACTTGTGAAAGCAAGTGCTTTTTTCTATGTCAAATTCGTGAGAATTTGATTATAATGTCGCACAGCGACTATAATTCGAGCGTAGCGAGTCTTTAAAACGAATTGCATGCGAATTTGAATTATAACGCCTACGGCGAATTATAGCAACTGCGTTGCATTATAGTTCGCTTTGCTCACATTATAAATCGCTGCGCTCGAATTATACAACTTTGTTGCATATAGTGCCGATGGCGAATTTGTGTTAATATGTTGCAAAATAAAATGTCATATGGTATAATTGAGATATGAAAGAAAACATATTGTTGCAATTAACGCAGGAGTTTGCAGTTGATATTATAAAGGTGGCTCGTATTCTAGCTAGCAAGGGAGAACGTGGTTTTGCCGACCAAATCAAAAGAAGCGGCACGAGCATAAGCGCCAACGTATCTGAAGGCAATCATCCTCAAAGCAGAGCTGACATGATATCCAAGTTTGAAATCGCTTTAAAGGAAGCGAATGAAACTGAAAATTGGCTCACGGTCTTTAAAAATTCCGAATTGATCGATGAGTCTGATTTTGATCATACTCATAAAAAACTAGTGAAAATAAAGATACTTCTTATCAGTTCAATAAAAACGTTGAAAGGGATACAGTAGCTTAAGAAAAATGACCTACGAAAGAATAACTAGTGAAAGGGACAAGGATATTCCGCATCTTAATACCATTCTTGAGATGCCACAGATTTCGAGATACATAAGCGTTGACAAGGAGAATTTCTGGCGTTACGTTACTGCGACGGAGAACGTTTTTTACTACAAGGTTGTAGACGAGGGTGCTTTAGTCGGGGCGATACAGCTCGAGCTAGCGGGTGAGGTGCTCTATATGGATATTATGGTGATCCCCGAGTTTCAGAGGCGTGGGATTGGCACGTCTATTATCCGAGATATTCAGGATGGTGTGTTGCCTCTGTCTTTTGCGAGGATAGAGATATCTATAGATGAGAGTAATATTTCATCGATTAAACTGTTTGAAAAGATGGGAT
Source organism: Clostridia bacterium (assembly GCA_017453245.1). GTDB lineage: Bacteria > Bacillota > Clostridia > Oscillospirales > CAG-272 > UBA1740. The sequence continues at coordinate 1,358 of JAFTKM010000014.1, forward strand.
TCTCGCTTTCGGGTAAGGATGACGAGCTCTTGGGATACGTTTATAATAAACCTCAAAAAACATAACCTTAGTTGACATTTTAATAGATAGCTGACAAATTTTGACTGATAGATGCTTTTTTGCAAGAGACAGATTGATGCTTTTGTAGTGCTTGCTCGGGTTGTTTTAGTCTCTCTTGCAATCGGATAAAGGAGGAAAATGAAAAAACTTTTAGTTCTTTTCATTATTACTATGGCACTGTTATCGGTGCTATCGGCGTGCGCGCATTCGCACGAATATGGTGAGTGGGTGGTGACAAAGGAAGCCACCTGCACAGAGGATGGAATGCAGGAAAGAGTCTGCGAGTGCGAGGAGATCGAGCGCGCGGTAATTCCAAAGCTTCCGCACGCCTTCGGTGAGTGGGTCGTAACAAAGGAGCCTACGTGCTCCGCTGAGGGTGTGGAAGAAAGAGTCTGCGCTTGCGGTGAAATTGAAAATAACAATCTGTCGACGCTTCCTCATACAAGCACGGATACGGGACTATGCGGCGTGTGTGAAAATCCGCTTCCTCCGACCGAGGGGCTAGTATATGCAAAGTCGTCTGACGGCACCTACTTCGAGGTTACCGCCTATACCGGCACGGACCCGCACGTTATCATCGCCTCCGAATATGAAGGATTGCCCGTAAAGGCTATACGCTACGGAGCCTTCAGCACATTCTCAGGAAGCGGATATTTGGTAAAGAGTGTAATTATTCCCGAGAGCGTGACCGAGATTCCTGCGGGCTTATTCACATATTGCGATCAGCTTGAAAAGGTCGATATACGCGGAAGAATTGCCGAGATAAGCGAGAGCGCGTTTAGTTACTGCGTGCGCTTAGTATCGGTCACGATTCCGGACAGCGTAACCTATGTTGGCGCATTTGCCTTTAATGGGTGCAAGAGCCTTGAGTCGATAGTCCTTCCCGAGGGTGTTACCGGCATCGGAAGCCAGGCCTTTGACGAATGTAGAAAATTAGAAAAGATCAATATCCCGAGTAGTGTAACCGAAATCGGTGATTTTGCATTTGCCTCTTGTAAGGGCCTCACCTCCATAATCCTCCCAGAGGGGCTCACCAAGATAGAAATGATGACCTTCCGCGGATGCAGCAGTCTTGAGACGGTAGTAATTCCCGAATCGGCCACGCACATTGGAGAGCAGGCATTCAGCGGATGCGGAGCTCTTCTTGAAGTCGTACTTCCCGCAGGGCTTGTCGGTCTTGGAGAGGAAGCATTCAGCGGTTGCAGCTCTCTGACCGAGATCGTCATTCCCGACCGACTCGAGGTTATTCCTACCTACGCCTTTAAAAATTGCCATGGTCTTAAGAGCGTACAGATAGGCGGTGGCGTTACCGAGATAGGCACAGGTGCCTTTCAGTATTGCTATCAGCTTGCCTCTATTGAGATTCCCGAGGGCGTGACCACCATCGGTGGCGTTGCCTTTGGTAACACCGCCTTGACGTCGGTAACTCTCCCCGACACGGTAACGAGCTGCGCCGGCAATGCCTTTGAATGGTGCTCCTCCATGAGCTTTACAACGTACGCCGGATGCCAATATATCGGCACCGCGGAGAATCCGTATCACGTATTGCTTTGCGCCATTGATGAGTCAATGACTTCAACCGAGATACACGAGGACACGGTGGTGATCTCATCTTCTGCATTCGGCTCCTGCCGGGCACTTACCGATATAGTGATTCCCGATAGCGTTGAATATATCGGCAACTACGCGTTCAGTTATTCCCGCGAGGCTGTAAGTCTTACGCTCGGCAAAGGAGTAAAGGTTATCGGAGATGGAGCCTTTGAGGCTTGTCAAAAGCTTGAGAGCCTGGTTATTCCCGATAGCGTCAAAGTAATTTCCGGTAGTGCATTCCGTTTTTGCTCCGAGCTCGTAAGCGTTGACTTCGGCGCCGGTCTTGTAAGCATAGGGGACTTCGCCTTTGACGGATGCAAAAAAATAAAGACTCTTATATTTAACGATGGACTTGAAAGCATCGGAAGGGAAGCCTTTGAGAATTGCACTTCACTTGAGTACGTATTTATTCCCAAGAGCGTTACCAGGATACAGCTGTGGGCGTTTATCGGATGCACCCAGCTGACGATTTACTGTGAGGCGGAAGCCTTGCCCGAGGGATGGGAATCCTATTGGGAATATTGCTCAGGCAATATCAGCGGCACCGGATTCTGCACAGTGTATTGGGGTCAGGCACGCCCGACGGATTCGGAGAATTGATGGGTGTTAACTCTGATTTTTTACCTAAGGGATACACAGATTTGACAGACGTAACGGGTGTATCCTATGACGCGTATAAATAACTGTTTCTTCTATCACAAAAAGCACTTGCGAAAGCAGGTGCTTTTTAGTTGTTCATCATTAATCACTGATCATGTGCAAGCTCCTGATCATTAAAATAAGGGGGCGCGTGATGTTTTAATGAATAATGAATGATGAATAATGAATGGTGAATAATGAAGTCGCTTCGCTGATGAATAATGAATAATTATGGTAGCTTTTCTTCCGTCGGTTGAAAAGCATTTTTATTTATATTGAAAATCATGAGGGGTTGTGATATAATAGTTTTAAGAAAGGCGGTGTAGCTATGAAAGAGAATTTCTTGATTGATAAATCTATTGCTTTTGCTTCTCGCATTATAAAGCTTCATCAGTATTTGGTTAAAACCAAAAAGGAGACGATAATTTCAAGGCAAATTGTTCGCAGTGGCACAAGCATTGGTGCAAATATAAATGAAGCAAATTATGGTCAGAGTAAAGCTGATTTTGTTTCAAAAATGCACATAGCTTTAAAGGAAACTGCTGAAACCGAATATTGGTTGAAGTTGCTTTCTATGTCTGAATATATAACCGAGGATATGGGTAAATCCTTACTGAACGATTGCTTGGAGGTAAAAAGAATTTTAATTGCCTCCATCAACACCGCCAAGGAAAATTCAAAATGACCTACGAAAGAATAACTAGTGAAAGGGACAAGGATATTCCGTATCTTAATACCATTCTTGAGATGCCACAGATTTCGAGATACATAAGCGTTGACAAGGAGAATTTCTGGCGTTACGTAACTGAGACGGAGAACGTTTTTTACTACAAGGTTGTAGACGAGGGTGCTTTAGTCGGGGCGATTCAGCTCGAGCTAGCGGGTGAGGTGCTCTATATGGATATTATGGTGATCCCCGAGTTTCAGAGGCGTGGGATTGGCACGGCTATTATCAGGGATATTCAGAATGGTGTGTTGCCTCTGTCCTTTGCGAGGATAGAGATATCCATAGATGAGAGTAACATTGCATCAATAAGACTGTTTGAAAAGATGGGATTTAGATTAACTTCTCGTGATGATGAGTTGTTACTATACGCATATACAAGGAGACCCGTGTGGAAAAATTAAGATATAACAGAGTATTTAAAAAGGGAATTGTCGCACTATTGTTCTGTCTTTTATTATTCGGTTCAGTAATCGCATTCTTTATCGTTGCTAAGGTTCAATACGATGAGCTTACGTCCGGTATGGAATCGCTCGAGGCGACTATTGTTGATATACGTCATGTAAGTCATACAAAAGGGCCTAGCGAGCAGGAAATACACATAGAATATACGGTTGACGGAATCACTTACAGTAGGGAATTGGAAACCGACACAGTGATATCCTTTGCGGCGGGACGCGGTGCGCATTATTCTGTTGGGGATAAGGTACAGATCTATTATGATCCCGATGATCCGGAGATAATTGCGTCTCCTCGTTCTATCCGTGTTGGATACTACTGGCTTGCGTTGGGAGTTATCTTCTTTGGCTTGGCAGTGTGGGCGCTTTGTTGGGTGCTGGAGCATCGTGAGAAGTTTCTCGTAACCGAGGAAGAATACGCCGAGGAAGGCGAAGAAATCAAAGAGGCAAGACTTGATCGCAGACAAGAGAAAAAAGAAAAACGGCTTGAGCGAAGGCAGGAAAGAAAAAATCGACGTCAGAATTTCAGAGAAAAACACCCATTAGTGGCAAAATTGGTACGGGTGTTGATGATAACCATTGCGGTGCTTGTCGCTTTGTTTATTCTTTATATGTTGTTCGGCATATTCTTGCTTTCGATAGGATATTGAACTATAATTAATACTTTAGTTGTCATTTACAACGTAAAAACTCAAAAAGCACTGCGAGAGCAGTGCTTTTTGTTTGCTTGGTTGAATTAATAGCACCAGTGTCCGTCGCCGCGGTAGTAGAAGTAATTGTCGGCGGGGATTGAGGCTTGCTTGGCAAGCTCAAGAATGGTGTAAATAAAGAGAAGCGCGTGAGTTCTTTGTATTCGCCATATGTCTACGGTCTCATCCTCAAGGTTGATGCATTGATGATTTACAAGCTGATACCTCTTTAGTTTTTCGAGAGCGGAGTGCACATCTTTTTCTGAGCGCGCGCACTTGTTTGCTATTGATGCGACTGTTGCATACTGTTTAGAGGTTGCTAAGTGCTCAATGGTTGCAAAAACCCCGGGATCGGAAAGAATGGATAGAAACTCTTTTGCACCGTCGTCATTCAGAAGCTTGATTGCCTCTGTCGGAGCTTTAGGGAATATTACTCCTATATTTTTGTTTTCAAAGATTGCACCATCCTTTGTAAAGAAAACACTTGCTACGTTGTCGTGTTTTTCGGCAAATTTCTTATAGGCTTCTTTCGCGTCTGCCTTGTCAAACCAATGATTAATTCTTGCGAAAATTTCCTCATGCATTTCCTTGGGCAGGTCATCTGCGTTATTAATGGAGTGCGAATTATTGATTCCGAAAAGCTCGTCAATGCTTACACCGAGTGTTTCAGCAATCATAGGCAAAAGGCATATATCGGGCATTGAGACGCTATTTTCCCATTTTGAGATGGACTGAGCGGATACACCCAGCTTTGCTCCGAGTTCTTCCTGAGTAAGGTTATTCTTTTTTCTTAGTGTTGCTAAAATTTCATTTAACTGTGACATAGATACCTCCAATAAAGTTCTTTCAGCCGGCTTGACTTAATTATACCACGTCTAATCCATTGAGTCCATATATAGTTTGTACACAGTGTATCTATTTGGTTGAATTGGATTGCGGCTAATGTTAGGCGAGCTCAATTTATTATGTCTGATCACCATGGAGTAAAATGTGCTTGTCACGCTGAGTGTGACAAATTTCCATATATGTTTGGTGGACATGACGACACTTCTGTGATATAATTATCGTAAAAGAGGAGGTGGCGTTTATGACACTTGGACAGAGGATTCAGCAAATCAGAACAGAGCATTCACTTTCGCAGAAGGAATTCGCACAAAAGCTTGGTACAACACGCCAAAGCGTTTCACGGTGGGAGCTTGATCAGACCTATCCGGATATTGCAAAGATCGTTCTTATCAGCAAGGTGTTCTCTGTAACTACAGATTCATTATTAAGGAATGGAATAACCACCTTTGATGCCGATGTAGAGCATTTTACTTGCGGGGTCTGGAGAGGAGTGAACTCTGAGATTGTCGAGACCGAGAGGTTCGCGATGATAATCTATTGCTCTGCCGACAAAAACATCTTGGGAGCAAAGCTTTATAAAGGCTATGAGAACAAGAAACGCCTTGTGGCAATCTGTGAGAGAAATCAGCTCGAAGACAAGCTGAAATACGCGTATTATTATGAGGGCGGCGATCCGTGTACCGCAATTTCCAACAACGAAATATTGACGCAAAGGCTTGGTGAGGCTTATGATCTTAACGCAAAAAAACCTATGCGCCGTCTCGAAACCTTTATGGTTGATCACAGCGGTGCGCCTTTGCCGACGGTTAAGGAGGCAGGCATACCGAAGTGCTTGACGCTATGGAGAATGGCTGACAGATACCGCGCAACACATGATGAACTTGAGTTTTTCTTATGCACGGGTAAAACCGAGTACATCTTTTCTGTAAATACGAAGGATAACAATATCTATTGCGGAGCATCATACAATATTGTTTTCGATCTCGGTGTGTTTGGCGGTGGGCAGTTTTTCAGAATAAGAGGCTACAAGGACAACAGTGAGCCTTGGTGTGGATTCGCTTGCAATTTCTCTTACGAAGCAGAAGAGGTAATCATACCTACCGAGCAATGCGAGCTTGGAAAATGCCTGGTAACCAGCAAGGGACTTATGTGGTGTGTCAAACGGTATTCCGATGATGAGATTGTATTGCAAGGCTGTGGCGAGGATGAATACGTCTATAAGCGAAAAAACGGCAGTGTAGAGAGGTTTATTGCTCTAGATAAGTGATGCACTTCTTCCAACCAAATTGAGAATTAAATCTCAAAATGATTGCTTTATTATTCATTATTCATTATTCATTATTCATCATTCACTATTCATTTATCCTTGACACCCCGAGGGTCGTGTGATATAATAGGCGTGATCAATATAAAAGGAGGGGGAGCGTGTATGAAAATATCGGTTATTCAGCAGAGGTTGAGCTTTGGGTATAACTACCGCACCGAGGCTCCGGAGCTTGACGTGCTCAAAGGACGCGCCGAGGAAAGGCTCTCGGAGTGCCTCTCGCTCATAGATCAGGCGGCGCTTGATGGCGCTGACATCGCGGTAACGATAGAGAGTGTAAATGGAATCACCGCGCTTGGTGACGTGCGCTATGATTACAAAGACTTATATGACGGTCTTGACGGTGAGGTCGCGAGGCGATTCTCCGAGGCGGCAAGGAGGCACGGAATGTATATCGTTGCGGGACTACTTCTTACACTTGACGGCTCACCGTACAACTGCGCGGTCCTTTTCGGCAGAGACGGAGAGGTGATCGGTGTACATAAGAAGGTGCATCTTCCCGCGGGCGAGGAGCTCCACGTCAGGGCGGGCGACCGCTTTGAGGTATTTCCCACCGAGCTTGGCGATATAGGTATGCTTGTCTGTTGGGATATGCAATATCCCGAGGCGGCGCGAGAGCTTGCGCTTATGGGCGCGGACCTTATCTGCTGCCCGACTCTCGGGTGGGAGAATATCTACGGTCTTGCGAGAGCGTATGAGAATAGCGTGACGATTGCGGCGGCTATGTGTGCCTTTGACGAGGGCTCCTTCACGCTTTGCTCCCCGAGCTGTATTGTGAATAATATGGGCACTGTTGTTAAGGCGGCAAGGGTTGGTGCGACCGAGGTCGTTACCGCGGAGGTGGATATACTCGAGGAGCCGGGGCCTCAGTATGGCTCTGAGAATTTCTATCCCTCGCATTCTATGAGAAAGACGAGATTCACTCAGCGCAGGCCCGAAGCGTACAGACTCCAGGGACTCCCGCTTTCTAAGACGCCTCTATACTCAAGATACTTTGGCGAAAATAAGAAAGACACAGATAAAGATGAGTAGAATATAACACGCCGAGATGCGCCACGTGTGGTGGGGCGTGTGAAGTTTCCGATAAAAAACTGAAAAAAGCAGCGGCGGAGGCGCGGTATGTGTCTTTGCTGCTTTTTGCTATAATTAACAAAACTCAAACATTGCAAAAATAACTTAAAAACAAAGAGGTGATATAATACGGGGTAAAATGGGCAAGTGTGCGCCAAGAAAGAGGAGAAGAAAATATTGAAAAGCGAAGAAGGGCTTGAAAAAGATTTTTTAGAGATGGCCGGTGAAATAATCAGCTCTGATGAATTTATTAAAATGAAAAAATATAAGCAGCATATACACGGTAACACGTATGATCACTCGGTCAGAGTTGCGTACTTATGTTATCGACACTGTATCAAGCATAAGAGTAAGGTGAACGTGGGCGAGCTGGTCAGAGGCGCGCTTTTGCACGATTATTTTTTATACGATCTACACGGCGAGGACAGCAACGTCAGCGGTATAGTTCACGGATATACTCACCCAAGCCGAGCTCTTGAGAATGCCATAAGGGCCTACCCTGATTTATCACCTACTGAGCGCGATGCAATAAGAAGACATATGTTTCCCCTTACTCCCATACCACCGAGGACACGGTGTGGCTGGCTGGTTTGCTATTACGACAAGATTGCGGCTCTGGAGGAGTACTTCGGCAAAAACGTGGGGCGTGTGAAGAAAAAGAATTGTTATTAGGTCAGACAACGGTAATTGTGGGTTGAAAAAACTTGCTTTAAGATGTATAATATAGGCGTGAGCTATATACGAGCTAAATCTGAAGCGTGGATAAGCGGCGCCCTCGGCAATCAGCTCGCTTGGAAAATGGATTACGGACGGATAAAATGAAGCTTTATTTTACGACAATAGGAATAGCGATGGCTTTTATCTCTGCGGTGAATATTGCTCTTGAGATGGCATCGTGGTATTACATTTTAATATCGGTAGTGTGGTGCACGGCCTTGCAGTTTGTGCTTGACGGCGCTGTGGCGCTGTCTATCAGAATGACTCCCGACCGACTCTACGGTATAGACAATCCTCTCTTTCACATAACCGAGTGGGAGAAGGAGATGTACAAGAGAGTGCAGGTCAGACGCTGGAAGGACAAGGTCTGGGAGCTTGGCGGCCTCGGCGGCTTTAGTAAAAAGAATATGACGAGTACGAAGGACCCCGAATACGTAAAGACGTTTATTGTCGAGTGTAACCGCGGTGTCGCGACGCATAGACTTTCGTATCCCGTGGGATTTGTTGCTATGCTGACGCTTAAGGGCGCGTGCGTCTATACTGTGGCTTTGCCGGTCGCGCTCGTTAACCTCTACCTTAATATACTTCCGACTCTGGTGCTGAGGTACAACACACCGAAGCTAAAGACTCTTTATGAGAGATTACTGAAGAAACATAGAACCGTTAGTGTAAGCTAATATGAGAGCAGCGCTTGTCGCTGCTCTTTTTTATATGTCAGGGTGACGCTGGATAGCTGGTGTGAGCTTGTTGTTTACAGGATAAAGACAACCTTAGTTGTCAAAAGAAGGGTTATTAGAGTGCGGATGCCAATAATTGCATTTGATTTCTTGCGTGGAATATGCTATAATATAACCGTGCCAATTACCAAGTGGATTGGCTGTAAAATGAAAAAAGAGAAAACGGAGGTAAAGCTTATTGAAGAAGATTATAAGTTTAGTATTATGTATCACCTTTGCTATGACACTCATGGCCCTGACCGTGTCCGCCGCGACAAGTCACACGGTGGTGAAGGGGGATACGATGTGGCGCATAGCTAAAAAATATGAGGTAGGACTTAGCGAGATCAAGTCGGCAAACACGCACATCAAAAATCCCGATCTTATCTATCCCGGTCAGGTGCTCACCATACCGACACTTGACACGGAGGCAAAGACGTTTGAGAGCGAAGTCGTAAGACTTGTGAATATAGAGAGAAAGAAGGCGGGGCTCACGGAGCTTAAGCACAACTGGGAGCTCAGCCGTGTTGCAAGATACAAGTCGGAGGATATGAGGGATAAGGGCTACTTTGCCCACAACAGCCCCACCTACGGCACGCCCTTCCAGATGATGAAGAGCTTTGGTATCAGCTACCGCACCGCGGGAGAAAACATAGCCAAGGGGCAGACAACCCCTGCGGCAGTGGTCAATGCGTGGATGAACTCATCAGGTCACCGCGCCAACATACTTAACCCGTCCTTCACCGAGATCGGTGTAGGCTACGCATCGGGCAATTATTGGACGCAGATGTTTATCGGAAAATAAACCTTTGCACTTGATCCAAGGGGGAAACTTCTCCCCTTGGATTTTTATTTTTGTTAAATAATGACAAATTTTCCCCCGCTTTTTTGTTAAAATAAAAAATAATTTTTATGAAACTTTTTCCTTGATTTTAGTCTTTGATTTTAAATATCTAAAATATTTTATCCGCCATTTTCGCCGATTTGACAAGCTTTTTTTGCTTTGATATAATAAAATAAAAAAGTTTTATAGGAGGTACGTATGAAAAGAATAGCTTTGTTATTGGTTATGGTGATTTTGCTTTCGATGGCGCTTTCGTCCTGTGAGGTTGTTTGGCTGGTCGTTGCGCCCAAGGATGCTGAAGAGCTTTGGGAAAGAATTGACGAGACTATGAATGATCTGAAGTCGTATAGGTCCGAAGCTGTAGCTGCTATTTCGTTTGAATATTCGGGCTACGAGGTTGATGGTGAAATGGAAATGACTGTGGTTGCCATTAGCTCCGAAAATGATAACGATTCATATTTTTACGATAGAAGCACAATGAATATAGATATGGACGGAACGACTGTGACTGCAGATGAGTTAACCGCTTATGAAGACGGTAAAATGTATTTGTGCAGAAACACCGACGACCGATACAGCCGCATTTTCTCTAAGCTTTCATTCGATGGATTTCTTGATTATTACTTTGACAGTGATGTGAATTTTGATATTTCTCCCGAGGGCGCTAAGGACACAACGCTTAGAAGATTTGATGTTCTTAAGTGGGAGCTTTCATACAGTAGCTTTGAAGAGGATAGGCTTGAGGAGATACTTGAGCAGGTTGACTTTGATGAGTTCGTTGATGAAATGGAACTCGAAATATCCGATATATCAGTAGATCTTAAGACGGATGAACGGTATAGAGTATCGGAAATGACCGTGAATTTTATTGACGAGAATTATGATGCTCCTGTTATATCTATTTCTGTTAATTACAGTGATTTCGATTCGGCTGAGAGAGTTGAGTTTTCCAAGCAGGAATACACTGAGGTTGATGATGCCAGAGTTGCAAAGTGGGTGAGTGATTATCTTGATGACGTTATCGACAATGAAAGCGTTAAGTTCTTGCTGTACATAGAGCAGAGTGTAACGGTATACGCAAGCAATAATCAAACCTCTACTTCAAGATCTATTGAACGAGATGAGATAGTGTTCGCAAACAACAATGGAGGCTTTACGTATGGAATAGATGCAGAGATTGATGATCAGGATATCAGTATAGAATATAAAAATGGATCACAAGTTGTACGTGTAGGTGACAAAAAACAGACGTATGTACAGCAAGAAAACTATGCGCGTAGTTTTATCAAAGAGTTGATGAATCCTTCAGAGTTTTCAATATACGATGTGAGAGATATATGGAAGATAGGCGCTAACACATACAGAATATATCTTAACATTCATGACAACAGTCAGTATAAAGAATTGGCAAAGGCCATGAAGGTTGGATATCAAAGTTCCGAGGTGTATCTTGAAGTGGTGATGGACGGCGAGGATGTTAAGACAATAACGACGTACATCACGGTTAAAGGTCGCAATAATTACGTAACCTCTTCAAATCCTATTTTGGACGGCACATATACACTAAAAACAGTTATGACTGTTGTCTATGATTAACTAGATAACGAAAACGATCTCGGGTTGATTTAAGCGGTTGTGCTTATGACCGAGGGGCGCTTGCCCCTCGGTCTTTCTTTTTTACTGTGATAATATTGCATTTTCTAAATCTTTATGTTAAAATGAAATCACCCGGGAAAGGAGGGATGAAAAAAATGAGTATATATTCATCAGCGCGACTTCGTACGGTTGCGATAATTTTGCTTATTTTGTTTGCCGCATACGCGGTGATAGCGGTGCTTCCCGCACCGAAAAATTACAAGGGCGAGAACGTGCTCCTCGCGGATGGCGACCTTCCCATCATAGTCGCTCACAGAGGTGGCAGGGACGAGTTTCCGCAGAATACCCTCGAGGCATTCTACAACGCATACAGCATAGATAAGAACGTGATAATGGAGACCGACGTCAACCTCACTAAGGATGGCGTGCTTATTCTTTTGCATAACGAGCTTCTCGATGGCACGACCAACGTGACGGGCCTTGCCTCGGATTGGAATTACACGGACCTTATAGAGCAGCGTGTGGACTTCGGCTATGACAACCCCACAGAGGACACCGTCCTTGCGGGCGAGAGAGAATACTTCACAGTCGACGGTGAGCGCAGACTTCCGACCGACGTAAGCTATCCCGAGGGCGTTGAGCCTCGTGACACGGAAATATACCTTGCGACCACTCTTGAGGAGCTGCTTGTCGCCTTCCCTGAGAACCGCATCAGCGTTGAGATAAAGCAGAGCGGTGAGATAGGACTCAAGGCGGTGGCTGAGGCTATAAGGCTTCTTGAAAAGTACGACGCCTTCGACAGAGTTATTTTAGCGAGCTTCCACTCGGAGATCTTTGACGAGTTCAAGAGGCTTCAGAAGCAGGATCTTGTACCCGATGAGTTTATGTATTCACCCGGTATTATGGGCATTGCAAAGTACTTCGCTATGATGACTCTCGGTATTGATTCGCTCTACCTTGATAAGATTGCCGTCCTTCAGATTCCGATGGAGGAGTACGGATTTAACTTCGCTACAAAGAGGCTTATCGACGTGGCGCACGAGCATAATCTTGCGGTGCACTATTGGACCATCGATGACGAGGATGAGATGAGACTGCTTATCGAGATTGGCGCAGATGCGATAATGACCGATAACCCGAGCGTACTCAAGAAGGTTCTTGAAGAATACAAATAAGTAAATTTAAGTTGTCAAATAATATCGATAATTTTAAAATAGGAGAGAATATGGATACAACTAAGAAGCTCAAGGTTGGAGCCGCGTACTACGGAAACAGAATGCTCAGCCACGCTATGGCGGATATGAAGGAAATGGCGGGCGCGGGCATGGATATAGTGGTACATATGCTCACGCATAACGATATGGAAAGAAGCAAAAGCGTTATGAAGGATATATTCAAGGCGTCTGAGTCCGAGGGCCTTGAGGTATGGGTTGACAACTGGGGCATTGGCGGTGCGCCCGGTGACAAGGGCCATTTTCTCGCCTACCACCCCGAGGCGCACAGCTATTACGGTGACGGCATAATGCACCCATATCAGATCTGTCTCAATTCACCTGCATACCGCGATTTCGTGAAGAGCTGGATAGATACCGTAGCCGAGCTTGGCGGCAAGACCTTGTTCTGGGATGAGCCTCTCATTCCCTCGATGAGAATAGAAGGAACGGACGATCACTACTCCTGCTGTACCTGCCCGACCTGCCAGAAGCTCTTTGAGGAGCGCTTTGGTAAGAAGATGCCGCTCGTTATGGACAAGGACGTTTCCGCCTTCAGAAACGACGTGCTCATCGAATACCATAACTTCATTACCGAGTATTCGAATTCTCTCGGGCTTAAGAATACCGTTTGCTTTATGCCCTTCCAGCTTGCAGGTATGACAAACCAGACCGAGAAGGAGAAGCTCTTGAACTTCGATATCGACGCTATCTGCGCGATGCCCTATATTGACAATGTAGGAACCGACCCGTATTGGTTCGGCAACAGCTCTATTAAGAGTCCCTACGAGTATAACTACAACGCGACCAGGATCTGCATTGAAAAGGCGGATAAGTACGGCAAGGATCACAACATCTGGATCCAGGGCTACAATGCTCCCATCGGCCGCGAGGAGGAGATCATCGAGGCAACCGAGGGCGCATACGATGCGGGCGCGAGAACCATTCTTTCCTGGAGCTTCAATGGCGCGGAGTCGCACAGCTACCGCTCGGCAAACCCGATAAGAAGCTGGAACTGTACCGTCGAGGCATTCCGCAGAGTCAAGAATCTTGAGCGCGACAGGATCCTTTCCGAGAACAGAAAAAAATATATGAAATAATTACGCTTGACATATAGCCTCACGCGTGGTAAAATAAATACATCAATAAACTTAAGGAGCAAATCTATGGCAATCGAGAATTCCTATAAGATCAGAACAAAGGGCAAGAACCTCTTTCTCCGCGTGACCAAGGGTCACTTTATGAAGACTAACGGTCATATGAATTACTACATCGACGTTACTATGCAGAAGTCCAGACTTTCCGAGGCGCGCGCAGTTGCGGAGGAGCTTGTTTCTTACTACAGCTCCAACACCGTTATCGACACTATCCTTTGCCTTGACGAGATGCAGGTGGTTGCTACTTGCATGGCAGAGCAGCTTACCGCTGCCGGATATATGAATCTCAACGCTCACCAGACCATCTACATTCTCACTCCCGAGAAGGTGTCTGAGGGACGCTTCATCTTCCGTGAGGGCTCGGCTTCTATGATCAACGGCAAGAACGTTCTTATTCTTACCTCGTCGGTTGCTACCGGCCGTACCACCAGCGTTGCTATGGACGCTATCAAGTACTATGGCGGCACCGTTGCGGGCCTTGCTTCCATCTATTCCGCGGTTGACGAGTGCGGCGGTGTTCCCGTTCGTTCCGTATTCGACGCTAACGACCTTGACGGCTATTACTGTGTTCCTGCTCATGAGTGTCCTCTTTGCAAGGAGGGACAGATGGTGGATGGTGTCGTCAACAGCTACGGCTTCGCGCACAACTCATAAATTTCGGATATTTCCCCCGTATTCTACCAAACTCGCCGTATGTCGTATACGGCTTCGGGTAGAAGTACGTGGCAACTATCTCGAAATTTATAGCTTTGATTTATGGCGATAAGTGCTGTTTTAGGAAATGCTCGTCGTATGGTATACGTAGCGAAGCGGCGCGAAGGTATTGAATGACAGTCCGGTGGACTGTCAGGCCCTGAGCGTGACCGAGCCGCAGCGAGACCTTCGTCGGGGAGAACAACCTTCTCACTCAAAAAATGGCGATGATTTGGTGCTTCGAGGAGAAGTAACTATCAGCTCTACAAAAGCTAGCTCATAAAATACTGTAAACACAAACAATCAGCCTACGGTCACTTGCCGTAGGCTGATTATGTAAATATTACTTGTCAAAAAACATATTTAACATATAAAAAATGGAGAAAAACTAAAATGGAAAAGTATTCAAGACTGATCAAAGAATATTCTAAGGATGCGTACAAGTGGATCACGCGTGAGCCGAAGGGAACCTTGGAGCATCCCTTTATCGTGCCCGGTGCGCCGTACCCCTATCAGCTCTGGGACTGGGACTCCTGGCTTACTGACGTTGCCGCAAGACAGATAATTCTTGACAACGGCGGCGAGGGCCTTAGCGAGTTCTTCGAATATGAGAAGGGCTGTATCATCAACTTCCTTGAGCACACCGATGAGAGAGGATATATGCCTATTCTCGTTGATGGCGAGGGCGAGGTAATCTTCCTCAAGGATTGCAAGAATATGCACAAGCCCTGCCTTGCTCAGCACCTTGCTTTTCTTCTTCAGGTAACCGATAATGACGTGAGCTGGCTTACTCCTTCGCACATCGATGCGCTTGAGCGCTTTATGGCTCGCTACAAGAGAGAATTCCGTCACGGAGAGACCGGTCTTTACCGCTTCCTTGACGATACCGCGATAGGCGTGGACAACGATCCCTCCATCTTCTACCGTCCCTTCGGCTCAACGGCGTCGATCTACCTCAACTGCCTTATGTACAAGGAGCTGCTCGGCGTGGAGTACATCTTCCGCGCGCTCGGCGACCCTGCTAAGGCGGATTATTACAAGGCTGAGGCGGAGGAGCTCAAGGGCCTTGTACGTGAGCATCTCTGGGATGAGAGAAACGGTATGTACTACTCCGCCGACATCAGTCTTTATCCTGTTGATCCGGGCGAGTGGCTCCACAGCGGCAAGCCCCGTCATTGGAAGTCGCTCATTATGAGAATTGACGAGTGGAGTGGATTCCTCGCTATGTGGGCGGGCATTGCCACCCCTGAGGAAGCAGAGAGAATGGTTCGTGAGAACATGCTCAACGAGAGGACCTTCTGGTCAAACTACGGCGTGCGCTCGCTCTCAAAGTGCGAGAAGATGTACAAGATATGGCAGTCGGGCAATCCCTCTTGCTGGATCGGTCCGATCTGGGGCAACGCGAACTATATGTGCTTCCGCGCGCTTCTTGACTACGGCTACGTAGAGGAGGCTCGCGAGCTCGCAAAGAGAACGGTTGAGCTCTTCGGCAAGGGCATTGAGAAGCACGGCGAGATGCACGAGTACTACGATCCCGACACCGGCGAGGGAGTATTCAACATCTCCTTCCAGAGCTGGAATCTGCTTGTAAACAATATGCTCGCGTGGCTTGAGGGCCGCGAGGTTGTAACCGAATTTTAAGTATGAAAAAGGATAAATGGATTTGGCTTGATCCGGAGCTTTATCCGGAGTATCAAGCAACGAATCTTACGCCGTTTTCAAAACCGATTGATAATTACGCGGTCGCTGAATTCTCGAGAAAATACGTCTTTGAGTCCGAGCCCGTATCGATGAAGCTCCGCTTCAGCGCTGACACCGTGGCAAGGCTCTACGTTAACGGCAAAAGCGCCGTAAACGGCCCCGTCTCGGTTGGCGGTGACTTCCTCGACAACCGCCCCGACCTTACCCCATATTGGCAGTGGTATGCGAGCGAGCTTACCGTCATTTTCGGCGAGGGTGAGGACGACAGAGCGGGCGGCGTTATCTACCTGCTGGGCCGCGGCAAAGAGCTCGATTTTTACGCACGGGTACAGCTTATGCCCACGTCCTTCTGCGATTTTTCCAAGGGACATGGCGGACTTCTCGTTTGTACCGAGGTGACGCTTGCCGACGGCGCCGTAGAGGAGATCTCCACCGATGAGAGCTGGCTTTGCAAAAGACTCACGGCGGCCATTTCGCCCGAGCTTTATGACGAGACGAAGGCGGAGGATCTGCCTCTTTCCCACGCGGTCGTGACAGAGGATATATGGCAGGCAAAGACCGCGCCAATACCCACCCGTGTTGAGAATTTGATATATCCCGAGGGTGGTAAGGACATAAAAATCGCGCCGAAAACCGAGGTGGAGATACCCGTTCACTTCGCGAGGATCTACGCGGGCTACCTCTCGGTCGACCTGCGCTCGGAGGGCGAGGTACAAGTGCTAGTCTCCTTCCGCGAGCTGCCCCACGATACCTCCGGCACCTGCGAGATAATGACCTTCACGGGCTCTGCGCATTACACCGGTCTTAAGATACACAGCGCGGGCACTCTCTACGTCAAGGTGCGCAATCGCACAGACGCTCCCTGCGAGCTTGACGTCGGTATGGCAGAGACCTATCTGCCGTCCTCACGCGATGCGATGACGACCGTCTCCGACCCCGAGCTTAACGAGATACTTGCCAACTGCAAGCATTCTCTGAAATACTGCAGACAATACATACACCTCGACAGCCCGAAGCATCTTGAGCCTCTGGCGTGTACGGGTGACTACTATATCGAGACTATGATGAGCGCGTTTTCCTATGCGGATATGTCGCTTGCCAAGCTCGATTGCTACCGCACCGCCGAGCTCATTCTCGGCAACGGCAGAATGTTCCACACGACGTACAGTCTCATCTGGGTGAGAATGCTCTTTGACGTCTATATGATGTCGGGAGATATTTCCGTCCCCCGGGAGTGCCGTGAGGCGCTCGACGCTCTGCTTTTGATGTTTGACGGCTACGTCGATGATGGCGGAATAATTGATAACCCGCACGATTATATGTTCGTTGACTGGATATACATCGACGGTCATACGCTCCACCATCCGCCCAAGGCTCTCGGTCAGAGTGCGCTCAATATGTTCTACTACGGCGCGCTCACGGCGGCTGAGAAAATCTACTCGGCGCTCGGTGACAAGAATGCCGAAGATGCCACCCGTGTTAAGAAAAACGCGCTGAAAACGGCTATAAACGAGCGTCTTTACGATAAAGAACGCGGTCTTTACTTTGAGGGAGAGAATACCCCGACACCCAAGGAGCTTGTCGGCGAGTGGCAGCCCGAGAATACCGAGAAGCGCTACTACCGTATCAATGCTAACGCGCTTGCGGCGGCATTCGGAGTCGCGGACAAGGAGAGGTCAAGACGAATCCTCACCGAGCTTCTTAATGACGAGTCATTCTCGGATTATCAGCCATACTTCGCGCACTTCGTACTCGAGGCAATCTTTGAGAATGACCTCACAGACGAGCTGACGGTAAAGGTTATCGACCGCTGGCGCGAGCAGCACAGAATCTGCCCGAAGGGACTTGCCGAGGGCTTCCTGCCGCCCGAGCCTACCTATTCCTTCGACCATAGCCACGCCTGGGGCGGCACGCCCCTCTACTCGCTACCGAGAGCGCTTATCGGACTTGAGATTCTCGAGCCGGGTATGACAAAGCTCCGCCTTTCTCCGAGACTGCTCGGTTTCGAGTGGGCAAGGGTAGAGCTGCCGACGCCAAAGGGTATGGTTACGGTAGAGCAGAGAAGGGGAGAAGCTCCGAGTATTGCGGCTCCTGCCGATATAGAAATAATTGTTGAATAAAAAAGCACGGGTGCCATCCTTGATTGGATAGTACCCGTGTTAAGTTTTTATGGGAAACTTAGGCGCATAGCGCTAATGAAATCCGCTTTGCGGATGAAGTCCTCGCGTTGCGAGGGTGAGAAAACGTAGGGCGGGGGCTTGCTCCCGCCGAAAATGCTAAGCGCGAAGTGAAAGACGAGGCACAAACCGTAGGGAACGGCGGTCTCGCCTGCGGGCTCGGGCACACTCGAGAGAAAACGATAATCAATCGTTTTCTAACACTCTCGGTTTCGTTACGCTACCCCGACGGTCCGCAAGTGAAGTTGCTACGCAGTGAAGTTGTGCTTTGCACAGTGAAGTTCGGGTGTTCGCCCGAGTGAAGTTGCTACGCAGCTTTATGCAAAGAGGCCCTTTAAGAAGAGCTCGATGTTCGCGTACTGCGACATACAGATAAGGCCGATGGACATAATGATACATCCGATGATATTGAGCTTCGAGAGCTTCTCCTTGAAGAACACCGCAGAGGCGATAGCGCTGAGCAGGAGCACGCCCGCGTTGTCGAAGGTGTAGACGAGAGTCGCGTTTGCTCCCTCAAGCGCGATAACGAGCGCATTGATTGCAAGTGCGGAAACAAGCGCGGTGAGAAGAAGGAAGGTGAGCGAGAGCTTCGTCTGCTTGAATGCCGCGAGGGTATTCTTCTTCTCCTTGACGATAAGCTGTACAAGCGAGATCACCGCCGCACCAATGAAGGTCACGACGACCATCTCCTCCTTTTCGGCAACGCCGGTCAGCTCCTGCTGAGTGTTGAGGAGCACGCCGTACATACCGTTGGCAAGTCCGAGGAGGGTACAGATGACGAGGAAGAAGGTTCTGTGCTTCTTGTGCTCCTCCTTATTCTCGTCCTCGTCCTCCTTCTTGCTTATCATAAGCACCGAGGCGAAGATGATAAGTATCGAGACGAGCTGAACGACCGAGAATGGAACTTCAAAGAATAACCAGGACACGATAGCGGGTACAACGATGCCGCCCGTGAGGCTGAAGGTCATAAGAATGGAGTAGGGGCCTGTCGCAGATGCCTTGATGATGAAGGCGTCATAGCCGTAGAGGATGATCGCATTGATGATGCCGAGCAGGACGGTCAGCCAGCCGCAGGAAAACGCAAAGCCCGAGAATATGAAGGAAACCGCCGTGACGATAAGTCCGCACACCACCGCAAAGACTGGAGTGGTCAGCCCCTTGTCACCGGGGTAGTAGTCTGTGTAGAGTCTTGTGAAAAGTGATTGCAGGGTGTAAAGAAGTATCACCAGCGCAATAATAAATACGGTATACATAGAGTCTCCTTGTGCTTTTATCATCAAGATTATAGCAGATAAAAAACTCAAAGTCAATGAAATATAGATAAATATATCCGCACAAAAGAGAAGCGCGGCGTGTGATGCGTGGGCGCGGAAATTATTAAAAATTATGAAATAATCTTAAATGAACCTTAAACGACTTGAAATATGCCCTCCATAGTGTTACAATAGCACGTAACATATTTAAATTAACTTTAAAAATTTCGCGCATATTTAAGTCGCGAACGTCGAGGTTATTTATGGACTTTCTTACTAAATTGTTTGAAGCGGTTACGGTAGAGTTTGAGGCGGCTCCCGAGAGCTACGGACTCTTCCATATCGCGTGTATAATTGTGGCTGTCTTGCTGACGGTCCTTGTGTGCAAGCTCTTCAAGGACGCCTCGGACAGAGCGGTTAACGTGCTGACCGCCTGCGTATGGGTTGTGATCCTCGCGCTTGAGGTATATAAGCAGCTTATCTTCGGCTTTGAGCTCGAGGCGGGTAAATTCGTCTGGGATTACGCCTGGTACGCCTTCCCCTTCCAGTTCTGCTCGTCGCCTTTATACATACTTCCCATCATCGCCTTCACAAAGAACGACAAGGTGCGCGACGCGTGCATCGCGTATATGATGACCTTCTCGCTCTTCGCGGGACTTGCGGTATTCTGCTATCCCAATGACGTCTTTATCAGGACGATAGGTATCGACTACCAGACTATGATCCATCACGGCTCGCAGATCCTTATGGGTATCTTCTATGCGGTGAGATACAGAGACAGATTCGGTGTAAAGCACTTCTTCAGCGGCGCGTCCGTGTTCGTTGTTATGAGCTTTATCGCGATGGCGCTGAATATCGGTGTGTATCACGCCTTCCTCTCCTTCGGTATCGACGAGACCTTTAATATGTTCTATATCAGCCCGTACTTTGACTGCACGCTTCCCCTGCTCAGCATGGTATATGAAAAGATCCCGTACGTAGGATTTATCTCGGTTTACTTCTTCGGATTTATCCTCTGCGCGCTTATCGTGTACAGCGTCCTCTCGGGACTTCTTAGCGGAGTGAGAAGCGCTTACGGAATAAAGGAACATGAGAAGATTCGTGTATCAAAAAGAGTAAAGGCTTGAATTTGTAAACAATAATTAGCATATATCATATTTGGAGAGTAAAATGAAGCTTCTCGAAGGACTCGTTTATATTTCTAATATTGAGATGGAGGAGCCCACCGCGTTCGGTGGGTTCCACCTTTTCTGCGTCCTCGTTGTAGCTTTTCTCGGTGCGCTTTTGGCTCTCCGCTATAAGGATTCGGGCGAGTGCACCTTCCGACGGCTGATAGGCGCGATGTTCATTGTGATGCTCGCCTTTGAGCTTATGAAGCAGACGCTTTTTTGTATGAGCGTCGAGGAGGGCAGAGTGGTCTATGAGTACAACTGGACCGACTTCCCCTTCCAGCTTTGCTCAACGCCGCTTTACGTCCTTCCGCTTCTTGCCTTTCTGCCCGACGGGCGGCTTCGTGATATGGCAGCGGCGTATACTATGACCTATGCCTTAATCGGCGGACTGTCTACCTATATCGTACCGAGCACCATCTTCACGACATCCGTCTTAAGGAATATCCAGACTGTGGTACACCACGGCATACAGATCGTCTCGGGCGTTTATACTGCCTCGCATTACAGAAGGCGTATGAGTCGCCGCTTCTTCCTCTCGGGAGTAACGCTGTTTTCGGCTCTTTATCTTGTCGCCAATCTCTTGAATACCGTGGGATACAAGCTCCTTGTCTTGCTAGGCGCATTCGAGGAGGGGTACTCCTTCAATATGTTTTACGTCAGCCCTCGCGCGGATCAGTCTGTTCCTATTTTGAACGAGCTGTTTGACCTCGTGTCTCCCGTCGTCTTTATCCTTCTTTATTTTGTCGTTTTGTCCCTTGGCGCGGCATTGA
This sequence comes from Clostridia bacterium, assembly GCA_017453245.1. Classification (GTDB taxonomy): domain Bacteria; phylum Bacillota; class Clostridia; order Oscillospirales; family CAG-272; genus UBA1740. The sequence goes on from JAFTKM010000014.1 coordinate 22,766, forward strand.
TCATGTACGCCGTGTATAAGCTTACACAACTCTCCGATAGAAAAAGCGCGGAGGTGGCAGGGAAGTGATGAAGGCGTTTAACTCTGAGAAATTCACACGGCTGGCGGCAATCGTCCTTGTTGCTCTTGAGCTCGCGCTCCTTCCCGTGATACACCTAGGCACGGGCGGCGCGGACGTCTCCGCCTGCTATCTTGCCATTATTCTTATCGCGCTTTTTGCCCTCGTCACCTTGAGGGGCGAGCGTGACAGACGTCTCGACCTTATCCGCCTTGGTATAGCCTTTACCCTTGTTGCGGATTATTTCCTCGTCCTCGCAGATGACTCCGAGCTTGAGGGCGTCCTCGCCTTTATCGTGGTGCAGATATTCTACGCCGCCTACCTCTTTGTAAAGGAGGAGAGAAGGGCGGTGAGAATTGTCAGCCTTGCAGCTCGCGGCGCCTTGATGCTCAGCCTTGTGGTTGCCGCGTTTATCGTCCTCGGTGAGGGTACCGACCCTCTTGCTGTCGCCTCTGTCATCTACTACGGTAACCTGGTTTTATCCTGCGTGTTCGCCTTTCTGCTCGGAAGGGGCGAGCGCATCTTTGCCATAGGACTTTTGCTCTTCGCAATGTGCGATATTTGGATAGGCCTTGAAGTTTTGTTTTCTTCCTACCTCGACTCAAATTTGATGGATTTCGTCTATAATGCAAACTATAATTTACCTTGGGTGTTCTATCAGCCATCGCAAGTGCTGATTGCGCTGAGGCTTTGTCAGTTGAAAATGGAAAATTGAAAGTTGAAAATGAGGGCGCGAGGCACAGGGCTACGCAAATGCGAAATGCGAAATGCAAAACTTCGGCGCGGAGCGCCAATGCGGAATTCGGAATGCGGAATTAGGAATGCGGAATTAGGAATGCGGAATTAAGGACGAGGCGCAAACCGTAGGGCGGGGGCTTGCTCCCGCCGGATAATGCGGAGCGGGAAATTGATCTTCCTCAAGGGGGAAGGTTATGTTTCACTTGCAGGTTCAGGAGTGCAAACGCCCCTAACGCTACCATAAATCATAAGCTTGAGAAAACATACATTGCAAAAATTGCCCTTTTGACAAAAGGTGCTTGAAAAATAAAAAACAGTATGCTATAATAATCAACGCTTGAAAAACAACGCACCTTTAGCTCAGTTGGTAGAGCAACTGACTCTTAATCAGTGGGTCCCGGGTTCGAATCCCTGAAGGTGCACCATAAAATGAAAAACACCACCTAGTGTGGTGTTTTTTTATACGCATCGAAGGGGTTCGAAGTAGGAGCCGTGTAGAAAACTCTTCCGGTGGACGAGTTTTCCCGGCGAATGACTGACGAGCGCAGTTCGCGAGGAGAGTCGAATCCCTGAAGGTGCACCAAGGTCTGCTTTGCAGACCTTTTTCTTTTTTTGCGAGTCAGATTGCTGCAACTGACTCTGAATTTGCTATTTGTCGGCCGAACACGACAAATGACGCAAGATACCGCAAGCGGTATGCAATGGGTCCCGGGTTCGAATCCCTGAAGGTGCACCATAAAATGAAAAACACCACCTAGCGTGGTGTTTTTTATACGCATCGAAGGGGTTCGAAGTAGGAGCCGTGTAGAAAACTCTTCCGGTGGATGAGGTTAAAAAAAGTTAGCGCATCGCAACCTCATCCGTCTTGCTTCGCAATCCACCTTCCCCAAAGGGGAAGGTTTAGGCGGTGCCTCGCCCCCTCATTTTGCATTTTGCATTCTGCATTTTGCATTGGCGCAGCCCTGCGCCTCGTCCCTCATTTCGCATTTGGCGCTTCGCACTTTGCATTGGCTGCGCTTCGTCCTAAATTTTCAACTTTCAACTTTCAATTTTCAATTGGCGCGGCGCAGCCCCGCCCCGCGCCTCCTCGCGTGTAATAAGTATATTAATAGGGAGAAAAAAGTCGAAAAACCGCCCCTCTCAGTCTGCTTCGCATTATCCGGCGGGAGCAAGCCCCCGCCCTACGGTTTCTCATCCTCGCCGAGCGAGGATATCATCCCGGAGGGATTTCATCCATTTCAATGGATTTCATCCGACATCGTCGGATATCATTGGCGCACCCCTGCGCCTCGTCCCTCATTCTGCATTTTGCATTTGCGGCTCTGCCGCATCGCCCCCGCCCTACGGTTTCTCATCCTCGCCGAGCGAGGATATCATCCCGAAGGGATTTCATCCACTCGCCTCCCACTCTGGGTAGCGTAGCGAAACCGAGAGTGTCAGAAAACGATTGATTATCGTTTTTCCCCGAGGTGCCCGAGCCCGCAGGCGAGACAGCTGGCAGTCACAGGCTTACGGAGAGGGTGTGGATTTCATCCGCAAAGCGGATTTCATTGGCTACGCCTCTCGTCCCTCATTTTGCATTTTGAATTTTGCATTTTGCATTTGCGGCTCTGCCGCATCGCCGGTCCCTACGGATTGCGCCTTTTGCGTACCATCGTTCTCCTCATTTCGCACTTGGCGCTGCGCACTTCGCATTGGCTCCGCTTCGTCCTAAATTTTCAACTTTCAACTTTCAACTTTCAATTTTCA
>JAFTKM010000015.1 GCA_017453245.1 Clostridia bacterium
GTTTTAGTTTCTTTATCGGAACACTTGGAGCAAACACGTTCTTTTGTTCCACTGCTGGTACAAGTTGCGGCTACTTTTTCCTGCCATTCACCGAAAGAATGTTGGCAAGAAGTGTCATTATTGCTCTCTCCAATGTTTTTGCCGGTATCATTTGACGAGGCTATCGCAGCGCCACAATCAGAACAGAATTTGACACCATTTGAATTTTCGTATCCGCATTCTGGACAAGTTATCATATTCAAGTCATTACAAGCAACAAAACAGAACAAAGTTAATAAAACAAGAGTAACGATTAAGATTTTTTTCATGGTCAAACCTCCCAAATATTAAAAAGTGCGCTGACCTGAAGCCAACGCACAAAAAACGCAAACTCCAAGTCGCTAAACCAACTTGAAATAACAAGAACACCCTGTCTTTTACAAGCGGAATTTGCATTTTTATCAAATTCACTATGTAAAAGACAAAAAGGGTATAGTATCCCCGTGAAAAATAGGTGTCTTTTTTACTTATTAAGTTGGTTTAGCGTTAGCATTATACCACATTTTTGGTGATTTGTCAATCTATAAAGCAATAATATCCTCTAATGAACATTGACTGTTTGGAAAAAATATGCTATAATAGTTGTATTAAAATGAAAGGTCGAAATAATGTGGATAAATTACAATACGATAGTCTATACAAATTTTTAGTTTCGTTGGGTGTCGTTCTAATAGCATTACCGGTTGCGGCATTGATTTTTCTTGCAAACGGAACACAGCTCATTATTAGTCAATCAGAATATGAAGCTTTATCCGAATATTCTATTCGCAATTTAGAGCAACGCGAACTCATTATTTCTTTGATAATAAAGTTTTTGCCCGTTCTATTTATCATATTGTGTATTGCGGGAACTATACTTATTATCGTTGGATTAAAAAAATGGTATCAAATTCAAAAGATACTTGACAACCAAGTAGCTGCCGAAACAAAGATTAAAGAACTTGAAGCAGCCAAAATGTCCAATGTCGAAATGATAACAGAGAAAATTCGTGAAGCAGAAGAAGTTTCAAATAGTGTTATTGATTCTTCAAACAATATAAATCAACCACCCGTGTCTTCTTATTCTACACAACATCAAAGGCTATTAAAATATGCTGAAATTGAGGATAGATTCTTTGAATATGGAATTCCCATACCCATCAAAAGAAGGTATAATCACAAACGAAATTTAAGAATAGGCAGATTTTCATATGATGCAGTTGCAGTTTCATTAAAAACTAATACCGATCTTATCTATGAAGTTAAATACTGGGATAGAAAACCTCCGAACAATTTGTTGCGGCAAACATTAGAACGGTTACATTTGGCTGGAGTTAATTATGAAACCGAAGAACATAGAAATTACCATTGCATTTTGGCAATTGTAGCACCACAGCAAATTACTGATAGTTTAATGGAACAAGTAGAAACTTTTATAGAGAAATATCCTGAATTAAATTTTTCGGACATTGATATAAAATATGTTGCCGAAGAAAGTTTAACGGATTTAAATGGTTAAGTAAATAATGTTTTAGCGGCGAGGAAAAATCCTCGCCGCTATATGTTATTCGGTCATTGTTTCAATAGCAACCTGCATACCGAGCTTGAAAGCGTATTCAAAGATGGCTGCTTCTGCAAGGCTCATATACTCGCTCCAGCAATCGTGGAATTTTTCGAACACCTCTTTTTGATCCTCAGAGAAGCTGTTCTCCAAGTCCTCGTGATGCCTCGACATATAGCCGAGAAGCTCTTTCATCTCCTTGGAATTGGTTCGACTATCTTCTTGCGGTATTATGTTGCCGTGCCAAAGTTCATTGATGATTGACTTCATACCAACACCACCTCCCGCAAGATGATTTCTTCCGCGCTTGCCTTGATGCTATTCATCTCGGCAACCCAACGGAGCATATCGCAAGCTTTCAAGTTCTCGTCGATACCTCTTTCAGCGGCGAGGCGGGGGATGATGGTTTCAAGCATTTTGTTTGCTTCAAGGTCGATTTCGTGCAAATGCGCGTTCAACTCGCCTTCGGTCAAAAGTGTGGTGTACCTTCCGCGACGGTGGTTCTTGATGTAATCAAGGTGCATTCGTCCATACTTGCCAATCTGATAGTCGGTCTGTTCGGGAAGGGTTACGTTAGGAATAAGGTGTCCGTTTTCTTCGCGGTAAGTTCCGCCGAGTATTTCATAAAGGAATTCAAAGTTCTTTTTCATTGTAGTATCCTCCAAAATTAGATTTTGATTTTACTACAATTCATCCTCGCATCCAAACCAATCAACAAAAATGCCAAGGGACACCTACCTGCTTTATGGTAGGTGTCCCTTCGGGCTTCCTTTTTTTATTAACCGACTTTCATCGCTCGACGTATGCTTATACGCCTTCGCGCTGCAAAGCCGCTTTCTTCATCTGATTTTATCTAGCCTTGTATTTAACCCGAGCTTTGTTCGATTAATTAGCCTGCGAATTTAAAATAACGGAGAAAATATACTGGATGGGTGAATCACGAATCGCCCGTTTTATTTTAGCGGTATTGACTTTTCATTAATTGCATAGTAAACTATATATGGAATTTCTTATAAAAATAAGACACCGGAGGAAGTTTGATGGAGTACGCACAGAAAACAATCATCGATTTTTTGAGTGGAAAATTAGATATTGTGGACTTTCGTCGTCTATATGATGAAAAGCCTGAAATCAATGACTTTTTACAGAAGATTATAGATGATTTGAAAAACGATCCCGAAAGAGAACGGTTTGCTTACAGTGTTGTTATAGGTGAAAGAACACATCAAAGTATCGGTGTTGTTAAATTTTTGACTGCACCCGATACAGATTTAGGATTAAGGTATTCGTCGCAATTCGATTCTGTCCGTCAATGCTTGACTTATGAGCGCCATATGATCACTCATAACGTGGAAACGGCATCGGGTGCAAGTGCTTTTTACAGTGAGCTCTATTCAATATATTACCAGATAGATCAGTCTATTCCGTATGACTATAAGTACAGAAAAGCATATGGATTTGCTCTTGATGTGATTCCCGAGTATCTTGCCGGTGGCAAGTCTGAGATGTATATCCAAAAACACATAATTCCTCTTTTTCCGGAAACGATGAAAAAGACGGAGCGCAAAAAGGCTATTAAAGCTAAAATCAAGGAGACATTTAAGAGCGAAAAAGGCTATCCGTGCTGGGCGCAGAGCTCTGAATGGCCGATGGACAGTGAAGGAAAGCCGTGTACGTATATTGGAAAGGGTAAGAGCTCCGGAGACCTGCGCCGTTATCGTTTTCTTGATGAAACAACAGGCGAAGTAATTACTGTTGAGCAGTATTATTGATACCCAAATCTAACAAAAGTCAAAAAGGGGCTGATTCATTTAGGCGTAATCGAAAAAGAGTCGAGAAGCCAATGAAAACAACCCTACAACCTAGTATTTTTATAAGTAAGAGGTGGAAATTCTCGTAATTTCCACCTCTTACACTCTTTTTCTATCGCCGTTTCCTCGCTCGATGTATTTATATACATCTATCGCTCGTCAGCCGACGATTTCCGTCCAAAATCAATCTAGCCCCGAAAGGCGCTTCGCACTAAGAATTCAGTCGTTTTTACCTAAAAATAATACTTATGCCCTTGATTTGACTGAATTCTTAATGACTCAGCCCATTATATTATTTATAGAAGCTATTTCCGCCGATGAACTCGCGGACGATGCTTGTCGGGGGTATTTCATCGTCGACGTCTGCCTCGAGGACGTAGTTGAGCACCTTAACCATAGCTCTTACCTGATCGTAGCACTCGTCGGAGGCGTCGATGGGCGTGAGCAGGGGATAGATGTGCTTCTTGATAACGCACAGCTCGTAAAGTGTGGAGCTGTTGAGGATAACGTCGGCATTCTCCTGGAATGGATATATCCATCTTTCCTCGCCGCGGCGTACCGAATCCCACATGGAGAGCGTTCTCTGTACCGATGAGCCGCGCGACTCGAAGTCACGGACGGTACGGCGGAGGAGTCTTAAGTAGCTTGAGGGGATTCTGTTATGGTCGTCAAGATTGAGCGCCAGGAGGGGTGTGACGTAGAGTCTGAACACAAGATTCGGCGCAAGGTCGTCGGGGAGCAGGCAGGGGTTGAGGCCGTGTAGACCTTCGACGATGATAACCGTGCGCTCGGTGAGGCGGAGCTTGTGTCCCTGCCACTCGCGTTTGCCTTTTTTGAAATTGAAGGAGGGGAGCTCGACCTCCTCGCCGTCGAGAAGCTTCTTTAGGTGTATGCCGAAGAGCTCGGTATCGATGGTGTTGATGTGCTCGAGGTCGATCGTGCCGTCGGGCTCGGGAGTGAGGAGATCTCTGTCGATGTAGTAGTCGTCAAGGCTCATAAGTATAGGAGTCTTGCCGTGGACACGGAGCTGAGTCGCGAGTCTGTTTGCCGAGGTCGTCTTACCCGACGAGCTCGGGCCGGCGAGCATAACCGCCTTTGCGCCTCTTTCGCATATCATATCGGCAATCTCGGAGAATCTCTTCTCGTGCAGAGCCTCGTTTACGCGGATAAGCTCGCGTATCTTTCCGCTCTTTACGTGCTCGTTGAGGTCAGCGACGGTCTCGCATCCCATAAGCTCGCCCCAATCCTTTCCCTCGGTGTAGACCGAGAAGAAGTTGGGACTCTCGCGATATTCGGAGACCTTGTCGGGGTTTTTAAGGTCGGGCAAAACGAAGATGAAGCCCTCCTCGGAGGGAATGATATCAAAGGAGCGGAGCGCAGAGGTGGACGCCGCCATCTCTCCGTAATAGTAGTCCTTGAACTCGCCGCTCTCATATATCTTAAAGGTAGTATTCTTTCTGTATTTTAAGAGCCTTGCCTTATCCTCAAAGCCTTGCTTCTCATAGTAGGCGATAGCCTCGGAGGTAGGCACCTTTCTTCTTGTGAGGGGGAGATCTGCGGCAATTATCTCGTCGATCTTTTCTTTAAGTGTGTCCACCGAGAAGTCACAGCCCGTCACCTTGAAGTATACACCCGAGCCGACGGTGCAGCTCATCTTAGCTCTGGAATCGGGCCACAGAGTCTCGATCGCGAGGAAAATCACAAACTGCGCGGTACGCATATACGCCTCGCGTCCCTGCGGGTCGGAGTACCTGAGGAGCTTTACAATACCGCCCGAGGCGCTCATCGCGGTGCGTATGGTCTTTCTCTCGGGAAGGACGTCTTTTTCTCTTACCGGCACGTAGCCGAGTGTAAAGACTCTGCCGGATATCTTTGCGACAATGGGGTCATTTGACAACCGTCCGTTTACAAAACCAAGCCTTTTTACTATATCATAGAGGGATTCTCCGGGTCGAGCCTCGCAGGGAATATTGTCTATTATTAATTTCATGTTGCTTTCCTTTCTTATGCTGCTTGTTCTTTATTCTTCTTCTGTACGTTTGCCTTTATGAGCTGATAGACGTTCACCGCTATCAGGCAACCGTTAAGTAATACTACGGGCCAGGTGTTTGAGAGTACTGAGTAGATAACGCTGATAATCGAGCCCGAAATATTCAGTATCCTCAGCTTGTTTATTGATTTCATCATCATAGAGGATATGATGAGAGCGGTTCCTATATAACCGAAAATTTCAAGATATATATTCATTTTTCCTTTCCCGAGCAGAAAAAGAAAAAAGTCTACTCGGTCCTTTCTTTGAAAACCGGTAGACAACCATTACGGTGGTTTGTAGAGACGCTTGCCCTATTGCAAGTTTATACCTTGGATTATGTATTATAGCACATAAACCTTCGTTTGTCAACGAATTTTTGTGTAAAATGACAATAACGTCAGGTTGAACAATTTGGGACGCGTTTGTTTGTAAGTTTTCACAAAAGGTGTAATTTTAGCGCGCGTGCGGGCATAGGCTATATCACTAATAAAGACGGTAAATGAGAAATACTTGCCCAAAGAGGAATCTGAGCGGTGGATATTTCTTCGGGAGGTTCTATGTCAAAGAGAGCGAGGTTTTTCTACAACGGACTTCTTCTCAGCGTTGTCGGACTTGTAATGCGTGCGGTCGGCCTATTTCTCGGCGCGTATATTTCGGGCGCTATCGGAGCGGAGGGGGTAGGCCTCCAGAGCCTTATCGGCACGGTCTACTCCTTTGCGGTGACACTCGCAACCTCGGGTGTCAGCCTCAGTGTGACGAGGCTTGTCGCCGCATCTATCGGTGAGGGCGGAGGAGGAGGCGAGAGGATACTGCGCGGCGCATTTCTTTATGCCTTTCTTTTCGGCGCGGGGGCGACGCTTCTGCTCCTTCTTCTTGCAGAGCCCATAGGACTATATATTCTTGACGATACAAGAGTTGCATCTGCTTTACGTATCCTTTCCTTGTCCTTGCTACCTATCGCGCTCTCGAGCGTCATTTCCGGCTATTTCGTAGCAGTCAGACGAGTAGCCCTCAATGCCGCGGTACAGGTGCTCGGACAGATACTGCGCATTGGTATGACCGTAGTGCTGCTTCTTAGGTTTGCGGGCGCTGGAGTCGAGGCGGCGGTTATGGCTCTGGCTATCGGCTCGTCGGCAACCGAGCTTATCTGCTTCCTTGTGGCGCTTGTCGAGTATCTCTTTGACAGACGGAGATACGGTAATGTTGAGAATAAGGGCTACGCCACCGCCGAGGTCGCGAAAATGGCTCTGCCGCTTGCCTTCTCACAGTACGTGCGCTCCTTCCTTTTGTCGGTAGAGCATAGCCTTATTCCGAGGCGCCTTATCGAGAGGGGAAACAGTCGTGAGGAGGCGCTCTCATCATACGGCTATCTGCACGGAATGGCGCTTCCAATCATACTTTTTCCTATGACTCCGCTCGGCTCATTTTCGGGACTTTTAGTGCCCGAATTTGCCGAGAGCGAGGGGGCAGGGGACAGGGCGAGAATGGAGCGCATAGCCTCCGAGGCGATCTCCAAAACACTCGGCTACGCGGTGATGATGGCGGTCTTTATTTTCGCCTTTTCCGAGGAGCTCGGCTACGTCATTTACGGCACCTACGAGGCAGGGCATTTCATCGGATTTTTAGCTCCGGTGATACCGCTTATGTACCTTGATCACGTGACCGATTCCATGCTCAAGGGTATCGGCGAGCACGTCTATTCAATGTGGGTAAATATAGCAGATTCCTTCCTCTCGGTACTGCTCGTATATCTGCTTATCCCCGTTTTTGACATCTCGGGTTACGCGCTCGTTATTATTATAATGGAGCTTTTCAACTTCGTTCTGTCCTTCCTAAGACTAAGAAAAAGGATAGCGTTCAAGACTCGTATCACGAGCGCGCTTTTTCAGCTTTGCGCTTCACTCCTTGCGACCTTTATCGCCTCTCGCGTTTTCATTTTCTCGGGAGAGGCAGCTACGATGCCTTGGCTCGTTATGAAGCTTCTGTTCGCATTCTCGATTTTTGTCGCGATAATCTCGGGGACAGAGGTCGCGAGAAATATACGGAAAAAGAAAACTATAATTTACAAAACATAGGAAAAAGCACCCTGCGAGGCGTAAAAACCTTGTCGGGTGCTTTTTGAAAAAACAGATATTTATGATGTTTACTTTGAGTATTGTATAGGCTTGTCCGCCGCCTCGTTTACCTCTCTCTGAGAGCGGAAGGTTGGGACGGACTCTCTCAGTGCCTCGGTGACCTTGACCGACGACATTTCACTCTCTGCGGTCTTGAGAGCCGCTCTTAAGAGCTCCATTTTTTCGTCAACCGCCTCGCGAGTGAGAGGCTCGTCACGCTCAATATAGATAAGTCCGTTTCTTGTCGGTGTCTGCGACGCCTTACCCGTGAGCGCCTCCTCATAGAGCTTCTCTCCGGGGCGAAGGCCGACCTCGACGACGTCGATATCCTCGAAGGGAACAAGTCCCGATAGCTTTATCATATTTATTGCGAGATCGTATATCCTGACGGGCTCGCCCATATCGAGCACGAAGAGGTCGCCGCCCTCGGCAAATGCGCCTGCCTCGGTGACAAGATCGACCGCCTCGGGTATGGTCATAAAGTACCTTACCACACGCTTGTCCGTGACGGTTACGGGACCGCCCGAGAGTATCTGTCTTTTGAAGAGCGGAATGACCGACCCGCTCGATGCGAGCACGTTACCAAAGCGCACCGCAGAGAAGACAGTCTTGCTATTCTGCTTCGACTCTGCTATCATCTCGCAAAGGCGCTTGCTCGCGCCCATAACGTTGGTCGGATTTACTGCCTTATCGGTGGAGATAAGAATGAACCTTTCCGCGCCGAATTTCTCCGCTGTATCAGCGGCTATGTACGTGCCGAAGCAGTTGTTCTTCACCGCCTCGGTAGGGCAGCGCTCCATAAGAGGCACGTGCTTATGCGCCGCGGCGTGAAAGACTATCTCCGGTCTGTATAGAGAGAATACCGCCTCGAGCCTTGCTCTGTCTCTGACCGAGCCTATCTCTACCTCGAGCTTCAGCTCCTCGCCGTACTTGATCCTGAGCTCCTCGCGAAGATCGTACGCGTTGTTCTCGTAGATGTCAAAGACAACTATCTGCCTTGGCTCACATTCGGCTATTCTTCTGACAAGCTCGCTGCCTATCGAGCCGCCGCCACCGGTAACAAGCACGCATTTACCCTTGTAGAAGGCATCTGTGCGCTCATCTCTCAGCGCGCGAGTCTCGCGCCCGAGCAGCTCCTCGGCGCTGAAGTCAAAGGAGGGAACTCTCTTTTTCTTTTTTAACTTACCAAACATATTATTATCTTTTTATCAGATTGCAAAAATTCTGCAAAGAGACTCTCTGAAGGGCTTGACGATCGCGATCACTATAAGCATAATACCGATGAGAAAGAGCGCGATCAGGGGGTATATGCCCCACATGATATACTCGCCTCCGAAGGTGAGATATCCGAGTAGCTCAAGCACGGGGCAGAAGAGCCCCGCCGCGATAAACGCGCCGCCGAAAATGTAGAGATAGCCTCTCTTGATGTAGTAGCAAAGAATGGTGATGGACGAGATGATAAGAGTCACAGCACCGGTAAGAGGGAAGGCGAAGGAGAGAAACCAACTGCCGCCTGTCGCAAGGTTGACGTAAGCGAGGAAAAGACCTATCGCGAGAAAGTCGCAGGGAATGAATATCGCGGGGTTGAATCGCTTGAACCAACCGGGGAGAATAAAGAGAATATAGAATAGGGCAATACCGCCGATGGCGTATCCCGACCAGGTGATACCTCCTCCGAGATTGAGGTCGCAAACAAAGGAGATTATCGCGCCTATAATACATACGAAGGAGATAATGAAGTATATGCCTCTGGGGTTCACCTTCTCGGGCTTTTCAAACTTTGGATAAGGGCGCGCGTCCTCGTTCGGGGCGTATCCCGGGAGGTACACCTCGGTGTGACAAAGAGGACATCTCTTCTCGCTCTCGGAGAGCTCGACGCCGCATTTTACACAGTACATATAAAGTTCCTTTCAATTAAGCTTTTGTCGTAATTGAATATAAATGTTAACAATGGTTGTCAAAAGCAGAGCTTATCTGCCTGATATTACCTATCGTTGCTCTCGACCTTGACGTGTATTCCGAAGTCGCGGAGCACTCTGTGAAGCTCCCTTTCCAGCCTCGGCTCCTTGATATTTCTTATGATGCTTAAGTTGAGAGTATCACCGTAGGAGATCATACTCGCGTTGTACGGAGCGGTGGACTGTACGGAGAGTACAAAGTCGAATCTGTCCACGTACTCATCCATAGGTGAGGGGATCTTAACAAGTCCGAGGTTGGAGAGCGACAGACTTGATTTTTTCTCGCCTACAAGCATAAATATAGTCTTCATAACAATGTTCTTCAAGAACAGGGGAGTGAGCTTAAGGATCATTCTCTCCTCGTCGTGCACGTTGGTGTAGATACGCGCGGACATATTCTTCTCGGTGATGTCGAGTGCCATTCTGTGATGCACGATCTTGGCAATTTCCTCAAGGGTATATTCGCCAAGCCTCGGATCAACACCCGGGGTAACGTAGAGGGCAAAGTTACGGAGCGTTTTTGAGTTGTATATACGCCTTAGGTCAACGGGGATAAGCACCTTGACCTTCTTCATATGCTTAAGCTTTTTGACGTCCTCGAACTGCAGATTGACCGACGCCTTGATAAACACCGCCGCCATAAGCGCGGTAAGCGTCACTCCGTAGCTGTGCGCGAGCTCGAGGAGCTCTTTCGGCTTCATAATGAAGGTGGTAACGTGGCAGAATCCGTCGGGCTCTACCTCACCCATTACGCGGTAGGAGTCAGACTCGTTTCGGCTCTTGCCGACGGGCGCCTTGTTCTTCGGGAAGTCGTCCCTGAGCTCCTCCTCCTCGGGAGGATCAAGGCGGCTCAGTACTCCGTTTTCATTGGGTATTCTGATTCCGTATTTTTGAGTCAGATACTCCGCGACGAGCGTCTTTAAGAAGATGAGACCGCCGTTGCCGTCTGTTAAGGCGTGGAAGAACTCCACGGCAATTCTCTTCTTATATATCAGTACGCGGAAGGCGCAGTGTCTTATGTCGTCAAGCGGCATTCTGACAAGAGGGTAGCTCTTCTCATCCTGAACCTTCGGCGCGTGCGCTATCTCCTCAAGATAGTACCAGAATACACCTCGCTTCAGCTTCACCGCGATAGAGGGGAAGCGCCTTACGGTCACGTCGAGGGCGGATTGGAGCACCTCGCGGTCTACCTCCTCCTTAAGTGTCGCACTGAGGCGGTAGATGTTGTTCCACCTCGAGGTTGCCGCGGCAGGGTATATCTTGGCTGAGTTGTCAAGGTGCATCCATCTAAGCTTTCTTTCATTGTCTTTTGGTAAACATTTCTTGACAAAATTGTTGATTATAACATAATCCTCAGCATTACTCTTTAAGCAGTACAAAACGTAAGCGTGCCACATATCAGGCCTTGAGACGAGGGTTACGTCACAGCCTGAGGCAAAGAGCTTGTCGCGCATTGAGACCGCGTCTGACAAGAGCAGCTCGTCCTCACCGACAAAGATAAGTGAAGGAGGCATACCCTCAAGGTCGGCAAAAATGGGAGAAACAAAGGGGTTACGCTTTTTCTCAATATCGCCCCTTGCAGAGGCGGCAATTTTCTTTATCTTGGGTATTTCCTCGGGGGGATAAGCGCCGGTGTAGCAGTCTGCAAAGAATTCGAGCCTCTCCTTGGTTATCGAGGGGTCGGCCTCCTTGTTTGACGTGTAAGACTCGCCCGAGAGTGTCAGGTCGCACCAGGGTGAAACCGCAATAACGCCCGCAGGCAGAGGCTTACCCTCCGCGCGGAGCTTAAGGCATAGGGCATAGGCAAGGCCGCCGCCCGCGCTCTCGCCGGCAATAATTATTTTTTCGGGCTCAAGGCCTCGCTCGATAGTTGCGCAGTAAGCCGCGTAGGCGTCCTCAAGCGCCGCAGGGTAGGGATGCTCGGGCGCGAGTCTGTACTCAACGCTCAATACCTTCATACCGCACTCCGCAGAGAGCACCGAGGCAAATCCCTTGGCGTATTCTCTCGTGCCGCACACGTATCCGCCGCCGTGCAGATAAATGATAAGACCGCCGCGCAGCTCGTCCCTCGGGACAACGAGGTGTCCCTCACGCCCGTCACTCGATTTATCGAGGACAACAACGTCGCGCCTTCTTGTAAAGTGCATAAGGCGTCCGACCTTGTCCTGCATATTTCTCGCAGACTCAAGCCCCGAGCCGTCGGTAAGCGGCTTGGTCAGCTCAAGCTGAGAGCGTAAAATTTTATCCGTTATATTCATAAATCACCGTTTCGTGGTTGTTCGGTTGGTACCGTATTTGCGAAAAAACATACTTTAACACCCATATCATACACTAAAAGGTGGGTGGTTGTCAAGTGTCATTCGTGACGTCCGTGGGCGGACGAGTCACGCTAACTAAGTTTGCCCCATATGGGCAAGTGAAGTTATCCTGAGGATAGTGAAGTTCGCTCCGCGAGTGAAGTTTGCGCCGCAGGAGCGCAAGTGAATTATAGTTTTGCAAATTTACACTGCGAGCGAAGCGAGGCAACTTCACTTTTGCTTGAGCAAAACTTAGCCTTCCCATTTTTTGATTAATTTACTTGACTAAGCGGATTTTTTTGTTTACAATATAGAGGAAATAAACCCAAACTGACGTATGAGGTGAAAATGGATATCCGTGACAGAGATAAGATGAAAAGGCTGGATAAGACCTTTGAGCTGAATTTCAGGCTGACAAGGCTTTACGCAAATTATCTTGAATATTATAATGAAGTAATCACGACGGAAATGATGGACGCCCTCTGCGGTGACGGCGAGATAGACGAGAAGGACGGACTTGTGGCAATCCTCTGCCAGATTTTCGGACTCGACATCGACGGCTCAGCGGACGAGAGAGTGCTTATCAGGGATTATCTGACGCCCTCGGTGAGAATAATGGACCCCGAGAGATACAGAAATAATCCGTACTACAGGAATATAAAGATACCCGAGAAAAGGCAGGGAAGATGGGAGCTTAAGCGCGAGAAATATCCCGCCTACCGAGGAGTTATCGCCGCGGATATGATTTTTGGCGACGGCTTTGCCGAGATACCGCCTCTCGGATTCTTCAAAGAAGAATTCGAGTTTCCCGCGGTTCTTGAGGACGGAAACGAGTGGATGACGCTCACGCCCGTCGACCTTGACACCTCCGACGAGGCAATTGAGCGCGCTCACGGCAAGGTCGTTACCTTCGGACTCGGACTCGGCTACTATACCTATATGGTTTCGGAGAAGGAGAGCGTCGAGTCGATAACCGTCGTTGAGAAGAGCCCCGACGTTATTTCACTCTTCCGCGAGCATATCCTCCCGCAGTTTTCTCACCCCGAGAAGGTGAGGATAGTCGAGGCGGACGCCTTTGAATATGCCGAGAAAATAATGCCCTCCGAGCATTTTGACGTTGCCTTCGTCGATACCTGGCGCGATGCCTCCGACGGCGCACCGATGTACGAGAGAATGAAGGCGCTCGAGCACCTCTCGCCTGACACCGAGTTTATCTATTGGATAGAGAATTTCCTCATCTCCCGTATCCGCGCCCTCCGCTACGCTGAAATATGCGCAAGACTCGATAAGGGTGAGGATATGACCTACGACGCGGTCGTGGAGTATCTTTCCAAGCCCCTTTGAGCGCACACCGTAAATAAATCCGACGAAGCTTACGGACCGTCGGGGACGCCGGTCCCTACGGTTTGCTCCTCGTCCTTCACTCCGCGCTTTTCGGCGGGAGCAAGCCCCCGCCCTACCATCTCTTCCTCGTTCTCCTCATTTTGCATTTCGCATTGACGGGACGTCGAGGTAGCAAAGCGAAACCGAGGGTGTTAGGAAACGATTAAATATCGTTTTCCCCCGAGGTGACCGAGCCCGCAGGCGAGACCGCCGGTCCCTACAGTTTGTTCCTCGTTCTTAATTTTGCATTTTGCATTCTGCATTTTGCATTTGCGGCTCCGCCGCATCGCTTTCGCCGCGTTTTTGGTCTCTCAAAAGCGCGGCGATTATTCATATGATTTTATCTTGTGTAATATTTATAAAAAACGCGAAATATTATTGTGACTTTAGTTATATTGACACAAACTATGTTTAGTGGTAAAATAGTATTGTAAATCCAAGCAAATAATATTTTTTTCAAAAGGAGAAAGACCAATGAAAAAACTCAGCAAAATTTTGTGTGCAGTCTTGGTGCTCGCAATGCTTTGCTCCTCGCTTGTATTCGTTGCAGGCGCAGAGGAAGCCGGCTCCGATTACACCTCTGTTGCGGCAGACGGTGCGGCAATCGTAGCAGCGATCAAGTATGAGGCTGATGATAACCTCTTTGCAGGTGCATCTCTCTCTACCAACACCGAAGGCTGGAATACCGAAAAGGGACCCCAGGCACACGTAGTAACTGACAACAAGACAGGTGAAACCTATTTCCATCAGTTTGTTAATGAGGGCGGCTTTGTTCTCAAAGAAGGCTCCGCTGACGGTAATGAGTACATCAATTTCACCTTTAACCAAGTTAACCTCAAGCATGAGGCGGGCTACAATGAGTATGTCATCGTTGAGTATGAAGTAGCTCATAAGGCCGTTTCGGGTGCTTATGCTGTTACAGACGGTGAAAAGACCGCTCAGCCCCTCAAGCAGGAGGTCATCGTTAGAGGCTCCTCCGCGGGCACCTCTTGGGCAACAGTTCAGAAGTTCTCAGAGCTTGCAACCGAGGAGTTTGCTCACGTAACCACCGTTTACGATTATACCTCCGGTAACGCTTACAGCTTTATTAACGGTGTTCTTTCCGCAACCTATACAAACGGCGCTCTTTCCGCAAGTGTTCATCCCACGTACGTTGCAGGCGAGGCTCTTACTGTTTCCGAGTGGAGAATAGGTTCCAACTCCTATGACGATATCAAGCTTGACAACGTCTACATCAGATATCAGAAGCTTGCTGATGCTGATAACACCATCGACGATGCTATCAAGTCCGGTAAGCTTTCCGACTGGGACGGCAACGTTTACGTAGGCTTCGTTCCCAGCGCTTCCGTTGCTCCTCATGAAACCGCGTCTGATTTCTCATCCTATATTTCCGGTGATGAGGATAACATCATAAAGTCTGCCACCTACATCAATCAGGGGAGCGATTATTTCGCAGAGGTAGTTACTCCTACCGACGGTGGCAATTACCTCCGCTTCACAACAATGACAAACGGTGTCCCCGAAAACCATTTCCAGGTTGTTATGTTTGCAGAGGATGACAGTCACTTCCCTGTGAAGTACGATGCTAATAATTCTCAGTACGTTGTTTACGATATCGATATCGCTACGGAGACCGACCTTACTCATCTTGGCATTATCGGTAATACCAGAAACGGTAGTGGCATGCAGGGTAAGGATCCCGGCGGAGCATCCAACAACTTCACTATGACTCTTCTTTCCGGCCTTAAGGGCGGAGAATTCCATCACCTTACCATCGTTGTTGATTACAACAACAACCTCTTGTATATCTTCCTTAACAACAAGTACGTTGTTTCCAATAAACTTATCGACTCTTCTGCGCATTCATCTTGGCTTGCAGGAAGCACTGCCTGGGAGCAGAAGGACGGTAACGGTAATGTTACAGGTACTTACGATATGTCCGGTCTTTACTCCGGCTTTAAGTTCCAGGCTCACTCGAGCTATAAGTCCAACGGCGAGCTTGCTACTCCTACCATAGCAGGTGAGACCGTTCTCCTTGATAACCTCAAGGCAAGATACATTGACAGCTCCTCCGCAGGCACTCTTGCAGCGGCTCTTACCGCTAAGGATCTTGGCGCTTGGGACGGTGCTGAGTACGGAGAGGATTATGAGTTCACCAAGGTAGCTCCCATCGGTACTGTAAACGGCACCGAATACGGAAGCACAACCGAGATGGCTAAAGCAATTGCCGCATGCGGCAAGAAGGCATGCACCATCGAGTTCCTTCGTGTTCCAGTTACTCCTGTTAACGTTAAAGCAAACGCTACCGTTAATACCAACGGTATGCCCATCGAGTCTCTCGTTATCTTCGATGAAGCTTGCTCCACTCCTATCGTTGACGGTAACCTTTACACCGTAACTCTCGGCTGGTCCGCTAACTATTCTGTAAAGAATCCCGGAGAGGTTACCTTCCTTGATCTTGCACAGGTTAAGTATGAGGATTCCGGTAACATTCTCGGTAAGGTTCAGCTTTACAACTACCAGCACGGCGATCAGCGTAACGTAAGCTACATCACCAACCTTGATACCGGTGACGTATTCGTTAACGATTATCCCGTTGGTAATATCACCAGCGCATCCAACACTTACTTCGAGATCCTTGCTAACCCCGCTCATATCGACTATAAGAAGGGCGTAGGTCAGACCTTCGTATACGACTTCGATATGGCTGTATATGACAGAGAAGCGGGCTCTATCAGCCTTATCTCCAGATACGGCACAAGCGACGGTGCTTGGGGTCAGGACGGTATAAACACCGACCAGCTCTTCGCTGACGCGGATCTTGGTAAGTTCTATCACGTTACCATCGTTGTAGCGGTAGATTCCAGAACCGGTTACTATTTCCTTAACAACGAGCTTGTTCACGTAAATAATAATGTTCTCACTGAGAAGGCTGAGTGGCTCAACGCTCTCAGATGCTTCGGTAACTCCACCGCAGACGTTCTTTACGATAACTTCTGTGTAAGACAGATCAACAACCCCGAGATCGAGACCATAGCGGCAGCAGGCAACCTCTCCGGCTGGTCCGCGGCGATCTATGGCGCAGATTACAAGCTTCCCACAGCTCCCACCGTTGTTACCATTGACGGCGTTGATTTCGGCTCCGTTGAAGAGGCTAACAAGGTTCTTGCCGAGGACAATGGCGAAACAAAGCTTGTTGAGATCAAGCACGTTCCCTTCAAGGGCGCAGAGAGAATCTTCAAGATCCGCACCGCGGCTGAGGTTAACACCAACGGCCTTGACGTTTCTCTTGACTGGAATACCGGCGTTTACGAGTTCGATCCCAACAACGATCTCTATGAAAGCACCGAGACCGGTCTTGCATACGCAAGCTCCAAGCTTATCCACACCTCCGTGGATAACATCCATTACTTCACTACTATCGACGCATCCAACTGCTTCCAGACCGCAACTCCCGTTAACTGGTACTACGATGACACTTATGCAAACTACGACGTAGTATTCTACGTATTCGGCGATACCATCGCTCCCCTTGAGTACAAGGCGTACGTAGAGGACGGCGTATACTTCCAGGATCAGTGGCAGGAATTCACCGTTGAGAACGGAACTCCCGTTATGGGTGAGATCGTTGAGGAATATCCCGTATCCTCCGCAACCACCGGCGAGAAGAACTACCTCTACGAGCTCGTAACCAAGGAGGTTGACTTCATCGCTACCGACATTAAGCTCGGCGCGGTCGTTAACTCCAATATTGAGCTTACAGTTTACGTTAACAAGTACCAGACTCTCACCACCGGTGACGTAGTAGTGCTTGACGGCGTTGAGTACGTTGCACTCAGATTCGAGCTTGCTCCTCACGAGATCGACAAGCTTGTTGAGGCAGAGTTCATCATCACCGACGATGAGGGTAATGAGTATCCTCAGCTCCAGAGAGTTTCCTTCCTTGACTATGCCGAGGACGTTCTCTCCGGCGACTACACCGACGCAGATAAGAAGGTTGTTGCTAACCTCCTTGCATACGCAAACGAGGCAAGCGTTCTCTTTAATGGCGAGAAGATCGCTGAGGTTACCGCGCTTCTTGAGACCTATGCTTCCTACGTAGGATCTGCAGAGCTTGGCGAGAAGGCTGATACCTCCGCTCTCAGCTCCGTGATCCGCTCCGCAGCTCTCAGACTTAACGGTACTCCCGAGTTCGTATTCAAGGTTGCAAGAGGCACCAAGGGTACCATCACCTTCACATACCAGGGCGTTACCGGTCCCGTTGAGGTTAAGGTTAACGTTGACGCAACCGCAGGCGAGCAGCTTGTATCTCTTCCCGTTGACGTTTGCGACCTTCAGGCAGACATCACCATTACCTATGGCGAAGTAAGCGGCACATACAACCTTGCTACTTACGCACAGAGCCTTGAGAACAATGGCTTCGCAGTAGCTCTTTACAACTACTCCGTAGCAGCTAAGGCTCATAAGACCGGACTTGTATTCGTATACGTTATCACCGGCTACGATGCTGACAACAATCCTATTACCGAGATTTACGGCGAGTACACTCCCGGCTCCAAGATCGACATTCCCTTCCTCCGCGACGGACTTACCCTTACCTGGTATCTCGGCGACGGCGAGGATAAGGTAGCGATCGATATCAACGATTACGTGATCACAGAGAGCATCACACTCTCCTACTCTGAGGTTGTTAACACAACTCCTCTTGAGACTGTAACCGACGAGGCTCTCAAGGCTATCAACGCTTCCAAGCTTAAGAACTTTGACAGCTATAGCTTCGTTACCGCGGTTAAGGATGGCAAGCCCGTTGAGGCTATCCGCCTTACCAGAACCACCACCTGGCCCGAGAGCAATGACATCGAGTCCTTCTGGACCGAGCAGTCTTACACTCTCGACAGCTCGAGAAAGGTTATCTCCCTCAGCTTCGATTATCTCGTACTTGGTGAGCTTGGACGTCACCAGGCTAAGTCCGGACGTTCCTACGGTACAGGTATCTTCTACGTTAAGTACACCGACGCTGTTGTAGCAGAGGAAGGTCTTACCGACTCCCTTAAGGAGGTTGACTCCGGTACCCTCTTCGAGGCTAACGGCCAGTGGAACACCGTAACCTACGTTGCTTCCGAGGTTCTCGAGCTCGATTCCTTCATTATTAATCTCTATAAGCTTGAGGGCGACGTTCTTATCACCAACATCGTAGTTGAGTACGCTCCCTACGAGACTTACAATGAGGACGGTTCTCTTAACACCACCGTTGTTCTTAAGGAAAACGTAGAGAGCGAGACTCTCACCACCATCGTTGACAAGAAGATCAAGCAGTGTGACCAGGCTAACCCCGGCACCGATCCCACAACCGATAAGTTCGCAGAGGGCGGCACCGCAGCTTACGTTTACGCTGTTAAGGATGGCGAGCACGTAGAAGGTCTCTACTTCTCCAGAAGTGTAGAATGGCTCGGCACTGAGGCGGCTCACTTCACTGAGTTCAGATTCGCAGTTAACAACGAGCAGGCAGGCGCAATCGTTACCTCTATCTCCTTCGACTATATCGTAAACGGTACCGTTGAGGAGAACACCAGATATCAGTTCACAGACCTTGACGGAACTAAGTTCTATGCAGACGCTTACGTTCAGATCAAGACTCCTACTGATCATCCCGTTGCAGGCGATAAGTATCCCGAGCTTCAGGGTACTGACCTCGTTCTTGATGGCGAGTGGCACACCATGAACATCGACCTTGGCGAAGGCGTTGAGATCATCGACATTCTTCTCAACCTCTATCAGTTCCAGGGCGAGATGGTAATCTCCAACCTTGTTATCGAGTACGCTGAGTAATCGATAATCAATAAAATATCAACCCAAACCGAAAGGGGAGGGAAAGAGCCCGTGCAAATCGCACGGGCTCTTTTGAATTGAAAATTGAAAGTGGAAAGTTGAAAATGAGGGGCGGAGGAGATAATGCGAAATGCGAAGCGCCAAGCGCGAAGTGAAGAACGAGGCGCAGGGCGCAAGGCTGTGCCAATGATATCCGACGACGTCGGATGATATACGGTCAAACGTCTTTTGCCGTATGATATCTACCTCCGGTAGATGATATCCTCGCTCGGCGAGGATGAGAAAACGTAGGGCGGGGGCAGTGCGGCATAGCCGCAAGTGCAAAATGCAGAATGTAGCAAGTAAAAACAACTGAGTGTTGTTTTTACGCAGCGAAACCGCCCAAAGCAAGGAGTCGGCAGAGCCGTAGACTTGCGGAGGCGATAGGCGACGACTATGCGACGGTGGAGGATAAATGCAA
>JAFTKM010000016.1 GCA_017453245.1 Clostridia bacterium
ATAATGTACTTTTCCATAAATTCATATTCCTTTCTTTCAAAAAAGCCTTATAAATACAGACTTTTTCGGCTGTTCGGGAATATGTTTCGACCGCTTGGCGTATCGCCATAAAATTAGGTCTGTTATGAACACTCCGACCAACAAAAAGAACCACTCATTACGGGTGGTTCTTTTTGTTGTTGGGTAGCGGTCGATTTGAATTTAGCACTCGGTCTCGTACCGAGTGCTGTAAGTATTGCAACTCGGGATAACTCCCTTCTAATCGTTCCGCCTTAGTATTTACCAGACCGCCATCTCCTCGTTTGGCAAGATTCCACCAAGGTGGAATGCACATTCTCGCCGCAGGCGAATACCTTGCTACCCCGTGGGTAGGTCGATTTGAACTCCCCGTAAGTATTGCCACTCGGGATGAATATCTCCCCTCGTTCCCTCTCCCGGCACAATTTGTAAACAATCTATTAAGCCGCTTGACATTCTTACTCTAATGTGTTAGAGTGTAAGTGTACTCTAACGCGTTAGAGAAAGGAGAAACACTATGGAAACACCAAAGGTATTTGAGAGCGAGTATCGCTTCTGCCTGATATTGTGGGCACACGAGCCGGTAAAGAGTTCGGAGCTCGTGGAGCTCTGCCGCGAGCAGCTCGGCTGGAAGCCTACGACGACGTATACGGTCATCAAGCGCTTATCCGAGCGCGGTGTACTGAAGAATGAGAACACCGTCGTCACCTCCCTTGTCACGAAGGACGAGGTGCAGGCTTCGGAGATCGACGAGATGGTGGAAAAGACCTTTGAGGGCTCTCTCCCTGCGTTTATCGCCGCGTTTGCCAAGCACAGGAGAATCTCCGACAAGGAGCTTGACGAGGTGCAGGCTATGATCGACCGCTATAGGAGAGGAGAGTGACTATGTCTGAGCTTTTCCTCCATGTTATTAATATGAGTATTTCTGCAAGCTACGTTGCTTTTGCGGTGTTGCTTTTGCGCTTCCCCCTAAAAAAAGCCCCAAGGTGGATCAGCGTTCTTCTTTGGGGATTTGTCGGAATTCGCCTTTTATTACCCTTCTCGCTAGAGAGCGCGCTAAGCCTTATCCCGAGTGCTGAGGCGGTAAGTCCCGACATAATGATGGATAGCACTCCGTCAGTCAACACGGGTATACCCGTGATAAATAGTACGCTAAATCCTATCATCACCGACTCCTTAGCACCCGCGCCCGGTGACAGCGCAAATCCCTTGCAAATACTGATCCCCATACTTTCCGTAATTTGGGTCATCGGTATGATCACGCTCTTTGCCTACACAGCGATTAGCTACGTAAAACTCAAGCGCAAAGTAGGCACTGCCGTTATCTACTGCGACAACGTATATATGAGTGAGAACGTTACCTCGCCGTTTGTCCTCGGGATCATCAAGCCGAGGATATATCTTCCCTTCGGAATAGACGAGGGACATATGACTCACGTTATAGCGCACGAGGAGGCACACATACGCCGCCGCGACTATTTGTGGAAACCGATAGGCTTTCTTTTGCTCACTGTACACTGGTTCAATCCTCTGATGTGGCTCGGCTATATTCTGCTCTGCCGTGATATTGAGCTTGCGTGCGATGAGAAGGTTATAGGGGAGCTTGGGACCGATGCAAGAGCAGATTACTCCGAGGCACTCCTCGCCTGTAGTGTGAGTCGACGCGCGATATCCGCCTGCCCTCTTGCCTTCGGTGAGGTGGGTGTAAAGGATCGCGTCAGATCTGTGCTGAACTACAAAAAGCCTGCGTTCTGGATAATTGTAGTCGCGCTTATCGTCTGCGCCTCGGTTGCAGTCTTTCTACTCACCGACCCGAAGGACGAAAAAGGCGGTGAAGTCGACCCCGAGAAGCTCACACAAGCACAGCGCGAGGTGTGGGAAGAATACCCGGAATACTTCGGTCTTGACTCTTCCGACGGACTTGACGTCTACGTATGCCAATTCGCACTCGGCGGCTACTCCTTCAGCCTCACGTCTCATTCGATCATTGATAAGAATACGACGGAGCTTATGGCGCTGAAGAGCACGAGTGCCTCACAGATGCGCACCATACTCTCGAGCTATGACGTAGACGGTGATGAAATTTATATCAAGCCATGGCAAAACCCCTTCTCAAGCTATATAGGCAGCTATTGGCTGCATCAGATCGGCGAGGACCTCGGTATTAAAAGAAGGATATACACCGAAAATGTAAAAAGTATGATCCTTGACACAAGCTGGGGCCACGCTCCAGGAGAAGGTAACGATAATCTCAATCTGCTCTATATGACACCTACGATGTCATGGGTAGACTCATCCGTATCAAGAGTCAGAATTTCCGCAAAAAAGCTCTACGATGCCGACACGGGTGAGCTTATCGGCACTCTAAAGGAGTTCACACTGACTCCCTCGAACCTAGATAATCTGATGGAAATGTCGGAAAATTACGCCGAGCTTACCGAGGATATCAGAGAGAATAACGTCCTCGCCTTTGAGATCACGCCAACTAAGTCAAAGGCTGTCAACCTCTACTATATACTTGTGCAGAACGACGGAAGCATCATCATCGTGTACGGACACTACGAAAACGGCGAAAAAGCCGATTTTATCAGATGGATATACGACACGGGGAAAATGTAGGGCGCAAGGCTCCAATGCAAAATGCAGAATGCAAAATTAAGGTAGGAACGTAGCACAAACCGTAGGGCGGGGGCTTGCTCCCGCCGAGGCGGTAATTGAAAAGCGAATAGGCAAATCTGCGCTTGTCGGCGCGGATAATACAAGGCATACCGTCACCGCCCCCGCATTTGTTTTTTATGAATAAATCGGTGCGTATATATTATAAAATATTTTCCCAAGAAATTTCAAAAAATTTTCAAAACCTCTTGCATTTTTAGTTTTGGTATGCTATAATACTACTTGTCAATTTATGAATACAAAAAAAATTATATAAAATTCAGCTTGAAAAAGCTAGATTTTAGGGAGGTATCAAAATGGCTAAGTGTAGCGTTTGCGGTAAGGGTGTTACTTTCGGACACAACGTATCCCACTCCAACCGTAAGACAAACAGAACCTGGAAGCCTAACATTCGTAAGGTTAAGGCAGTAGTTGACGGTACAAGAACTTCTGTATACGTTTGCTCCCGTTGCCTTCGCTCCGGTAAGGTAGAGCGTGCATAAGGGTCAAAAACAAATATGGGCTACGCCCAATCCCTTATAAAAAGCAGAAAGAGAGAGAATGAAGCAGTTTTGCTAAGCTCTCTCTTTTTCTGTTGGTGAAGTTTTTGCTGCCGCAAAAGTGAAGTTGCTCTAAGCCTCCCTCACCGAGGTAGCGAAGCGGCCTGAGAGTGTTAAAAAACGATTGATAATCGTTTTTCCTCGTAGGTGACCGAGTCGCAACGAGAAGGTGGCACGGCAAGGCCGTGACGGAAGGAGTCTTTCTCGCAGTGAAGTTGCTTCGCAGTGAAGTTCGTGCTATCGCACGAGTGAAGTTAAGTTTGCCCACTTTGCCGAAGGCAAAACTTCACTATCCGTAGGATAACTTCACTGGACATAGTAAACTTCACTTGCCCCTTAGGGCAAACTTAGTTATGCGTGTTCCCCGTTAAGAACACGCATAAAAGCGGAGTTTTTTGTTTTATTCCTAAGAAAGGACGGTGTCTTAATATCACCGTCATACTAAAATATGAAGATAAAAATTGCAATAGCAGACTCGCGCATTGACGCGGCGGCTGAGAGGAAGCTCACGCTCCTTGGCTACAAGGTCATCACTCTACCGCCCTTCTCGCGCCTTTCCGAAGCGGTGGCGTCACACCCCGATATGCTGATACACAGAATAGGTAACGAATATATCTCCTACGCCGATTACTGCGAGGAGGCGTCCTACGTTTTTTCGGATCTTTCCCTACTCTCCGTAGGCACGGGCGCGCGCTTCACCTTTACGTCTGATGAGGTCGCCCCCGAGTATCCGCGCGACGTAGGGCTCAATGCCCTCGAGATTGGCGGCAAGCTCTTTCTCCGTCGTGCGAGCGCATCCGAGACTCTCTTAAATACAGCCGAAAAGCACGGACTTCGGATAGTGGACGTCAAGCAGGGCTACCCTGCCTGCACGGTCTTGAAGCTCTCGGAGGAGGCGGCAATAACCGCGGACGCGGGAATGGCTAAAATTCTCTCGGAGCACGGCATCCGTGTGACTTTAATCGAGGCGGGAGGCATTTCTCTGCCCCCTCACGAATACGGCTTTATAGGCGGCGCGGGAGAGGTTGACGAGGGTAAGCTCTACCTCTTCGGTGACCCCAAGACTCACCCCGACGGTGAGAAAATAGTAGCCGCGGCAGAGGCCGAGGGCTTAAGAGTTATCCCCCTCACGAGCGGTGTCCTTTGTGATCTCGGCGGTATCCTTTTTGCTGATGGTAACATTGATTAATACAGTTAAAATCGGCACAAGCAAAAGCCCGACAATACCGAAAAGCGAATAGCCGACGTAGATGAAAACAAGCGGCAGAAGCGGATGGACTCCGAGGTTTTTGCCAACTATCTTAGGCTCGATAACCTGACGGAATACGGTATGCGCGACAAACAGTACGAGAAGCCCTATGCCAAACGGAGTCTTGCCGACGAAGAAGGACCATATCCCCCACGGGATAAGCACCGCGCCGACACCCAGCACGGGCAATAGGTCGAGGAGCGCTATGACTATCGCCATAATAACCGGATAGGGCGCGCGGATAAGAAAGAGGCCGAGAAGCATCTCAAGGAAGGTTATGACAAGGAGCAAAAGGTAGGAGCGCATATACTTTAAGAAGGCGCCGAAGAATCCGTCCTTCAGCTTGACTATGACCTCAAACGCGCGGCGCGGTAAGAGTCTTTTTACCGAGGCGTTTATCTCCTCAAGTCCTATGGCAAAGTATGCCGAGGCGATAACGCTGACAAGCAGGAAGAAGAGAACCTTCGGCACGGCGGAGACCACCGAGGAGAGCGCAGAGCCGAGGGTTGTAAGCAGCGACATACCGAGGCGGTATAGAGCGTCGGCAACGTAGTCGGTGAAATCGCCGAAAAGCCTGCCGAAAAATCCGCCCGATCCGACAAGCCCCGAGATAAACTCCTCAAGCGAGCCCTCCCCCTCCCCGAGTCCCGCAAGCAGCTCCCACACCTCGCGCGAGAGGAGCCATACGCCGAGTGACACAAGGCCAAATAAGGCAAGGTATAAAAGGACCGTCAGAATAAGGCGGATGATCCTCGGCTTTATCTTAAGCTTCTCTGAAAGATACGCCGCGGGCGGCCGCATGGCAAAGGCGACAAACCAGCCGATGAGAAACGGCAACAGATAGAAAAACAGGTGCTTAAAAAACAGATAGGCAAGAAGCATCGAGCCGATGACGAGCACGACAAGATCGGCATATTTTCTGATTTTCTCAAAATTCATTGACTACAACCTCAAAAAATGATATACTAAATTGTATCCAGATAAGAGATCATTTAACACACGAAAGGAAAAGATATGGTAACCATCGAAATGGAAAACGGCGGCAAGATCGAGCTTGAGCTCTACCCCGAGCACGCTCCCATCACCGTCGCAAACTTTGAAGCGCTCGTTAAGGCAGGCTTCTATAACGGACTCACCTTCCACAGAGTTATCCCCGGCTTTATGATCCAGGGCGGAGACCCCCTCGGCAACGGTATGGGAGGCTCGGAGAAGAAGATCAAGGGCGAGTTCCGCGCAAACGGCCACCCCAACCCCATCAAGCACGAGAGAGGCGTTATCTCCATGGCGAGAGCCTACGACCCCAACTCTGCATCCAGTCAGTTCTTTATTATGCATAAGGACGCTCCCCACCTCGACGGTCAGTACGCAGCCTTCGGTAAGGTTGTCTCCGGTATGGAGGTAGTCGACGAGATCGCATCCATCCCCACAGATTACTCCGATAGACCTAAGATCGCGGTAAGAATTAAGACTGTTACCTGCGACTGATTCAGTCGCAACTAAGTTTGCCCCTCGGCAAACTTAACTTCACTGCGAGAAAGACTCCTTCCGTCACGGCCTTGCCGTGCCACCTCCCTCGGTGAGGGAGGCTTAGAGCAACTTCACTGTGCGACAGCACAACTTCACTGCGAAGCAACTTCACTGCGAGAAAGACTCCTTCCGTCACGGCCTTGCCGTGCCACCTCCCTCGGTGAGGGAGGCTTAGAGTCAACTTCACTGTGCGACAGCACAACTTCACTGCGAAGCAACTTCACTGCGAGAAAGACTCCTTCCGTCACGGCCTTGCCGTGCCACCTCCCTCGGTGAGGGAGGCTTAGAGCAACTTCACTGTGCGACAGCACAACTTCACTGCGAGTGTGAGCGAGTCAACTTCACTGCGAAGCAACTTCACTGCGAAGCAACTTCACCATCTTACATTAAACGCAATACAAAAAGCGCGGTTTTTGCAAACCGCGCTTTACTTTTTTATTCCTTTACCTTAAGGAAGCCTTGCTTAAACGCTTCGGGGAATTGGAACATCTTGCCTCCGATCTGATCGAACTTGACGTATACGGACTTCCCTTCCTTTATCCAGGAGACGTTTCCCTCTCCAAAGCTCTTGTGTACTACACGAGTGCCGACCTCTACGTGCGGAGGAGTATACACCTCTGTCACTTTTTTTCTCAGGCGTGCTGACGTGGGGGACGGGCGGCGTCATCGGAGGCGCTCCGACCAGAGGAGGCACGTGCTCTGTGAGCTTATACGGCCTTGAGAAATCCTTGACCGTAGGCGTCGGCTGCTTTTCCTTGCTCCGAGTTACCGCAACAATAGCCTTACCGCGAGAGGTACGCAAGCCGCTCGTCATTGACTCCTGCTGACACGCATACAGTCTCTCATATTCCTCGCGCTTAAGGACTGTATCCCAGCCTCCAACGCTTTCGCGGGTGTGCTTATCTATTCCTGTATAAACGAGGCTCGTATCCTCGTAGCGCTTGAACTTGAACACCGCGTCATTCATTCTCGCGGAGTTAAAGACGTTCAAGGAGCAAAGAAGCTCAAAGTCCTTGAGAGTGAGTCCCGTAACCCTCTTGAACAGATTAGGCTCAAGCTGAGTTATAACGTCCTTCAATGAATATTCTCTGAAGTCGGTCAGATACATAAACACCGGTATTCTCGTTGCAAACTTGATAAGCTTCTCTTGTATCTGCTTACGCATAGACTTCGCTTTCTTTTCTTCTTCTGAAAGCTCTTCCTTTTCCCTCTTAGTAAGCTTTTCCTTTTTCTCCTGCTTAGCCTTCTTCACCGCCTCGGATTTATTGATAATAGTCTCAATATCCTTGTTAAGAGAGCGGAAGCCCTCAATGCTCATAAGAGCCGCCATCGCATCGGGATTATCCATAAGGCGCTTCAGGGTTGCGTTGTCCACGTTGACAAGAAGCGCGGACTCCCACCTACGCGCAAGAAGCGTCGCGCTCGTTCCCGCAAGTGCTATATCAAGAACGTCCTGTGCTGAGATCTGCGTCATCTTGCTGCCATCATACGCGAGAACGGGAAGGAAGCGCATGAAATCGGCAACCTTCTTTTCGGGATTAGACTCGTTCACGTCAAGGCTGCAAGAATAGTCGGAAATCTGCCTTAGCGCTCTGTCAAGAGCAAAGTCGAAGATGTAGCACTCCTGCTTCAGTATCTCGCGCTTGCCCTCTGTGTTTGTGTACTCCCAGGGAGATTGAACACGGAAAGCGGTCTGAAAATACGTTTCGGGAGATTTAAGATTTCGAAGCATAAATACACCACACCACGGCTTTACCGTAACTCCGGTAGTAAGCTTACCGCACGAAAGCGTGATAGTCTTTGTTGCGAGGGGGTCACCCATCGTTTTAGCGACCGGCTCTAATGCGTCGAGGCCTATTCCTGCGGCAGTACCCGCGCAAACGACAACCTTGTAATCGTGATAGAAGGTATTCTGCTTCTCACGAAGAAGATTTGCCATCGCGAAGCAGGAAGCTACGTTTGGCAAGAACCAAAGTGTGTGCGAAAGGACGGAAAGAAGTCGCGCATCGTTATACGGCATCGGCGGTCTCTTGTCTATACCGAGCTTCAGGTCGTCAACCGCCCCGGGAAGGTACGAGCCGCGGATAAGGTCAAGCCACTTCTGTACCTCGTTCTTATAAACAAACTGCGCATCCTTGCCCTTCCCCTTTGCCGAGAAGAATACGTTAAGGTCGAACTCGTTGAACTCGCCCTGCATTGCTATATGACGGATGCTGTCGGGGATGCGGTAAGTAAGCATAACCATACGCGGCAAAGCGGCGTAGGGATTGCCCGAGCCTACCCATTCCTCCTTTGCCTTCTGCTCGTCCGAATATGTCCAGTTAAATATCTGCTCCTCTATAAACTCACCGGAGTTGATGGCGCGGAAGGGTGTTCCCGAGAGGAAGAGATAATGCGCCGCTGTAATGGGAAGGAAGGACTCGTTATATGCGTTGTCCGCTTCATTCTTCTTGTAAGACTCGGCATCGAAGTCCGCGTTTTCTTCCTCGTCAAGATTTTCAAAAAGCTTCTTCGCATTTTCTCGCCACGCACCGAAGTGGTATTCGTCAAAGATGACCAGATCCCAATTCGTATAGTGTATGAACTCGTTCTTTGCCTTAATACCGCCGTTATCGTTGGTGCCGAGAAGGTCCTGGAACGAGCCGAACACAACGATGGGGCGCGACTTGTCCGCCGCGTCAAACTGCTCGTCTATGCTTATATTGTCGACGTGCGCATCCTTGTTTGAAATAAACTGCCATCCCTCAAAATCAACGTGAGAAAGAAGGTCCTCGCTCCACGCAGACTCAACCGCGGGCTTGAAGGTGAGGACAAGAACACGCTTGAAGCCCATCTTTTTCGCCAGCTGATAGGATGCAAAGGTTTTACCAAAACGCATCTTCGCGTTCCAAAGGAATTTTGGAGTTCTGTCGGGAAATTCCCTTTTTGCCATAGAAAAGTAATCAATAGTTTGCTTTACGGCGCGATGTTGCTCCGGACGCATACCAAAGGCTTCAGTACGCTCGTCAAGCCTGATACCGCATTTTAGCTCGCGAATTGCTATTTTAACGTCGCGGACGTCGCACTTGAACCACTCGTTCTTTTTGTCTATGGGAAGGTTTCTGAAGCCTTTTCTTTTCAGTATCTTATGTACTTGCTTGTCCGTGAAGGAGGAGCCGTCGGACTTCATTGCAGACTCTTGATACAGTATTTCGTGCGGTACGTGAACCGCGCCAATCTGCTCTTCAATTCTTATTTCTGCGCTTCTGTCAGTATATCCAACCTTAACGTAGCCTTCGTGTGACTTAACGCCAACAAGCTTGTAAACGTATATCGTTGGATTGACTTCGGGACGCCCTATAAAAAATTCTTGTGCCATAGTCTTACTCCATCGGCTTTATCATCGACTCAATAAAGTCAATTTCTTCTTGTGTCAAGCCGTACTTTGCGTAAAGTTCTTCGTCAGTCCAAGGTTTGGAGAAGTCTTGCATTGGAACAAATTGATATACGGCTTGCGTCGCGTGCTGCGTATTCTTCTTGAACAAAACCATAAATCTAAAGAAGCGAGTAGAAATATACGAAATACAATTTTGTGCTTCTTGTTTTGATTTGAATGATCCGATAACCAAGTATGTTTCGGTACAAAGTGAATTTGGATTTCCCACAAAAGGTTTATTTATTACTTGCGATGGAAAAGCACCCATTCCATACGCTTGTGTTATATAAACTTTCCACTTATCAATTAAATCTGTTCCTTTTTTTGCTGTATTTTTATCTATATAACCTACTCCATCTTTTTGCCAACCAAAATAATAAAATTCAGATAATCCTTTTTCTTTATGAGTTGTAAAAGAAGGTTTGATTCTTTTATAAGAGCCTTGCACCCTTACATCATACCCGAAAGGATCGTTTGCACTTACTATATTGGCAAAACTCTCCTCTTTGAATTTTTTAACTTTGTGTAAAACAGATACTTGAAAACTGTTTCTAATAAATGTGTCTACACCTTCTTCTAACAAAGGTCTTATGGATACAAATTCTTGCTTATTCGCATTATGTGTCGTAATTTCACACAAACCTCTATTATCTCTATCCCATAAAAAGAAGCAAACTCCCCCCTCTATCTGAACGCCGTTAAAGCAATCCGAAGAATTGGGGTAATCGTGTATTTTTCTAATTCTGTCATCGTTAAGCATATCTTTTCTGAAAGAATCCAGATTTCTTCCGCCTGAATACCACCTCGCAGGAATTATCATACTTAAATATCTCGGTTTAAGTTTTTTGGCTTGTTCTACAAAAGAATTATAAAGAGGTATTGCTCCTGCTCCATTACCACTTCCATCACTTAACTGATAAGGCGGATTTCCTATAATAACATCGAATTTCATATTAAATAATTCCTCTGCTCTGTTGATATGTATAAATTCATAAGCGTGAGTCTCAAGGTCATCGCCTCTATCGTATTCATCTTTGGATGCACGACAATAAACGCACTTTCCCTCCGACCAAGTATGCTTAATACGCTTGAAACGAATGTTTCCCTCGGCGTTTTCTCTTTCAAACTTTGATACTGAAAGATCGCCGTTAGGATACTTAGAGCAATAAACGCCGCGGCGGGATAAAAGGCTTGTAAGCTCGGTTATCGCAATTCCGTAAAGCTGCTTATGGAAGATATGGTCGAGGCGCTCCTGCAAGTCGGGCATCTGCCTCTCAAGCCCTACAATAAGTCTTTTTGCAATTTCGCGAAGGAACACTCCGGTCTTGCAAGCAGGATCAAGGAAGGTTGTATCGGGGTTAGAGAAAAGCTCCTGCGGGAGCATATCGAGCATCTTGTTTGCAACTTCCGGCGGGGTAAAAACCTCATCGTTGGAGAGATTCGCCAAGCAGGATAGGACGTCCGGGTTATATACGTTGTTAAACAAATCAGCCATTTTCTTTTACCCTCCTGTAATGAATCGGCGCGAATTCTCTGATTGGCTTGGGTATATAGGCTTTCTCGATAGGATCAAAATCCCAATAATCAGAGCATCTGTCATCGTCATCAAACCAACCAAGCGTCATTTGTATATCATCAAGAGTCTCTCTTGTATTTTCTCTCAGAAGGACGTCAAGACGGTAATCCCTACGCTTAACCAGAAAGCTGCCGTCCGCAAACTTCCAATCGGAAAAGATAATGGGCTCGTCGGTATCGTTTCCATCTGCATCCACACACATCATAGAGAGCGCGTTACCAAGGACGATATTGCGAGACAGGATAAACCTTACCGCCTCGCGCGTTTCGTCATTTGCATCCTTCTTGCAATTTGCCGTGTATTCCCTATTCCATATATCAAACATTCTTTCGCGACAGCAAAGAACGTTATCCATCATAATATCCACGCCGTATATGCTCATCATTGCCTTTACTGAATTTACTTCGTAGAGGAAAGAATCCTTCATCGATTCTCTTTTGGCTACGGCGAGCTTGCGTGAAATTATTTCGGCAAGAAAGTTACCGTCTCCGCACGCCGGCTCAAGAAATAAGGAGTCCAATCTCTCGCACTCATCCCTTACAAGATCACACATCGCCTTGACCTCACGCTCAGCCGTGAATACCTCACCGCGCTCAGCCACTCTTTCCTTTGATTTAATCTGTGAGTTATCCATTTTGCACCTCTGGTTTATGCATTTACATAAGATAGTATAACGCAAATGCGTTAATTTGTCAACGCATTTGCATATTAATTCTTACGCAAATGCGTTATATACTATATATATAAACGTTTCTATATGGGGTGAATTATGGTATATATAAATAAGAAAATTGTTGAGATGTACGAGGCGAGAGGATGGACTTTATACACTCTTGCGGAAAAAGCTGATGTGCCGTACTCCTCTCTGAACTCATCGATCAACAGAAATACTCCGCCAAAGATCGACACCTTAGAACGCATTTGCGAAGCCTTTGGTGTGACACTCGCCCAATTCTTTATTGATGATGAGGATCTCGAGGTTCTGAACAAAAAAGAAAAAGAGCTTATCGCTCTCTTCAGAAAAATGCCCGAGGAAAAGCAACAAGCTCTTTTGGAATTGTTGGATAGATAATATTTGTGAATACAAAAAGCGCGGTTTTTGCAAACCGCGCTTTACTTTTTACCTTATTTTGATTTTAACAAATGCTTTAGTGCGTAAGTATAAATTCCTTAGTTCTCGGATGGAAGCAGAAATAGATCATCGGAACGAGTGAGAGTGCGTTTCCAATAGCAAACACGATGTAGAGTGGGAAGACGTCTCCGAGAACGCCGTATACCACGCTCGACAGCGCCGCTCCGCCAACGCAAGCGGACTGTATAAATCCGAGGATCGCGCCTCTGTTCTCCTCGGGGAGAGCAAGCATCATAGACGCGTTGAACACCGTGTTGCCCGCGCTGTTTGTAAACGCGCCGAAAAAGACGAACACGCACATAATTATAAATCCGACCGAAAGATATCCGATAGTCAGAAATACGACCGAGGCCGTGAAGCCGAGTGACAAGACTAAGAAGCGGATTTTCGGCGTAAGCTTTACTATACCGAGTATAATAACCGCGACGAGAGAGGCGGCGGTCCAGATGGACATCAGATACCCGTACATATCAACGGTAAAGCCCTTCTCCATACAGAATGGCAAAATCAACTGCATAGGGCCTGCGCCGAGAAGATTTAAGATCAGAACAAAGGGGACGAAAAGCTTAAGACTCGGGTCGTCAAAGATCACTCGCACCGCGGTTTTGTAATCACGGAGTACTCCCTTCACGGTTACGGCTTCGCCCTGACTGACCGTCCTCGGGACGTGTACAAACAGCTCGGTTATAGCCGAATAAAGGTTGCTGAGACCGTTGATCACTACGATAAGCGGCACTTCAAAGAATGCAACCATCACGCCGCTGAATGCCGTTCCAACCATATTAATGAGAGAGGATGAGCCCGAGAAAATTGACTGTCCTCTGACCATATCGTCGCGCGGAATTATATCGATCATCAGGGTGCTTGCCGCGGGAGAATAAAAGACGGTGCCAAGAGCAGCGAGGAATGCGGCAATCAATATACCCACGACGTTAAGCTTATCCAGATACGCGAGTATTCCCACGGTCAGCATAACCGCGCATTGAAGAAGATCCATACCGACGAGCACCCACTTGCGGTTGCATCTGTCAACTATACTGCCTGCGAAGGGTGAAAGAAGCATCGTCACAAACATCGATACAGCAGACATTATTCCCATAAGGCTCGTTGAGCCCGTCTTTTCATATACCCAATAACCGATAGCAACCGAGTACATAAGGTCGCCAATCGTGCTTACAGCGCTTCCCTGCAAAAGCAGAACAAAATCCTTATTCCAGAGCTTTTTCATAAAATCCTTCTCTTTTTGCATTTTTCAATAGTATATCACGGAATATCGGTATACTCAATGCACTCCGGTTGTCAATTTAGCAACCTCAGGTTGCAAAACGCATTTGTTTTGTTAATTTAACAACCAATCCGCAATATCAATAATTCTCACACCCTCATACTGATACTCATCGTGTCGAGTGCGTGAAACTATTATCTTGGGATAAGCATCCTTAATCTGAAGCAACGGTGAAACCTCACGTTCAAATGTCTTTTCGTCGCTGACGTTATCAGAAACCTGTATATAAATCTTTTCGTTGCGCTTGATGGCGA
The DNA here is from genome assembly GCA_017453245.1 of Clostridia bacterium. GTDB lineage: Bacteria > Bacillota > Clostridia > Oscillospirales > CAG-272 > UBA1740. Next base: position 13,672 of record JAFTKM010000016.1, read on the forward strand.
CGAAGTCTATTTCTTTCTTGTAAAGCACACCGACATAGACCTCGTATCCTCTGCGGAGTAGCTCTATCGCAACCACATTTTCAAGAATTCTGCCGTAATCCATATTCTTCGTGCCTAGCTTTGCATAACGGAATGTGTGGTCACTCAAATAATACTTATCGTTGCTTGAAAGATACTTTTTGCCTTTGACGTCGTATCTGCGGACTTTATAAAAGGAGAAGGCATTGCACAAATACTGAATATACGAGCTGATGGTAACATGATTGACCTTTTCTTTTACGTTGCTGAAGGTGTTTGTGATGTTTCGTGCTGACGTCAGATTTGATACGTTGTCCATCAGATAATCCACAAGCCTGTCCATAAGCTGCATATTGCGGATTTTATATTTCTTGCGAATATCCCGGACGATCAAGGTGTTGAAAACATCGGCGATATAATCATACTTGGCTTCCTGATCTTTATAGAGATAGGAGCCTGCCATACCGCCCTCAATCATATATTTATCAACGGCAGCGTACTTGTCGCCGTAACCAAAATACTGCATATATTCTTTGAATGAGAACGGGAATACCTTAATTTCAAACGTTCTTCCTGTAAAGAGCGTAGCAAGGTCAGAGCTCAGAAGGAAGGCGTTCGATCCGGTAATATAAATATCAAACTTTTCAGATGCGTGCAAACCGTTGATTGCTTTCTCAAAGTCGGTACACATCTGAACTTCATCAATCAAAACGAAATTTTCTTTGCCCGCTACATACTGCGAATTGACGTAGTCGTACAAAGGTCTGTATTCAAGCAGATGGTCAAACTCCGGCAAATTGAAGTTGATTATAATGATGTTGTGGTCGGGTACGTTCTGTTCAATATGATTCTTAAATGCTTCAAGCAACTTGGACTTTCCACTACGACGAACGCCTGTAATTACCTTAATATCCGGGGTACCGATTACGTTGACAAGCTTTTCTAAATATTGATTTCGAGTAATAAGTTTCATAGTACACCACCTCTCGTACAACATTATAACACACATTTTTACCATTTTCAATAGTTTTTCAAAAATGGTAAATAGAAACGCGTGCATCTGTGAACGATATAAATTATGGGGCTGAGTCAAAAGCTTTAAATTAAGCTAATGATTCAGCCCCTTGAGTTTTATGTTTTTAACGATGTTGCTCCTTAAAGTCGCAATGATGTTTTGCTACGCAAAATGATGTAACGAGCGTATGCTCGTAATGATGTAATGCTTGCCATATGTGCGCGAGCACACATCATAAGCGAAGCGACATCATTGTCAAGGACAACATCATTTGCCCGGGGAGGGCAAGCATCATTGTTACTTCGTAACAGTCTCAGGATGCTTTTCAAGGATTACGGAGAGAGCCTCCTCGTCTGCGCATACTACGACCTCGCCCTTAAAGAACTGAAGAATAGATGCGGGAACCTCGGGAGTAACGTCACCGAAGAGAGACTTCTCAAGGATCTCTGCCTTGCCCTTACCGAGAGCGATAAGGAGGATCTTCTTGGCGTTCATGATCTGACCGCAGCCCATAGAAAGAGCCTGAGTGGGAACGTCCTCTCTCTTCTCGAAGAAGCGGGAGTTAGCGTCAATGGTGGAGTCGGTGAGGTCAACAAGACCTGTACCCTTGGTGAAATAGGATCCGGGCTCGTTGAAGCCGATGTGACCGTTGTTGCCGATGCCGAGAACCTGAACGTCAACGCCGCCCATAGAAGCAACTACGTCGTCGTATCTCTTGCACTCTGCAACGGGATCGGTAGCAAGACCGTTGGGAAGATTGGTGTTTGCCTTATCGATGTCAACGTGGTCAAAGAGGTTGTGGCTCATGAAGTAAGCGTAGGACTGATCGTGGTCTGCGCTAAGGCCAACGTACTCGTCAAGGTTAACGCTCTTAACGTTCTTGAAAGAGATCTCACCCTTGTTTACTCTCGCGATGAGCTCCTTATACATACCGATGGGAGAGGAGCCGGTTGCAAGGCCGAGAACCGCGTCGGGCTTATTCTTCAGAACCTCGGTAATAACGTTTGCAGCATTAACGCTCGCGCAATGAGCACACTTGCCATATACTATCTTAATCATTGTATTAGTCTCCTTATGTAAACTATTTTTGTCAAAAATGGGGTTATGAGTTGAAGCACGGCTTCATGATTTGAATTACAACCCATAATGCGCTTCAGCGCAATTCATGCCTTAGGCAATTCATGAGCCGAAGCTCAATTCATGCGCTTTTGCGCAATTCATTGCGAGCTCCGCTCGCTTAGCAGTACTTCTTAACGATTGCTCTCATCTGGTCAAGCTGCGCTTCCATATCGGATACGAGCTTGAACTGATTTCTACATCTGTCAAGGTTGTGGCTCGGTCTGTGGATTCTGAAGTAGGTGTCACCGTTAAGGTAATCCGCAAGGAATCTCATACCGCACTCGAAGGTCATCATAATAGCGCCGATGGGAAGCATCTCAAGCTCGCCCTCGGTAAGTCCGCCCTTAGCGCCCTCGATGAAGCCCTTAACGTAGAGCTCGTAAAGAGAGATGTCGAAGTTGACCTTGGAGAGATCGGTCTCGTCCTCAAGAGCGGTGGTAGCGCCGAAGCGGATGGAGTCACCGAAATCGTTTACGGAGTAGCCGGGCATAATGGTGTCAAGGTCTACTACGCAAAGAGTCTTGCCGGTGTTGATATCAAAGAGAATGTTGTTGAGCTTGGTGTCGTTGTGAGTAACTCTGAGAGGAAGTCTGCCCTCAGCGTGAGCGATCTCAAGAGTCTTTGCAAACTCGCATCTTGACTTAGCGAACTCAACCTCAGCACTAACCTCGGCGAGTCTGCCCTTAGCGTCATTCTCGATAGCCTCCATAAGCTGGCGGTATCTGTCGGGAGTGTTGTGGAAGTTCACGATAGTCTCGTGGAGAGTCTCTGCGGGATAGTCGCGGAGCATATACTGGAAGTCACCGAAGGAAACGGCGCTGTCGTAGAACTGCTCGGGTCTCTCAACCTTGTCGTAGCCGATGGACTCGGTAACGTATACAAGAAGACGCCAATACTCGCCCTCAGCGTCGATGGTGAAGGACTTACCGTCCTTGGTGGGAATAGCGTTGAGAACCTCACGAAGGGGATCTCCGCCCATCTTCTCGATCTTTGCTCTGATGAACTTGGTAACGCCTACGTAGTTCTCCATAAGGAGGTCGGGGCGCTTGAACACGTTCTTGTTGATTCTCTGGGCAACGTACTGAACTCCGTTATCCATAGTAACGAGTCTTGTGTCATTGATGTGACCGTTGCCGAAGGGGATACAGTCAACGACCTTGCCCTCAACGTCAAATGCTGCGATTACGCTTTCGATAGATACCATAGTGTTTAATCCTCCATAATTCCTAGTAATCCCGCGCCGATTATTCCGGCGTCGTTTTTATAGACCGCGGCTTCCACACGCGTTCTCATGTCCTTCGTACCGAAGGAAGTGTACCTGAGTCTTTCACGGAGCGGACGCATAAGCTCCTCGCCCTGCCCCGATATTCCGCCTCCGAGACATACTACGGAGGGTTGGAAAATGTTGATGATATTCGCGATACCGATAGCGAGGTAATTTACAAAATCCTCGATGACCTGATGCGCGGCAAAGTCGCCTCTGGAGTTAGCCTTGAAGGCTGTGCGTCCGTCGATCCTCGTAATATCTCCGCCTGCTATCTCCCACATAAGGCTGTCGGGATAAAGCTTCATCATTCTCCTCGTCTCGTGCACGAGAGCCGTAGCCGAGCAGTAAGCTTCAAAACAGCCGCGCAGACCGCAGGCGCAATGTCTGCCGTCAACGGCAATGACCATATGTCCGAGCTCTGCCGCAAAGCCGTTGAAGCCCTCCCATATCTTACCGTCAAGAATGATTCCGCCGCCGATACCCGTACCGAGAGTGATAGCGATAAGAGAGTCCTCACCGACACCGCAGCCCCACTTAGCCTCGGCGTATGCCGCCGCGTTAGCATCGTTGGCAACGAAGGTCGGTCTGCCGGTGATACGCGAGAGTATCTCACCGAAGGGCTCGTCACTCCAGCCGAGGTTGACCGCGCTGATAACGACTCCCGCTCTTACGATACCGGGCGTTGCGATGCCTATCCACAAAACGTCGGAAAGCGAGATGCCCTCCATTTGGCAAAGGTCAAGGCAGACCGCCTTTATATCCGAGGATATCTCCTCGCAGGGACGCGGCGCGCGAGTCTTCACGCTCTTTTTATGAAGTATCCTTCTTCCGTCAAGGTCGATAAGTCCCACGGCGATATTCGTGCCGCCGAGGTCAACTCCTATGCAATATTTCATAAATTCCTCTGCATCTTAAAATATTCTACAATAATTATAAACTATGTTATTGACATTTTCAAGGTAAAATTGTATAATTATTTGTAGAATAGCACATTTTTTAAGATTATTTTACAAACCCGGAGATTTAGTATGACAAAGGATGAGATAATCTCGGTTCTCGCGGAGCTGAACAAGATAACCGGCTTTCGCGTATCCCTCCACGGAGCGGATTACTCAGAGATAGCCGCCTACCCTCCCGAGAAGAGAAAATTCTGTCAGATGGTGCATAAGGACCCCGCGGAGTATGAGAAATGCGTAGCCTGCGACAAGGCCGCCTGCAAGAGGGCGCTCAGCGACAAGAGCACGCACATCTACACCTGCCGCTACGGCTTCACCGAGGCGGTGAGTCCGCTCTACAATTTCGGCACGCTGACGGGCTTTCTTATGATGGGGCAGGTGCTCGAGACGGGAGAGGACGGCAAGCCTCTGCACCCCGAGGTAAAGAATATACGCGCTCTCGGTGAAGAGACAGCCGCTCTTGCCAAGGCAACGCCCGCGGTCGACGCGGATATGGTGCGCTCGTACGTTAAGATAATGACGATATGCGCGCAGTATCTGACGCTCTCAAACGCAATTCCCTCGGCAAAGCAGACGGTAGCCGAGATGGCGAAGAAGTACATCTTCGACAACTACAAGTCAAAGATAACGATTGCGGACATCTGTGAGGAGATCGGCTGCTCAAAGTCCACGCTCATCACCGGCTTCAAGCGCGAATACGGCACAACGGTGAACAGTTACATCACCGAGGTCAGGCTCGGCGAGGCGGTGAATATGCTGAAGTCGGGTGAGAGACACATCGGCGAGATAGCCGCGGAGACAGGCTTCTCGGATCAATCCTATTTCTCCAAGGTTTTCTCGGCTAAATACGGAATACCGCCAAGCGAATACGACAAGAAAAAAGAACAACAAGGGGGTTAACAATGAAAATTCTGCACACTTCGGATCTACATATAGGCTCACCCCTCACCTCAAGACTCTCGCAGGACAAGGTCAGAGAGAGAAAGGGCGAGCTGCTCACTAATTTTGAGAGAATGATCGAGGAGGCCGTATACCAGAGAGTCAGTCTGTTTATCATAGCGGGCGACCTCTTCGACACAAGCAAAATAACGAAATCAAATGCCGAGAGAGTTATCGGCGCTATCGCGAGATGTCCGTCGATAGACTTCCTGTATCTGCCCGGCAATCACGAGAAGGACGCGCTCGCAGAGAGCGGCGTTACCCTGCCGGAGAATCTCAAGACGTTCGGCGAGGATTGGACCTACTTCGACTACGGCGAGGTCTGTGTCGCGGGTAGGAGCGAGATCAAGGCGGGAATGTTCTCCTCCCTTGAGCTCGATTACAGAAAGACTAATTTCGTGGTGCTCCACGGCGCGCTCGCAGACGGCAGGACGGGCGGCGAGACGATAGGCAGACGAGAGCTTGAGGGAAAGCATATAGACTACCTCGCGCTCGGTCACTACCATACCTACTCCGAGCACAAAATAGATGAGACGGGCATAGCCGTGTATGCGGGAACACCCGAGGGACGAGGCTTTGACGAGGTTGGCACCAAGGGCTTTGTCATCATTGAGGCAGACGGCAGACACGCACGCCACACCTTCCGCCCCTTCGCGAAAAGGACGCTGAGGATAGTTGACGTTGACCTTGAGGGTGCGCTCTCACGCGCGGACGTTGACAGACGCGTTGACTCCTCCCTTTCGGGCATTCCTCACACCGACCTTGTTAGACTGAGGCTGTGCGGCAAGAGAGCGCCCGAGCTCTTCCCCGACGAGGGCGCGATACTCTCGAGATGGCAGAGCGCCTTCTACCACTTTGAGGTAAAGGACGAGTCGAGCATACGCATTAGTCCCGACGACTACAAGTACGACCGCTCCCTGAAGGGCGAGTTTATCAGACTCGTCACCTCTAAGGGGGACCTCACCGACGAGGAAAAGGACAAGATAATACGCACAGGACTCGCCGCTCTTATGGGCGAGGCTGACGAGATATAAGGAGGGTGTATGAGACTTATTAAATGCTATATCGAAAACTTTGGTCTATTGCACACCGAGGAGTTCAGCTTCAACAAGGGACTCAACTGCTGTATCTCGGACAACGGTACGGGAAAAACCACACTCACCGCCTTTATCGAGGCTATGCTCTACGGCATAGGCGAAGGAAGAAAGCAATCTCTTGACGAGAATCCGAGGAAGAAGTACAGCCCCTGGCAGGGCGGTAAATTCGGCGGCTCTCTTACCATAGAGGCGGGCAAAAAGAGGTACACCATCGAAAGAAGCTTTGGTCAAAGGCCGGCTGACGACACCTTCAGGCTTATCGAGACCGACACGGGTAAGATAAGCTACGAATACGGCGAGGATATCGGCGAGAAGCTCTTCGGCATCGACCGCGACGGCTTCCTGCGCACAGTATTCCTCTCGGAGAAGAATCTCCAGGGCAAAAACGATAACAAATCCATATCCGCAAAGCTCTCAGACCTCGTCGGAGTTGACGGTGACGTCGGCGGCTTTGACAGCGCAATAAGACTGCTTGAGGACAGACGTAAGTTCTACTTCAAGAAGGGTAACACGGGCGAGATAGCCAACGTAAAGGAAAGAATAAACGAGTGTCAGCGCCGCATCGACGCGATAGATACGCTCGAGGTTGAGGCCGCGAAAAAGGAGGAAAGACTCCGCGAGCTGAAGGCTGAGAAGGAAAGACTCTCTCTCCTTGAGGGCGAGCAGAAGATGAAGCTCCACGGCTTCCAGAAGCAGAAGGAAAGAAGCTCACACGAGGAGACCTACGGCGCGATGATGGCATCTCTTAGCGAGGAGAAAAAGCGCTTCTCGGAGGTGACCGAATTCTTCGCAAAGGGGCTTCCCTCAACCGTACAGATAGACGGCGCGAGAGACACCTACGCCGAGGCAGAGAGGCTTAAGGCGGAGGCGCTTGAGGAGAGCGGAAACGAGGAATACGTCTCCCTCAGCGAGTTCTTTAAGGCGGGCACAGACTTCGTTGAGATAGCCGAGGCGGAGAGAGCCGCAGGCCTTGCCGACGAGAAGTCGAAGGAGATAGCCGCGATCAAAAACGGCTTTGACAAGCGCTCACTAGAGATGCGCTCACTATTCCAGGACGAGGTACCTGCAAGAGAGGAAATAGAAAGGATCGAGAAATCTGCAAAGGGCGGCTTCAGCGTCCTCAAAATTCTACTCATCATCCTCGGTCTTGGACTTACGGTTGGCGGAATTATTATCGGAGAAATATACGGATATGCGATGTCTGCCATCGGTGCACTTGTAGCAATATTCTCTCTTATTTCAGCCGTTAAGCGCGGAAATAGCAAAGAACTGTTGTCATTCGTGCGCAAATACGGTGACGGCGAATCCGGTAGCGCAAAAGCGAACCTTGACGAGATAAAGGACAAGCTCACACGTTACGAGGTTCTCGCGGCAGAGCTTGACGGAGCGCTCGAGGGAGCTGAGGAGACCTACTCCACACTTACTCTCAAGGTATGCGCATTCCTTGAAAAGTTCCCCGTTGTCGAAGCTGACTCGATGCTTGAGTCGGTTATGATAATCAAGCAGAAATACACAAAATACTACGCAATAAGCGAGACGGGAGAGGTCTCACAGAGCTCAAAGATGACTAAGCTCAAGAGAAGCGAGGAGCTGATGAAAAACGCTATGGCCTTCCTCTCCTACTTCCCCACTAAAACAAACGAGCCCTTCGCAGAAATCCGCGACAGACTCAGCGACTACAACTACCTCAAGGTCAGCGTCGCAAGGCTCGAGAGAGAGTGCGATCTCTACGCCGTCAAGTACGGTGTGACCGGTAAGATTGCCCCCTCGGACAACGAGGCGGAGTCGGCGGCAAACGCCACCCTCACCGAGCTCACCGAGAGAATGAAGGCGCTCTCCGCCGAGTACGCTCTTGTTGAGCGCGAGCTGAATCTCGCAAGAGCCGAGATCGATAAGAAGGATGAGTACGAGATGGCGAAGGCAGAGCTCGACGACCTTTACAGAAAGCACGTGGAGAGCCTTGAGATCATCAAGAAGACCTCGCTGTGTCTGAGGGAAGCGTGCGACAATATCACCTCCAAGTATCTTGGCAAGACCAAGGAGAAGTTCATCGAATACTCCGCTCTTATCGCGGGAGTCGAGGGCGAATATACCCTCAGCACCAGCTTTGAGCTCGGCAAGACCGAGCGCGGCGAATCCCACGGAATAGAGTCGTACAGCCGCGGCACGCGTGACCTGTATTCACTCGGTCTGAGACTCGCGCTCGTCGACGCTCTCTACGAGAAGGAATCCCCCTTCATTATACTCGATGATCCGTTTATTGCTCTTGACGACTCCAAGCTCGAGAGAGCGAAGAACACGCTCAAGACTCTCGGCAAGTCAAGACAGATACTCTACTTCACCTGCTCAAAGGCGAGAGAGATAGTGTAGCGTGTTTACGCTACAACTAAGTTTGCCCCACGGGGCAAGTGAAGTTTACCTTGTAAGTGAAGTTATCCTTCGGATAGTGAAGTTTCGCCACGGGCGAAATGGGCAAACTTAACTTCACTGTGCCCCGGCACAACTTCACTCGGCGTAGCCGAACTTCACTGCGTAGCAACTTCACTGCGTAGCAACTTTACGTTCGCATCAGCGAAAACTTCACTTTCACAATACCCCATTTCCCGTCATTTTCATATAATGATATAGGATAGCCGGGCAGATACGCCTCGATTTACCCCGAGGTATACTGTCCGGCTTTTTCTATATACTAGGCAAGAGAGATAAGTGCATAAAGCGCTGAAAATCCACGCTTTATAGTTAGTATTATTCCCTCTTGCCTAACGAAAAGGAATATGAAAAATGGCTATTTTCACAAATCAGGCAAACCTCATTTTCAACGGTCAGACGACCTCCTCGAATATCACGACGGGCGAGGTTACCAGCGGTCTTTCCCTCACCAAGACCTCTATCTCGCGTGACTACGGCAGGAGTGACCACGTCGCGTATATCGTGACCTTTGTAAACGAGGGCGGCGCCATCACGGGCGCAACGCTGACGGACGATCTCGGCTCGTTTACCGTCGGGAATAACACCGTCACCCCCTTCACCTACGTCGAGGGCTCTCTCTTATTCTACCAGAATGGCGTACTCACGGACGGTCCCACAGCCGTAGGCGGTCCTCCCCTCGTTATCACGGGCATAGATATTCCCGCGGGCGGCAACGTGCAGATAATCTACGAGGCGGCGACAAACGAGTTCACACCCCTTATGGCTGGCGCATCGGTGACCAATACCGCATATCTTGCGGGTACGGGCGTGGTTGATCCCCTTTCCGACACCGCGGTGGTTACCGCCAGGGACGAGGTAGCTCTCACTATCGCCAAGGCAATGTATCCCACAACCGTGAACGAGGACGGCACCTTGGTCTACACCTTCATCATACAGAATACGGGAAATACGGCCGTTGTGGCAACCGATGATCTTATCGTCACGGATACCTTCAACCCGATTCTCAATCCTATCGCCGTGACTCTTGACGGAGTCGAGCTGACTGAGGGTTCACAGTACACCTATGACGAGTCTACCGGTGAGTTTGCGACTCTCCCCGGCGCGGTTACAGTGCCTGCGGCAACCTATACTCAGGATCCCGTGACCGGAGTGTATTCCATCACCCCCGGCGTTGCAGTCATCACCGTAACAGGCAGAGTATAACCCATGCGCTGCCCATAGGGCAACTTCACTCGGCACAGCCGAACTTCACTGTGAGAAAGACTCCTTCCGTCACGGCCTTGCCGTGCCACCTTCTCGTTGCGACTCGGTCACCTACGAGGAAAAACGATTATCAATCGTTTTTTAACACTCTCAGGCCGCTTCGCTACCTCGGTGAGGGAGGCTTAGGGCAACTTCACTCGGCACAGCCGAACTTCACTGCGAGAAAGACTCCTTCCGTCGCGGCCTTGCCGTGCCACCTCCCTCGGTGAGGGAGGCTTAGAGCAACTTCACCACCCATAGGGCAAATATCCCTTATACCTTGGCGCGGCTCACAACTTGCGAGCCGCGTTTTTTCGTGTTTTTTGCATACATTTATTAATTCGCGCTTGTGTATATTTACCTATACGCAAGCAAGAGCGCGCTTTTTTAAAGTTGATTTAATTGACTTTTTCCCTCTTTTATGCTAACATAACGGAGTACCGCCCTTGCGACACATCCGAAGAGCTGTGCAAAAAAGCGTAGGCAAGAAAATCCGACTGACAAGTCCTACGGCTGCAACAATATAAGGTGATGACATGAAAAAAGACAAGAAGAATAAAAAGAAAAACAAACAAAATATATTCCTTTACCGATTAGTGCGCTTTCTCGCCTGGTTTGTGGCGATCTTCGCCTTCAGGAGAAAGTTCATAAGAAACGAGATCAAAGGTAAGAAGGGCCCGTTTGTAATAATCGCTAACCACGAGGCGGCGCTCGACTTCGTCAACCTCATCGGCGCGACACGCACACCGCTCTCCTTCGTTATCAGCAACTCCTTCTACAACACACTTCCCTTCAAGAGCGTTGTATCAAGGCTCGGTATGATACCGAAGCAGCAGTTCCAGACCTCGCTTAGGGACCTCGGAGCTATGAGGAGCACCATCAGGGAGGGAAAGATCCTCGTTATCTACCCCGCGGGACTTATGTGCGAGGACGGCCAGTCCACCCCCATTCCCGCCGCGACCTACGAGTTCCTCAAGTGGCTCAATACCGACGTCTACGTCGCGAAGACGATTGGCACCTACTTCTCCATGCCCAAGTGGGCAAAGGGAATCCGCGTCGGCAGAACCTTTATAGATATCTACAAGCTGTTTGATAAGGACGCGCTGCGCGAGATGCCTCTCGAAGAGGTAAAGGAAAAGACCTCTGAGGCGCTCGACTTTGACGCCTATCTCGAGCAGGAAAAGCTCAAGATCAAGTACCGTAAAAACGATAATATCGAGGGTCTTGAGAACGTGCTCTACGTCTGCCCCAACTGCATGGGCGAGTTCACCATGCGAACGAAGAAAAAGAAGACCATCTACTGCGTGCAGTGCGGCTTTGAGGAGACGAGCGACAAGTACGCCTTCTTACATAACAAGAAGGGCGTCGGAAAAGAGGTGCGCCACGTTTCCGCTTGGTCGAGAATGATCTACGAAAGCCTCAAGGAAAAGGTTGAGGAGGGCAAGATCAAAAAGCTCACCACCATGGCAAGAGTCCAGACCATCGACCCGAAGAAGCATAAGTACCGTAACGCAGGCAGAGCGAGAATAACCCTCACCCCAGACACCCTCTCGATCAAGGGTAACATAAACGGCGAGGATATCGACCTCGCGATGCCTACCTCCGCCTTCCCCTCCCTCCCCTTCAAGCCGGGCAGAAACTTTGAGATCCAGCACGGAGATATCTCCTACCGTTGCTTCCCTCAAAAGCCCCTCGTCGTAATGAAGTGGGTAAACCTCGTCAAGATCTACTACGAGATCAAGACCGCAGAGAAGGCGCAAGAGGCAGAGGCTAAGGTTAAATAAAAAAAGATTAAGGACAGAGAAAAGCTCTCTGTCCTTTTTTGTTATCGGGGCGTTATGACAACAACGGTTGTCAAATATCGATGTTTACATAAGTGAAGTTTTCGCTGTCGCGAAAGTGAAGTTCGGCTACACCGAGTGAAGTTACACTTCGCGTAGTGAAGTTAACCTCGTCCTAAATGGACGAGCTTAGTTGTAGGGCGTTTCTTACGAAAACCCTACATTATGGGCATATCGAGCTTGCGTAACCTCTCAAGGAGCATATCGTCCTCGGTGGGCGCGTCCTCGGCGGACTCAATTTTCTTGCGGAGCTTCAGCATATGCTCGTCGGTTGCGGCGATTACGTCGGCGCAGGCTCTGAGCTCATTGCAGACCGACTCCTGATCGGGGATCTCCCTTTTATACCTTATCTGGTGCTCGAGGCTCGCCCAGAAGTCCATAGCTATCGTGCGTATCTGTACCTCGACCATAACCTCCTTCTTGCTGTCGGCAAGATAGACCGGCACGGAGATTATCAGATGCAGGCTTCGGTATCCGTTTGGCTTAGGACTCGAAATGTAATCCTTGCACTCGATGAGCTTCACGTCATCCTGCTTTAAGAGGGCGTCTGCGATGGCATAAATATCGTCGATATACGAGCATATCACGCGGATTCCCGCGACGTCGCGCACGTTCTTTTCTATATTCTCTATGGTAAATGCAAGGCCGTTTCTCGAGAGCTTCTCGGCGATACTCTCCGTCCTTTTGAGACGTGAGGTGACCGAGCTTATGGGGTTTCTTTTGTGCTTGAGGTTGAACTCGGTTGAGAGTATATCGAGCTTTGTCTCAATCTCCTTTATAGCGCAGGTGTAGACCATCTGCAGATCCTTGTACTCAACCACAGACCACATCATTCTCTTCGCCTGATTCATCACCATATTCACAGCGCCCGAGCTCATCAGCATATTGCCGATACGCTCAGCACCGCCGGAGCTATGCATCATATTTTCAAAGCTATTTTCCGTCATTTTCATTCTCCTTTGCCTTTTTACTGCGTAGCTTTTCCTTAACGCTATTCTTCATATCGATAAGCACCGCGAGCGTCTTCTGATCGTTTGGGAACAGAAGCCTCAACAGACCTATCGCGATAGCCACGGTCACGATCTTCTCGGGCGAGATAGGCAGCCATAAAAAGGTCAGGTATGCGCCCGCAACGGCGATCATCCAACCGATATTAAAATACGTTCCCACGCCAAGCATTACGTACGACCAGCCGTTGGTTATCAACCAACCTATGCCGAAGCATAAAAGAAAGCGCGGATTTAATATAAACTGTACTGCTTTTTTAATTTTTTGCTTCATTTTACAAGGTTGACCTTTCATTCGGTAAGACGGGCTTCCCTGCCCGCTATGCAAGAGAGATAAGTGTCTGGGGAGCGCCGAAAACTCACGCTTCAGTTCCGGTTCGCATTATTCTCTCTTACCCGGCCGTAAAGGAGTCTGACTTATAACTGCTTCGCATCTTACGGCTAGTCTAATTCTAGCACAGAAATGTTTTTGAAAAGTAAGCGTAATGTTAGCGTTCTGTTAAATTTGCGGGAGAAAATAAAGATGGGAAAGTCAGGCAAAAGCCGACCTTCCCACTTTTATTCATATATTATTTGCTATGAGCTTTGATAACACCTATCGCCTTCGACACCTCCATTACAAGGAGAGGAACGAAGATGAGCGCAAGACCGATGAGGTAGTGCTGCCAGGAGAGGTAGATGAGTCCGAAGATGGTGTTAAGTCCGGGAACGAACATAACGAGCGCAACAAGGATAACCGACGCAAGAGCGGCGAGGTTGAGGTTCTTGTTGGTGAACGGACCGATCTTGAAGAGGGAGTGCTCAGAGCGCATATTGTACGCCTGAACGATCTGGCAAAGCGCGAGAATGAAGAACGCCATGGTCTGACCTGCCTTCTCGGAGGGAGTGATGCCGCCGAGGGTTGCGTACTGACCGATATAGTAGCCCGCGAGGGTGAGAGATGCGAACATTATACCCTGAATTACTACCTTAATACCAAGACCGTGTGCAAAAATACCCTCGTCCTTGGGCTTAGGCTGCTTCTTCATAATATTCTTGTCAACCGCTTCCATACCGAGCGCGATAGCGGGGAGGGAGTCGGTTACAAGGTTGATCCAGAGGAGCTGCATCGAAAGAAGCGGAGAGTGTGCCGCGCCGAGGAAGAGCGCGCCGATTATCATCGCCATAAACACGGTGATAACCTCGCCGATGTTGGTTCCGAGGAGGAAGCCGATAACCTTCTTGATGTTATCGTAGATGCCTCTTCCCTCTCTTACCGCGTCAACGATGGTGGAGAAGTTATCGTCGGTGAGTACCATATCCGACGCGCCCTTGGCAACGTCTGTACCGGTGATACCCATTGCACAGCCGATGTCCGCCGCCTTGAGTGCGGGAGCGTCGTTTACGCCGTCACCGGTCATAGCAACGACTCTGTCCTTTCTCTGCCATGCCTTGACGATTCTTATCTTATTCTCGGGAGATACTCTTGCGTATACCGAGATATTCTCAACGTTTTCATCAAGCTCCTCGTCGCTCATTCTGTCGAGCTCCGCGCCGGTGATAGCCTTGTCACCCTCCTCGAGAATACCGAGGTCGGACGCGATAGCAGACGCGGTAACAACGTGGTCACCTGTGATCATAACGGGCTTGATGCCTGCCTCACGGCAGGTTGCAACTGCAACTCTTACCTCAGGTCTCGGAGGATCTATCATACCGACGAGTCCGAGGAAGGTGAGGTCGGATTCAAGAGACGCGGAGTCGACAGTCTCGGGAAGAGTGTCGATAACCTTGTAGCCTACCGCAATAACACGGAGCGCCGCGCGGCTCATCTCCTCGTTCATACGAGCGGCCTTCTCAATATCTCCTGCTACGGTGATGGACGCCATAACGTCAAATGCGCCCTTGGTGATAACCACCTTCTTGCCGTCGATCTCGTTGACGGTAGTCATAAGCTTTCTGTCAGAGTCGAAGGGGAGCTCCGCAATACGGGGGCACTCGGAGTTGAGTGCGTCCTTGGTCATACCTGCCTCGTGAGAAGCAAATACTATCGCGGTCTCGGTGGGGTCACCGATATGCTTTACGCTCTCGCCCTCAAAGATGACAGAGCCGTCACAGCAAAGGGTAGCGAGCTTAAGAAGGTTGTTCAGCTTCTCATCGTCGGTGCCTATCTCTACGAGCTCATCAGAGCCGTCGGTATATGCCTTGACGAGAGTCATTCTGTTCTGTGTAAGAGTACCGGTCTTATCCGAGCAGATTACCGACGCGCCGCCGAGAGTCTCGACCGCGGGGAGCTTACGGATAAGGGCGTTACGCTTAACCATTCTCTGCACTCCGATGGAGAGCACGATGGTAACGATTGCGGGCAGACCCTCGGGGATAGCCGAAACAGCGAGAGATACGCTGGTCATGAAGATGTCGAGAGGATCGTTGCCGCTGGCAAAGCCGACTACGAAGATAACGCCGCAGCAGGCAAGCGCGAGGATACCGAGATATTTACCGAGCTGTGCGAGCTTCTTCTGAAGAGGAGTCTCGGTCTCACCCTCGGAATCAAGAAGGTTTGCGATCTTACCCATCTCGGTGCTCATTCCGGTAGCGGTAACCACCGCCAAGGCAGTACCGTAGGTAATGCTGCAGCCCGAGAATACCATATTGTGTCTGTCGCCGAGAGGAGCGTCGGGAGCTACTACCTCGTCTGCGTCCTTCTCACTGGGAACAGACTCACCTGTGAGCGCCGCCTCCTCACTCTTGAGGCTGACGGATCTGATAAGTCTTGCGTCAGCGGGAACAAAGTCGCCCGCCTCGAGCTTGATGATATCGCCGGGAACGAGGTCCTCAGCGTTGATCACCTTCTCTACTCCGTCGCGGATAACTCTCGCGTGGGGAGCGGACATACCTTTAAGTGCGTCGAGCGCACGCTCTGCCTTGCCCTCCTGGATAACGCCCATCACCGCGTTGAGAACAACGATGAGGAGAATGAGGATAGGCTCGAAGAACTCGCCGTGACCGCCGTTTGCCGCCTCAACGCAAGCAAGGGTGAAGGACACAGCCGCAGCCGCGATAAGTATGAGTATCATCGCGTCCTTAAACTGGTCGATGAATCTCATAAAGGTGCTTTTCTTTTTCTTTTCCTTGAGCGCGTTCTTGCCGTATTTTTCGGCAAGCTCTGCCGCCTTAGCTTCGCTAAGACCTAGCGCGCTGTCGGTAGCAAGGTCGCTTAATACCTCGCCCGTTTGTTTAGCGTGAAAATCCATTTCACTTATATCTCCTTTTTATTTATTATCATTTTGGAAAATGCTAACCTCGTATATTTTATCATTGACTTTACTTCCCGACAATAGACACATTTTTTATTTTGTTACATTTTTTCTCGAAAGCTTTGATATGATTATTTAAAATAAAACTTAAAAAAGTCTTGATTTATTCATAAATATATGCTATAATTACCAAATGTAAGGGAGTAGTCGGCACTCTTGTGTGGTGATTGTTCAACATCGTGACTCGTCGTTACAAATCAAAAAAGCCTCTTTTGGGGCGGTATTGTAGGGCGGTCTGGCATCATCTTATGCGACGAGACTTATCTGTATGGCAGATAGGACTCGTTTTTTTGTACCCTATCAGCAAAAACAAATTAAGTTTTTTCACGGAGGCGCAAATGGCAGACTCAAGCATAACCAAGTCAGCTCTCGGAGGAGCGCTGAAAAAATTAGTAACCGAAAAACCCTTTGAAAAGATCAGCGTAGGCGAGATATGCGACCTATGCAGCATGAACAGAAAGAGCTTTTATTATCACTTCCACGACAAGTATGAGCTTGTGGTCTGGATATTTGAGAATGAGTTCATAGAAAACGTGAAGGGACACAAATACGGCAACATCTGGGAGATGATGTCCGTTCTGTGCTCATACTTCTATCAGAACAAATCCTTTTACAAAAAGATACTTCAGATAAACGGTCAGAATTGCTTTACCGACTATTTCGCGTCAATGTGTAAAAGGAACTTCGTCGCAAAAATGAGCGAGAGGCTCGAGGGCATCACCATAACCGACAAGAACGTTATTCTATACGCTAACTTCTTCGTCTTTTCCGTTTACACGTGGCTCACGGGCAATGACCAAAGAGATGACGTCGAGTTTGTCAAGGACATCAAGAACAGCGTGGTATTCGGCGCGGAGCTCGCGCATTTCTTCACTCACGATGAAAGAAAGCAGATAAATGACTCCGATATCACTATGAAATATCGCATAATAGGTAAATAACCGTTGTCAAAAACATATAAAAAGAGCACTCGGGGAGCTTGATCGCCCTGAGTGCTCTTTTTTCGTTTATTAAGTTAAATTACGACTTTCTGATCTCTGCGAGAATGTCCTTGAGCAAGTCCTCGGTGGTGGGGTTAGCAAGTCTTTCGAGTCTTGCCTTCTCCTCTGCCTCAGCCTTTTCCTTAGCGGCGGCCTCCTCAAGAGCGGCCTTCTTATCAGCAAGGAACTTCTCAATGTTCTCGTCGGTGAGCTTGATGCCCTGCTTCTTCATTTCCTTAAGATCAGCCTTGGTGGGTACGTCCTGCATAATGTCAGAAACAAGCTTCTTGTGTCCGTCGCGGAGCGTATTCACGAGCTTAACGATGGTGAACAGAACGATAGCTACGAGAAGGAAGTTGATAATAGCATTGATGAAGGTACCCCAGTCGATATAGATGGACTGAGTAAGGTCAACCTCACCCGTCTCCGGGTTGGTAACAAGGGTAAGGAAGGTGTAAACCTCGCTAAGAGAGTTTGCGCCAAAGATAAGAGTGAGAAGATAGTTGATTATAGGCTTGAGTATGTTGTTACTGAGTGCGTTTACGATCGCGGTAAACGAGCTACCTACGATAACACCGACAGCCATGTCTACGATATTGCCGCGGGTTATGAATTTTTTGAATTCGCCGATGATTTTTTTCATAATGTTCTCCTTTTAGTGATTTATTAGCACCCTCGCGGAATACTCGTCCGCGAGGCGTATTAACCAATTCTTAAACAAGATAGATAAGTGCTGAAAGCGCTGAATATTCACGCCCCTAGCTTGTCCGTATTTTTCTTGCCTCGCCTTACTCCTCCACGCCAAGATCATACAGAGACCGTACCCGAATCACTCTTTTCAGCTTTTCTATGGTCGTGATTCTCGGTGTAGTAAGCCTTAGCCGTATCGGCGCCTTGCCGGTGATGTCAAAGTAGTTTTTGTCAAGCGAGACGTCCTCGCCCTCAAAGCTGACCTCAGCCCCCTTGACGAAGCAATCCGCCGAGACGGTAGCGACATATTCCGTTCCGTTACCCATTACCTCGATCGAGTAATTCGGCTTCGGGAAGGCGAAACGCTTGTTTTTTGTAAATAAATATGCACCTTTTGAGGACTCATTGCTCTTATCCGACACAGAGTACAACAAATAGTATTCATTCTCATGTCCGGATATAGCGCTTCCGAGATCCACGTCGTGCACCCTGAGATTCGACGACGCCTTCACCCTTATCGGGAAGGAATCGCGGAAGACGGGCTGATTCTTCGAATTCATCACCGCGTAGGTAAATACTCCTACGTAATCCTGACGCATATCGTTGGATACGATAAACTTGACTCTCGTGCCGCCCCGTATAGCCGAAATCCTCACAGGAGCGAAGAATGCCTTTTCGTAGTAGTGGAGCGGCTTCCGTCCGCCGTAATAGTCCACAGCCGAGGGAGAGATCGAGGGCCACGGATCATTCATACGGCGCATAAAGATACCGAGCGGCTTTCTTTCCTTACGTCTTGCCTCCTCCACGTCAAGCATAGAGAGCTCCGCGGAGCACATTCCCATAACGTAGGAGAGCTCCTTCATTCCGTTGGCGTAAGGGTACGAATCGTAAGCTCCCGAAATCATATCGATGACCGCGTCCCTGCTTGCGCCGTGAAGCTCGAATACCTCGGAGCCGAGATTTCTCTTCTCGGGCTCGGCGAGTCTTGTCGCCGTGTCATAGGTCGGGAGCGAGGAATGTCCGACGCGGACAAGATGCTTTCTCGTCTCACCCGAAATATCAAAGACGTTCATACCGTCAAACGCGGAGAAGCTTCCCGCGAATTCCGCCGCCTCGTTATCCGAGCCGAAAAGACGCTGTACCCTGCCGTTGCCGACGATGACACCCAAGGACGGGTGGTGCACAATTCTTGTGAGATTGTCACGAAGCTCCGCGCCGACGCTCTCGCGAAACGCCTGAGTGTCCTCGGCCTCTGAGTCCTCAATCGGCAATTCTGCCCATACCAGAAGTCCGAGCTCATCGCAGGCATCAAAGAAGTAATTTTCGGGGTAATACCCGCTACCGTGTATAAATATCGAGTTAAAATTAGCCTTTTTCGCATCCTCAAGCAGGGCTCTTGTCCTTTTCTCAGAGAGCCTTGACGGAAGGATATCCTCACACATATATTCGCCGCCCATAGCAAGGACTCTCGAGCCGTTGACGCAAAGAGTCATTCCCTCACCGTCCTTCTCAAGAGCGACCGTGCGCAGACCTATCCTCATCTCGTAGGTATCCTCTATCTCGCTCTCCGAATAGAGATTGACGTTGAGCTTGTAGAGATTCTGCATACCGAGGCCGTTAGGCCACCAGAGATTCGGGTCGGAGACCGTAATATTTCCCTCTCCTCCGACAAAACCGCAGAAGTAAACGTTACCCGCGGGCGAGGTGAGCGTTGCAACCGCGCGCGAGAGCTCGTCATATCCGAGTGTGCTGACGGAAAGATCGAGCCTTACCGCCCCCTCCGTATGCGTCTGCTTTACCTTGATATCCGAGATGATCTTATGATTGAAGGCAACGACCTCTATCTTGCGGAAGATTCCCATGTCGCAAAGACGCGGCGAGCCCTCGGAGCCGAGGGTTGAGCCAATCTTCCTCGACGAGCCGTTTTTCCCTGCTGAAAAGCTGAGCTTAAGCACGTTTTTGCCCAGAGAGAGCTTAGTCTTTACGTCAAAAACGTACGTGCGGTGGACGTTGTCCGTCTCTCCGATGACCTGACCGTTTATCTCAACTGTGCAGAAGCCGTCAAGACCGTGGAAGCGCAGAAGCACGTTTTTCATCGATATAACAAGAGGCGTTATCTCAAATTCGGCAGTAAACACGCAATCCTTGTCGGAATACGGCAAGAGCCTTGCCACGTTATCCGAGACCGACGGGTCGCCCGTCACACCGTTTTCAAACAAAACGGAATACAAAGAGCACGGAGCCGTGCAAGCAAGACCCGAGTATTTCCCCGAGTCCATTACAAAGCTCTTTATCTCCTGCTTTACCATAAATCCCCCTTCGGAAAGCCGCCCCGACCTGATTTTCGGGCATACAGCTTATCCATATAAAACCATTATGTTTTATTTTAACATAAATATCTTTCTTTTTCAACCGTTTGTTCGATGTAAAAATGTACAAACCGAATTAATCTTTTTTGTTCAACCAACCAAAAATATCGAAAATGACCAAATCTCTCCTCTTTTCTATTGAAATATTTTTAGGTTTATGTTAAAATGAATTGCATAAATAAAAAAAGGAGCTCAATTATGAAACTCAACAAGGCTTTATTTTTGGTTTTGATTCTCTCTGTTGTGTTCGCTTTCACATCGTGTGACGTTATTATGGACTCGCCCGTTGGCGATCTCATCAACAAGTTACCCTTTGTTAACAGCGAGCTTACCGTAGAGTTCGACAGCAACGGCGGTTCCAAGCTTGATTCCGTATCCGTTGCAGAGGGTGAGCCCGTAGAGGCGCCCGCTGATCCTACCCGTGAGGGCTACACCTTCGCAGGCTGGTTCTACAACGACACCGAATGGAATTTCGAAAACCCTGTAACCGAGGATATGGTCCTCGTTGCAAAGTGGGATAAGCTCCCTGAGCCCTGCACACACCTTGACAGAAATGACGACGGTAAGTGCGATAAGTGTGAAGAAAGCTTCGACGATGGCAGCGATCTTCCCCCTGTAACCAACTACAAGATCATCTACATGGATGGCGCAACCAGACTTGATCTTACTCCCAACACCTATAACTCCCAGAGCACCGGTCTTGTACTTCCTACTCCCGATGCTAAGGCTAACTATGAGTTCACCGGCTGGTACTCCGACGCAGCTCTCACCAAAAAGGTTGAGTCCATCGACGTTAACGGTAAGGGTAACATAGTTCTCTACGCAGGCTACACTCCCGTAAGCTTCAAGATCAATTACGAGCTTAACGGCGGTGTTAACGCTGAGGAGAACGTTACCGAGTATAACGTACATAGCATTCCCACAGCTCTTAAGGCAGCTACCAGAGGCGGCTATGAGTTCACCGGTTGGTACACCGACGCTGAGCTTACCACTCGCTTCGTACGTATCGATCCCAACGCTCTTGGCGACGTAACCGTATACGCAGGCTGGAGCGTAATCACCTACTCCATTAAGTTCTACGACGGTGAGACCAAGCTCGACTTCGATCTTACCTCTTACCAGATTAGTGATACCGACATCGCTCTTCCCGCAGTTGCTGAGAAGGAAGGCGTTACCGTTGTTGGTTGGCGCGATGCTGACGGCAAGGATTACCCCGTTATCGCTGCAGGTACATACGGCGACCTCGTTCTTTACGCTACCTATGAGTATAAGGTATACTACATTACCTACGAGCTTAACGGCGGCGAGCTCAGCGAGGACAACGTTACCTCTTACATCCACGGCAAGCTTCCCGAGCTCGCTGATCCCGCATCCAGAGACGGTTACCTCTTCCAGGGCTGGTATCTTGATGCTAAGTGCACTGAGGAAATCAAGGATCTCTCCGCTCACGTAAACCAGGATATCACCATTTACGCTAAGTGGGCTCCCTACACCGAGGGTGACAGCGAGAACCTTACTCCCGAGGCTCCCTTCTGATTTTAAAATTAATGAATAATTTTAGCCCGTGTGCGAAATGCACACGGGCTTTTTTTGTATTTGTTTGGTCGGGTTAAAGTTACGGGACGTCGGTCCCTACAATCCGTTCCTCGTTCCTCATTTTGCATTTTGCATTCTGCATTTTGCATTGGCGGACCGTCGAGTAGCGAAGCGAAACCGAGGGTATTGAATGAGAGTCCGGTGGACTCTCAGACCCCGAGGTGACCGAGCCCGCAGGCGAGACCGCCGGTCCCTACGGTTTGTACCTCGTTCCTTAATTTTGCATTGATGAAACGTAAGAATTGCTAGCGTATCGCAACCTCATCCACCACTTCGTGGTCCCCCTTCCCCAAAGGGGAAGGTTGATTTTGCATTTTGCATTGGCGCAGCCTTGCGCTTGGCGCTTCGCATTTCGCATTTATCTAAGCCCTTCTGCAAACTCCTCGGTTGCTTCGATAAATATATCCGCGTTCTCGTACTCCGAGCGGATGGAAACAAGATACACGCACTCGGGGAGCATGGTCGGGAAATAGGGATACCTGATAACGCCCTTTTCGCATTTATACGCGCGGTATTCCTTGCCCGTCATTTTCCTGACCTCGGTTATCGACCACAGATCGAGCCTTGCCAGAGTCCTTGAGGTCTTCCCTACTCTCATATTGACAACGAAGGATTCTCTGCCTCCGTCATTTCTTATCTCGTAATAATATTCCGCGGCAACGTGTCCGTTGTAGACGTATATAGCGGCGGTGATAAATCCGAGAGCGACAAGCCACAGAATACCCGAGTACGCCGCGCCGAAATATGCCGCAAGTATAAAGATCAGAGCCGTACCGATAAGGCCGAGGAAGACGTATCTTGAAACCTTGTTTTTTGATTTTACGCTAAGCGTCATCTCACCTGACATCAGGGACGCTCCTTTCCCGAGAGCTTGTAATCCTCGAATAAGGAATAGTCATTTGTCCTCTCATAAACGAGGATATAATAAGGCTCTGCGCCTTCTACGTCATTCAAGGTTATCTTGAGTCTTATCCAATCGGGAGTCTCAGAGTCAAGGAAGGTGACGTCCGAGAAAACGAGCTTGTAGTAGGTGTACATAAGGAGGCTGTCGCTCGAGGAGTGGCTGAGAGTACCTATCTTCTCCACTTCTCCCGACTCGTCAAACGGCACTCTCTCAAGCTCAAAGGTGAAGAGGTCGTCGGCATTCTCGTCGAGCCTTACGCCATACTTCTCCTCGATCGTGTCAAAGACGGAGGAGTTGTATCTTATCGAGAGCTGGAGCTGACCTACGTCCTCGATCACTATGAGATTATCCGCAAAGAAGCTTGCGAAATCGGGATCGTCATAAGGCGCGCGCAGAGTCTGAGTCTTGGCAAATATCTCGCCGTCCTGAAGATCATAATATTCGGTGAGCTTCTCGTCAAAGTAGACGTTTTTCATCTCACTCGGATAATAGTTAAAAAGAATTACTCTGAAAAGTATCAGTCCGACAACGAGACAGCATACCGCGATAATTATCGCCTTAAGAATTGTTAGGGCGGGATTTTTACTTTCCCTTGGCTCCTCGTCTATCTCGTCATAATCGCCGTAGCGTTCTATATCTTCCATAGGATAGTCCTTTCACTTATTTTTACATCTTAAATTATATATGAAAGAAGAAGCAAAGTCAAGAAAGCGGGAAAAGAATTTAAACTTAATTAACACCTCTTGCAATCCACGCGCTTTTGTGCTAAAATACATTCAAGCAATCTAACCCTGAGACGGGAGGCATATTATGACAGAAACAACAAAAGAAATATTCGAAAAATACGAGGTCAGAAAGACCAAGGAGCAGAAGGCGGCCTTCAGAGACTACCTCACCTCAGTCGCCAAAGACAAGGGATACAAGGTCGTGACAGAGGAGTCGGGTAAGAGTGTCAAGAACGTTATCGTCGGTGACCCCGGGAGCGCGGAGGTCATCTACACAGCGCACTACGACACCTGTGCGGTAATGCCGCTCCCGAATTTCATCTCGCCGAAGTGTTTACCGCTATATATACTTTATCAGCTTGTTTTGTCACTTATTATTTACATAATTCCCTTTTCCATAATGCTTTCGGCAAATCCGATACTTGAGGCCACGGGATCGAAGGCTCTGTTCGCCTTAGCTCTCTACGGCGGCTACGCCCTCCTGCTCGGTATGACCTACCTCGTTATCAACGGCCCCGCAAACAAGCACACCGCCAACGATAACACCTCGGGCGTCACGCTCCTTATCGATATAATGTCCGAGCTCCCCGAGGAACTAAAGAGCAAGGTAGCCTTCATCTTCTTCGACCTTGAGGAAAGAGGCACCGTCGGCTCCAAGTGCTATAAGAAGCTGCACCCGAGAGTCGCCAAAGAAAAGCTAATCCTCAACTTTGATTGCGTGTCCGACGGCAAGAATATCCTCTTTGTTCCTAAGAAGGGCGCATACGATAAGGAAGGCGCAATCGCCGAAGCCTTCACACCCACGGGTGAATATACCGATTCCTATTCCGTCGAGGTGGCAAGAAAAGCATTCTACCCCTCCGACCAGCGCAACTTTGAGCGCGGCGTCGGAGTCTCCGCCCTCAATAAATCAAAGAGCGGTATCCTCTATATGGATAAGATACATACAAAAAGAGATACCGTCTACGACGAGGAGAATATAGCCTTCCTCAAGACAGGCGCAATAAGGCTCGCAGAAATGCTCGCTAAAGAAAAGGTTGAACTGTAAAACCGGAATAGGACAAACCAAAATCAGTTACGTTATAAATAAGAATAAAAACAAGGTACATACAATATTAACGTTTGAGGCAGAAAGTAAAATAATATACCTAGAGCTTACACCGCAATCCGCTAAACCTTGGTACGGTCAAGAAATTATTTACTCAAATGAGCAAGAGCTTTTACAAGAGTATGAAAGTAACGGTTATGACATCTCCGACGTAACGAATCTGGTTACGATTGGAGAACGACCATACTTTTTACTAGACAGATTAAACTAACAAATTCCCATTCATACAATAGCAAACCCCGACAGACCTCAAAATCTGTCGGGGTGATTTTTTTCGGCGGGAGCAAGCCCCCGCCCTACCATATTGCAATACAGCATAGCCCGATCTGCAATGTGTTTTTTATTAGTTAGCGCATCGCAACCTCATCCGTCACTCGCAATGCTCGTGCCACCTTCCCCAAGGGGGAAGGTTTATCCCAACCTTCCCCCTTGGGGAAGGTGGATTTTGCGAAGCAAAAGACGGATGAGGTTGCCCAATTCTAGCATCCCTCTTCGCATTTGAGCAATCAAATTTAGATGGCGCTGACTTTGGTAGTTTCTAAGCGAATAGATTATGATAATCAAGCGAAAGCGTATCGGGGAGAAACGCTCACCAGGACGCTCGCGCAGATTGCTCCGTGGCGGCTCACCGCAAGGGGAGCACGGTGCGAAGCACCAAGGACACAAGGTGGACTTGCGCCACAAGGAGTAGAAACCCGCCTTCTTCGACCCGAAGCAATAGAAAACTATTGCGAGCTTTGGTCGAAAAGCGAGCTGAAATCAAAGGATTTATAGTAGATTTTGAGCTAATAAATTTAGTTTCAGCTTTATCTGTGCATCTAAGCGAATAGATTTAGATGAGAAACCCGCCTTCTTCGACCCGAAGCAATAGAAAACTATTGCGAGCTTTTATCGAAAAGCGAGCTGAAATCAAAGGATTTATAGTAGATTTTGAGCTAATAAATTTAGATGAAGAAGGCGCCTTCTTCATCCCGCCAGGCGTAGGTGTTCTACGTCAAGGGGTGAAAAGGCGCCTTATTCGCGAAATTTATCGCTCAAAAATTATGCAAGTTCTGCGAAGTACTTGATCGTTCTTACCATCTGAGATGTGTAAGAATTCTCGTTGTCGTACCAAGAAACTACCTGTACCTGGTAGGTATCCTCGTCGATCTTAGCAACCATGGTCTGGGTTGCATCGAAGAGAGAACCGTAGGAGATACCGATAATGTCGGAAGAAACGATGGGATCAACGTTGTAACCGAAGGAAGCGGAAGCCTGAGCCTGCATAGCAGCGTTGATGCTCTCCTTGGTAACGTCCTGACCCTTAACTACTGCAACAAGGATAGTGGTAGAACCGGTGCAGGTGGGAACTCTCTGAGCAGAGCCGATGAGCTTGCCGTTGAGCTCGGGGATAACAAGACCGATTGCCTTTGCAGCGCCGGTGGAGTTGGGAACGATGTTCTGTGCGCCTGCACGTGCACGTCTGAGGTCACCCTTTCTGTGAGGACCGTCAAGGATCATCTGGTCGCCGGTGTATGCGTGAACAGTGGTCATGATACCGGACTGGATGGGATATGCATCGTTAAGAGCCTTAGCCATGGGAGCAAGGCAGTGGGTGGTGCAGGCTGCAGCGGAACTGCTCTGATCCTCGGTGGTACGTGTAGTCTCGTGTACGCCGAATACGATGGGGTGG
>JAFTKM010000017.1 GCA_017453245.1 Clostridia bacterium
GAAGTTGACTCGCTAAAGCTCACAGTGAAGTTGTGCTAGCGCACAGTGAAGTTGACTCGCTAAAGCTCACAGTGAAGTTGTGCTAGCGCACAGTGAAGTTGACTCGCTAAAGCTCACATTGAAGTTTGTGCTGTCGCACAGTGAAGTTGACTCGCTAAAGCTCACAGTGAAGTTGTGCTAGCGCACAGTGGAGTTGACTTGCTAAAGCTCGCATGGCTTTTTAAAACTATAATTCACTTGCGCCCTTCTGCGGCGCAAAC
Organism: Clostridia bacterium; assembly: GCA_017453245.1. GTDB lineage: Bacteria > Bacillota > Clostridia > Oscillospirales > CAG-272 > UBA1740. The sequence goes on from JAFTKM010000017.1 coordinate 261, forward strand.
TTCACTATCCGAAGGATAACTTCACTCACGATGTGAACTTCACTTGCCCACATCGGGCAAACTTCACTGAAAAAAGCAGAGCGCGAAGCTCTGCTTTTTTCATACTTTACTTTACATAAACATCTATTTTAGCACGTTTTTTACTGCTTCATTAACTTCGCGGTAAATGTAGAGCGAGCCTAATGTGACGACGGGAAGACCGCGCTCGCGTGCCTTAGCGAGTGCCTTTTTTACGCCGCTCTCTATGGAGTCTGCCGCCTCGGCGCTGACACCTCGCATCTTGAAGGTGAGGGCGTAGTCCTCCGCGGCGAGAGCTCTCGGGTTGGGAGGCGTGATGGTGATTACCTGCTCGGAAACCTTGACTATCTCGTCGGCCATTCTCTCGTATTCCTTATCGGCAAGGACACCCGTCAGGCAGATGACCTTCTCCCCGAAATAGGTCTTGATGCTCTCGACCGCGCTTGTTATACCCTCGAGGTTGTGCGCTCCGTCGTAGATGAAGATAGGGTTATCCGAGAGGAGCTCAAATCTTGCGGGCCAGCGGACGGCCGAGATACCTTGGCGAATGCTTTCCTCGGTAACAGAGGGGAAGTGCGCACTCAGTACATTTGCCGCTTTAACTGCCAGAGCCGCGTTATACGGCTGGGGTATGCCGAGCAGGGCAAGATGAAGGCTTTCAAGGTTGGATACCGATATGACGCTTCCGTCAAGAGCCATGCTTTTAATTTCGGGCTCATCGGGGCGGATAACCTTTGCACCGAGCTCATTCGCTCTATTCGTTATGACCTCAAGAGCATCTGTGCCGACTCGTCCGAAAAGGATGGGGCGGTCTTTTTTTATTACGCCGGATTTCTCTGTGGCTATTTCTCTTTCACTCGCGCCGAGGAAGGAGGTGTGATCGATAGAAATGCCCGTGATTACAGATAAGAGGGGAGAGTCTATGACGTTGGTCGCGTCGCGTCGCGCGCCCATTCCGCACTCGATTATGGCAACGTCGACCCCTGCCTCCGAGAAGGCAAGATAAGCCGCCGCTGTGAGCAGCTCAAACTCGGTCGGCTTGTCGCTCATTCCGTCGGCAATATTTCCGAGCCTCTCAAGGAGCGAGAGCATCGTCTCCTCGCTTATCGGTTCGCCGCCGATACGTATCGACTCGCGCATTTCATATAGATATGGAGAGGTATAGGTGCCCACCTTGAGAGAGGAGCTTGTGAGGATCGATGAGAGCATAGCGACGAAGGAGCCCTTGCCGTTTGTACCCGTGACGTGTACTACCCCAAGGGACCTCTCGGGATCGCCGACACCCTCGAGTAAAGCCTCGACTCGCTCGAGTCCCGGCTTTGAGAATACACCGCTCACGTTCTTTACGTATGCGGATGCCTCGCTCGCCGACTTAAATTTTACTCCGAGTGAAAATGGGGTGATTTTGTTTATCTGTGACAATAATTGTTTGCTTTTAAAGAGATAATACAGTATAAAAGCCTCGACTGTTCCGACAATAGTGTAGTTGAGAAGGCGCCATAAAGCGGTCACGTCAAAGGGCAGAGAATAGAATACTGCAAGGCCGATAGACTTTACGATTACCGAGCCGAGTATGTGAGCGCTCAGTATAGATAGACCGAGCCTTACGGGAGTGGAGAGTCTCTTTGCCACAAGCCAGACGGCGCCCGAGACCGCGCCGATAAGCGCAGAGCCGAGAGTGATTATCGGGTTTATCGTATAGCCGACCGCAAGGCAACCGACGAGGTCCTGCACCGCGCCGACCACAGCGCCTAAAACAGGGCCGAAAACTATACCCGAGAAGATTATAGTTATATTTTCAAGGCTGAAGCGCATAAATTCCGTGACGTTGAAGGCTAAGAATTTACCGAGTATTATACCTATCGCGGACAGCGCCGACAACGTGACGAGAACTCTTACAGAGCTTCTCCTTTCTCTTCCTTTCATAATAAAAAACACCTCCAAGGCAGAGCTTCCCCGCATTGAAGGCACAAAACAAGAATGTAAAATTGGAGTGAAGACACAGTATAGCTTCTTCACTTTCAACTTTCCATTTTCAACTTTCAATTTACTCAGCGGGATGCGAAGACCACACCGCACATTTCTTGCTTTTTTTGGTATTCTCCGATCGTTTTCCCTTTGTCGTCGCCGTAGGTTACTACGGCTTCCACGCGAAGAACGTCGAACAATCCTCAAAAAAAGCTAAGAAATAGTTTCGTCGTCGCGGCAACTCCCCGTCCGCGGCGCACTTAAACGCGTGATCGTCTACTCTGTTTATTTTGCTTCTATTCTAGCACACCGAATTATGAAATGCAATAGGTTTGGTAAAAATATAATCAAGTCGGAATTGAAAATTTAACAATTAATAAACAATTAGGAAACAATTTACAATCAAACTTGTGCTAAGATATTCCTCGCATATCTGATAACCTATGGGAGTAAAGAAAATGAAGGACAGAATAAAAAGACTTTTATACACCGACCGTTTTGTAGTTATTCTTGGGCTTATAGTAGTCCCCATACTCTCCTTTATACTTATAACGCTGAGTGAGGAGAGTCCCTTATATACCTCGATCTCGCGCATTGCCTGGATACACGGCAGATGGTTTTCCACCTTCCTCTGGGCGCTTATCGTTATGGGCTCGATAATCTGGATAACCTACCGTATGGTGAAGGTAGGTCCCCTGACCGAGCGGTCAAAGAGGATATACGTTGCCTGCCAGACGCTCAACATTATACTCGTTTTTCTCGGGTGCATCGCCTTCCCCGCGAAGAGCGGCACGGATTTTGTCAATTTCTTCAACTACGTGCACGATTACCTTACTATTATCGCGTGGGTACTATACGGCATAGGACTGCTCGTATATTCCATACTGCTTCGTAGGCACGACAGATTCCTCGGCTTTATCGGCATAGGTCTTATGAGCTTTGTGATCTTCTCCTCCGCCTTCTTCATCTCGCGCGTTGTTGATCCATCCTCCTACGTCGGCGCGTCCGCGGTCAGCGAGGTCTATATAATCAACAGTCTCTTTATTTATCTCGTCGTGATGTACCTGCTTGAGCGCATTAAGCTTGATCCCGCGCATCCCGACCGTACAGAACCCGAAAAACCGTAAAAAACAAAGAAAAAGAACGTGATTGTACCAAAAATTCGGTATATGGGCGACCTGCTTCACAGTAGGTCGCCCAACTAAGTTTGCCTTGCAAGTGAAGTTATCCTGCGGATAGTGAAGCTTTGCCTTTGGCAAAGTGGGCAAGCTTAACTTCACTAGGGTGATAGCCAGAGCTTCACTGCGTACGGGGGTCCGCCGAAGCGAGCGGAGTCGAGCTTTGGGGTGCGCGGAGCAACTTCACTTTCGCGTCAGCGAAAACTTCACCTGTTGCCACCCGGAAACAAAAAGTATAATGTGCTACACCTTGAAAGTGGGGTATGAAAAAGGGCGTGGTGCCGTCTCTTTCACCCCTTGGCAAAAAAACTCTTTAATTTTCGCGTATCTTATTGAAAACGCGTGAAAACTGTGGTAGAATGAGGGTGATATATCTGTATTAAGAAAATGCACAGTATACTCAAAAAGGAGACTCTTATGTACCACGAGATCAAATCGTACGAGCTGACGAAGAGGGAAGCGCTCACGCTTTCCGGTGAAGAAAAGAAACTTAAATACGAGGCGTTTATCCTCGGTGACTATATAGTGTCCTTCGGTCTTAAGTCGACGGGCGCGTTTCTGGGTGAGATCTGCCTTGAGGGCGGCGGCACTCCTGCGTATATTCTTGACTTTAAGCCCGACGGTGTATATACAAGATACACCAAGGAAAGGGTGGCTGATCTCCCGAAGGGAAGAGTGGATTTCTCTATTCTTTATCACGTGGAGGCAAGACGCTTTGACATATACGTAAACGGCGAGATGAAGGTCGAGGGATACTACGCTCCGACCGGTATTCCCATCAACTGCGACAAGCTCTCGGACTTCTATTTTAACTTCTCCTCGGAAGAGGGAGCGGAGCTTGAGCTCCTCGATCTCAAGGCTCATTCCACCGCCGCCAAGGTCCCCGGAGCTGTCGTTTACGACGAGAATAACGACTACTACAAGAGAGAGAAAAAGATAATCCTCACCGACAAGAATTATCTGCCGAGGGAGGATGATGACAAGGCTCTGCTTGATGGAGCGATTGCCGTACATATGCGCTCGGGCGTGGTTTACAGAGAGGGCAAAAAGATTGAGCCCTCGGCTATGCCTTACTACGACGGTGAGGCTAAGATGGTTTGCCTTCGCGACGTCGCATCGGTACTCACAGAGGACGAGAGAGCCTGCCTTGCGGGTGTTATCTCCACCGAGCACGAGGGAGAGTATTACGTCGATCTTGGAGAGCTCGCGACCGTGATAGGTAAGAGCCTTTATTACGATAACACCACGGTGCACTACGGAATGGCAATTCTCTCCGATGGTGCCTTTACCCCTCCGAATGACAAGAAAGCTTTACAAAAGCTCAATGATTTCCTCTTCTTCCTCCGTCCTACCAAGGAGAAGCTTTTTGAGGATTATAAAAAATCTCCCCTCGCGGGAGTCCATCCGAGAGTAGTTTGCACAGAGGAGGACTTTAAGAGACTCAGAGAGGAGATCAAGACAAATCCTCACAAGAAGCGCTGGTTTGACAGACTCCTTTTGTGGTGCGATGAGCTCAAGGATAAGCCGACTCTTAAGTACGAGCTCAGAGACGGAGTCAGACTCCTCTTTGTCTCCTGGGACCTTCAGCGTTACTCGCTCGCCTTTGCCCTTGCCTACAGACTCACGGGTGATACAAAGTACTTCGACTACGCTTGGCCTCATCTTGAGGCGGCGGCAAAAATGCCCGACTGGAATCCCTCGCACCATATCGACGTAGGCACTCTCGCTTACGGCTACGCGATCGCTTACGACTGGTTCTATGACGTGATGAGCGACGAGCAGAAGGCGATAATGGAGAAGGGCGCTTACGAGAATCTTTTCTATACCGTCAACCGCGCTATCGAGGATCCCAATACATCCTATACCACCGTCCTTATGACCAACAATCACAACGTCTTTTCCAACGCGGGCGTTATCGCTACCGTGATGGCGTTTATGGACGTTTACCCCGAGATAGCCTCCAAGATAGGCTCGGATATTATCCGCGTTGTAGAGTGCTTTATGGATAAGTTTGCGCCCGACGGCGCTTACTACGAGGGCCCCTATTACGCCGAGACTGCTATCAACTATACTGTGCGTATTTTCGCCGCATTGAAGTCCTCCATCGGCAAGCTTTACGGTCTTGACAAGGCTCAGGGCTTTGACAAGCTCGCAGACTTCATTATACTCCTTCAGTCCGACTTCGCGGCGTTCAACTTTGCCGACAGTCAGCGCAGTCTGCTCGCCATTTCCGGTATGTTCTGGATCTTCGATCACTTCGGCCTTCCCGGACGTAAGGAGAGCGTTGCATCGCGCAACTTCCGTGATCCCGCGGTAGGGCAGATCCCCGAGGCTATCCTCTGGTACAACGTCAAAGAGGAGGATGGCGACGGAGGAGCTCCCACCGTAGTCCGCTATCCCGAGGAGGAGATCATCGCGATGCGTGACGCCTACCGCGACGGTCAGACCTTCGTAGGCATCAAGGCGGGCAACACCGTCTATGCTCACTCGCATCTCGATGCGGGCAGCTTCGTCCTTGACTCGCAGGGCCGCCGCTGGGCGCACGACCTCGGTCAGGACAACTACAACCTCTACTACAAGTACAATCATTGGGACGTCTACCGCCTGCGCGCGGAGTCGCACAATACCCTAATAATTAACCCCGATCGCTCCCCCGGATACGTCCTTGGCTCACGCGCTGACGTTACCGAGTTTACCGTCACCGACGATAGGGTAAAGACGGTTATCAATATGACCGACCTCTACGGCAAGGAGCGCGGAGTTGATAACGCACGACGCGGCTACTTCTTTACCGATGGCCGTTCCTCACTCGTCGTGCGCGATGAGGTTAAACTCAACCGCGAGTCCTTACTCAGATGGCATATGACCACCGACGCCGAGATCGGGATCGAGGGCAATAAGGCAACCCTCAGAGATAAGAACGATCCCGAAAAGTACATCATCGTTGAGTTCACAGCAAGCTGTCCGATGACTATCGGCTCTGAGCGCGCTCTGCCTCTGCCCACCTCTCCCGAGGTGCCTCCGCAGAATAAGAACGAGGGCTACTACCGCCTCTATTGCGAGCTCAAAGCAGACGGAGACGTAACCGTTACCGCAAAGATAAATACCCGCCAAGCAGATAACACACCGATTGCAAATTACGATGTGTCTATCGATAAGTGGCAGGTATAATAGTAATGGAAAACGATTTGCCGAAGAGGAAGCATCCTCGATTAAAGAAATATGATTATAGTTTACCCGGTGCGTATTTTGTAACAATATGCACTCATAACCGAAGCTGCGTATTATCGCGAATCGTAGGGCGGGGGCTTGCTCCCGCCGTAAGGGATAAGGTCGAATGTCTCAAATACGGAAAGGTTGCAGAACAACAATTATTATCACTTGAAAAAAGATATCCATATTTAAGAATTGATAATTATGTGATAATGCCCAATCATATTCACATTATTTTTGTATTAATTAAAGGGACGGCGGGAGCAAGCCCCCGCCCTACGGTTATGGATATCGTCGGCGCATTTAAATCGTTAACTACGCTGGAGTGTAAAAAACACGGTCTATCTAACAAGTTATTTCAGGATTCGTTTTTTGAGCACATCATTCGTGACCGCGAGGATTATGAGACGCGGGTAAAGTATATTTATGACAATCCTGCCAAGTGGTATTATGACGAATTGTATTCGGACGAATAAAAAAGGCTTCCGCAAGGAAGCCTTTTTTACATTTATTATGAAAATTAAACTTTACAAAAATAGATTATAACGTGTTGTTTTTCTTATTCTGCGCTATCGCCGTAAATTTCGTCATACCAATCATTTGACTGATCTCCGAAGCTATCGTTACCTAAGAGGTGCGCGAACATCTTTGCTATCTCGATGTTCTCGACGGTCTTACCGTCAAGGCTCTCAAGGCCCTGTCCCCACGCGAATACGGGGACGTCGTCAAGCGTGTGGTTAGTGGTAGAGTAGGCGAGGCTTCCGCTCTCGTCGGGTCTGAGACCGCCCGTCTCGTGGTCGGCTGTGATAAGCACTGCGGTGTCGGGATGATAGAAGGCGTACTCCATAAAGCGGGCAATAGCCTGATTGAAGCGTATGAGTGCAAGGAAGGTGTTTTCCATCTCATTCTTGTGACACTTCTTGTCTATGTGGGCCTCCTCATACATAAGGAAGAAGCCGTCCTCGTCAGCGTCGAGCTTTGTGAGAGTGTCGGTGATATGGTTCTCGATGACCTTCATATATCTTGCGTTATAGTAGTCGTAGCCGCAGTCGATGACGGTGCCGTAGCTCAATGTAAGAGCGGTCTGATCCTCGAGTATCTCGGTGTTATTATCTCGGCTCAGCGTGTGTGACGAGAAGGTCGAGGGAGTGGCTCCGGTATTGTTCTCGGTGGACATTACCGCGGTGGCCTTGCCAAGCTCTGCCGCGAGCTCCGTGAGTGACTTTACCTCGTTTCCGTCCTTGTCAAGACCGACGTAGTCATTGTAGGTCTTGTAGCCGGTTGCAAGGGCGGTGCCGCCTGCCGCACTGTCGGTCACACCCGAGAGCGAAGCGGTCCTCGAGAAGCCGTGGTAGGGGAACATATAGCCGTAGAAGAGCTCCTCTCCGTCGCTGTAATCGGAGGTGTCCTCAAGGTAGTCAAAGAGCTCGGTCTGGTATACGCCCATACCGTCGCCGATAAGCATAATGAGGTTGTTTGCCTCCTTGGTGATGGGCTCTCTTACGGTTATCCCGTCGGGTATCTCAACGTCCTCAGCCTTGCTGAAGTAGGTGTCGATAAGGTAGTACGCTGCCGCGGCGATAACGAAGTAATCAGCCTCAAGCGCTACCGTGCCGCCCTTGGCAAGTATTGCGAATTCAAAGCCCTCGGTCTCCTCGTCAAGCTCCTCTGAAATTGCTCTTGACGTCTCTCCGACAACTATTTCGCGGGAGGCGGCAGGCTCGGAGTCATCTACGATCTCGAGCGCAAACCCGGTCAGGGCATCTATCTTATCGCGGATATATTCAGCCGCGCGCTTGTTGTAGTCGAGGCCGTCAACGTCGTATACGATGCGGTATTCCTCGATAGACTCGCCGCACACGTTGATTTCCTTCTTCTTATCCTTGCAGGACACAAGGGTAATGAGAACGGATAATACTAATAGAATTGATAATAGCTTTTTCATTTTTTCTCCTTATTAAGCCTGTCTTTAAAGTAGCGCGAGATACGTGCGAAGGTCGCGACTCGCTCGGTATTAATGCTGAGGTCGGGGTTATAGGTCGGACAGATCCAGCCGCCCTCCTCAAACTCGTTCCACGCAAATGTGATGATATGACCGATAAAGGCATCGGACGCCTTTTCTTCTATCCAGTCCGTAAGGCGCTCAGCGCCCGTGATAAGCTCCTCGGAGCTCGCCGCCTTAGCGTAAGAAAGATCCTCATACTTAACCCAAGGGGAGGGGATATCTATGCGCGGCGAGGGATCCCAACCGGTGGTGAATAAGGGGATAAGCCCGCGCCCCTTGGAAAGACGCGCCTCATTTCCGAGGAGCAGATCGTCACACAGCTCGCTGTATGCCGTGATCCCACATTTTCCGCACGCGTATGCAGAGAGCGAGTCAACGGCGGAGTAGTTGAGATCCTCGGGCGGCTCGTTCATCATAGCCGAGAAGTATGGGCGAGGGATAGACTGTCTGTCACATTCCTCGCGTATCTTGTCTAGGAGAGGCTCGTTTATATCCTGGAAGAGGTAGACAAGCGGTCTTTCGCCTATCCTCTCATAATAGGGCTCGCCCATCAAAGCGACAAGGCGGGATATATCCGAGGGGGCGAAGGGATGCTTTGCCACAATGGCGGCGATGCCGATCTTATCCCTCTTTGGGCTCCTCTCGTGCATCTGCCTTGCGTAGTTCAGCTCGTGGACCTTGTGACTGCAGTCGCAGGGACCGTTACAAACGTGGCTCCTCGAGCCCTCATCGGGGTAGAAAACGTAGGCAAAGTAGTCTATTCCCGCCGCTATGGCGTAGTCGAGCTCGCGGTCGTATTCCTCCGCGCTTTTATAGTGGTAGGCTATTCTGTCCTCGCCGAGAATATCCGCGTAATACGGAGTTTGTGTTCTGTATTTTCTCGGGCTCAGCGTCCTTGTCTGATGATAGCCGAAATAGGTATCCTCGGGCAGGGCGCAGTCCCAGTTTATTACGCCTATTCTTACGTCCGACATATAATTGCCTCGCTTTCCCTTTTGCCCCCGCCGAGGGGCTTTTTGCGTTTGGTATCTAAATTATATCACGGCGAAAATAAAAATGCAAGTCCCGAGGCATCATACCTATCTTATGGGCGAAAAATGAGAAGATCGAAGTTGACAAGCACCGTTCGGTAGGTTATAATTATATAAAAAGGGACGGAGGCTACATATGAAATACAAGTATCAGCTACATACACACACATCACCTACCAGCAAGTGTGCAAGAACAACACCGCGCGAGCTCGCGAAAGCGCTTTACTACGGCGGATATGCAGGCTGTGTTCTGACCAATCATTTCTACCACGGTAATACAGGTGTCGACAGGGACCTCCCTTGGGAGGAATTTGTTGCCGCATACGAGAGGGATTACATCGAGTGTAAGGCCGAGGGTGAAAAATACGGACTTGACATAATCTTCGGGGTAGAGGAGGGCATCGGAGGCCCTTGCGAGATTCTCTGCTATGGCATCACCCCCGAGATGCTCTACAGTCACCCCGAGCTGCTCGAGTACAGTGCTGAAACATGGTATCGCACCCTGCATAGCTGCGGCGCGCTCATCATACAGGCTCACCCCTACAGAAACGGAGGACACACCTTGACCTTCGAGTGTATTGACGGCATCGAGGTCTATAACCACGCGCACAACCCCGAGCTCAACGACATAGCCGAGGAATTTGTGAAGGAGCATCCCGAGCTTATTCTCACCTCCGGCGGCGATACCCACGATCCCGAGGGCGTACCCTTCGGCGGCATCGAGACCGACGTGAGAATAACCGACGAGAGGGAGCTTGCAAGGATCCTTAAGGCGGGGGAATATCAATTACTTAAGCCGTAATTCATCATGAGCATATCACTCGTGAGTTGCCCGGGATACACACGTGCTCACCGCTCAAGAATGTTGCACAAAAAAGAAGCCGATACGGACTCATCTCCGTATCGGCTTTTGCTATTCCTTAAAGCTAAAAACAACGCCAAAAGGCTAAATCGCACTATATGCTAACTATAATAGTCATTAATCTGAATTTGCGAGGACTCGTTTTAGTATTGAGCTACCGGTCACTGCCAACTAATCACTAATAACAAATATTTATACTATCTCGCAATAGTCCATTGCGTAATCGAGCAGCATATTGATAAGATCGTTTCTCGAGCGGTTTGTCTTTTTTGCAAGCTCGTCAAGACGTGCGACTGTTTCGTCCTTGATCCTTATAGAAAAGGTCTTGTGTCCGTCCTCGCCCTTAGGCTTCTTTGTAATAATAAGATTCTGCTTAGGCTCTTTCATATGTCATATCTCCTCACCAAAATTATGTTAGAAAATTACACCTTTATTCTAACTTGACATATCACATATGTATATGTTATAATTTATAACATAAGATGCGAGGATTATATTGATGGAGATTTACAGAGTATGTCTTTTCGGACATCGTGATTTTAACGGACACAAAATTCTTGATATTAAATTGTTTGAACTGCTTAAAAGAATCATTTGCGAAAAGGATTTCGTGGAAATATATATCGGTCGCAACGGTGAGTTCGACATTTATGCGGCAAGCGTTATCAAGAGAGTGCAAAAGGCGTTGCCAAGCTCCAACAACGAGATTATTTGTGTTTTGCCTTATCAAGTAAAGGATATTGAATATTACGAGCGGTATTATGATAGTGTGATTATTCCTGAGTATATCCAAAGTACTCACCCTAAGCGAGTGATTATAAAAAGGAATGAGTGGATGATTGATGCTTGCGAGCTTGTTATTTGCTATGTTGAGCGAGAAAACGGGGGAGCTTATCGCGCTATGAAATACGCGCAAAAATCAAATAAAGAGATAATCAATCTTGCGGATGAATAAAAAAGGTACGCCTTCCGAAAAAGGTGTATCTTTCAAAACCTTCCCCTTTGGGAAGGGTAGCGAAGCGGCATGAGAGCGTCAGAAAACGATTGAGTATCGGTTTCCCCGAGGTGCCCGAGCCCGCAGGCGAGACCTAACACTCCCCTTTGGGGAGGGGGGACCACGAAGTGGTGGGTGAGGTTTAAAAAGTTAGCGCATCGTAACCTCATCCGTCTTGCTTCGCAATCCACCTTCCCCAAGGGGGAAGGTCGGGCGAGTGATCTCAACTTGCGGTGGATGAGGTTTTTGCCGCCCTTGTGCAAAGGGAGATGCTGAGCGTAGCGAAGCGAAACCGAGGGTATTGAATGAGAGTCCGGTGGACTCTCAGCCCCCGAGGCGACCGAGCCCGCAGGCGAGACTAGCGAAGCGAAACCGAGGGTATTGAAACTACTCATCCACCGCAAGCGGTCCCCCTTGTCTCGCTTCGGCTCGGTCACGTTTCGGCTCTTGCATTATCAAAGCAATTCACTACCGAAACGCCACTTCGTTACCTCACAAGGGAAGGCTTGGTGTGACCGAGCCCGCAGGCGAGACCTTGCGATCGGAACTCTGAAGGTGACGCCCTCTCCGTCACCTGCGGTGCCACCTCTCCCATAGTGAGAGGCTGATTCGAGGCTCGTTCTAGATTTACTAAGGCTCCCACTTTGGGGGAGCTGTCGTGGAGCGACTGAGAGGGCGTTTTTAATCCCGACCAGATCTGCAGACAGGCTTTCGCGACTCTTCAGAGTAAAAGCGCACCCCTTGCGGAGTGCGCTTTTTATATTTATTTGTTAACTATTAGTTACAAATTAACCCTTAAGAGCTGCCTGAGCTGCTGCGAGTCTTGCAATCGGAACTCTGAAGGGAGAGCAAGAAACGTAGTCAAGGCCGATCTGGTGGCAGAACTCTACGGATGTGGGATCACCGCCGTGCTCACCGCAGATACCAACGTGGAGATGCTCGTTAGCGGGTCTACCAAGGGTAACTGCCATGTTCATAAGCTTACCAACACCGGTGGTGTCGAGCTTAGCGAAGGGATCGTTCTCGAAGATCTTTCTGTCATAGTAAGCATCAAGGAACTTACCTGCATCGTCTCTGGAGAAGCCGTAGGTCATCTGAGTAAGGTCGTTAGTACCGAAGCAGAAGAAGTCTGCGTTCTTAGCGATGTCGTCAGCGGTGAGACAAGCTCTGGGGATCTCGATCATGGTACCAACCTCGTACTTAAGGTTGGAGCCTGCCTTTGCGATCTCAGCGTTTGCGGTCTCAACAACTACGCTCTTAACGTACTTAAGCTCCTTAACGTCGCCAACAAGAGGAATCATGATCTCGGGAACGAGAGTCCACTCGGGATGCTTAGCCTGAACGTTGATAGCGGCGCGGATAACTGCGGAGGTCTGCATCTTTGCGATCTCGGGGTAGGTTACAGCGAGACGGCATCCACGGTGACCCATCATGGGGTTGAACTCGTGGAGAGAGGTGATGATGTTCTTGATATCCTCAACGGACTTGTTCTGTGCCTTAGCAAGGAGAGCGATGTCCTCCTCGGTGGTGGGAACGAACTCGTGGAGAGGGGGATCAAGGAATCTGATACATACGGGATAACCCTCGAGTGCCTCGTAGAGCTTCTCGAAGTCGGACTGCTGGTAGGGAAGGATCTTTGCAAGCGCAACCTCTCTCTCCTCAGCGGTGTCGGAGCAGATCATCTCACGGAAAGCAGCAATTCTGTCTGCCTCGAAGAACATGTGCTCGGTACGGCAAAGACCGATACCCTCAGCGCCAAGCTCTCTGGCCTTCTTAGCATCAGCGGGAGTATCTGCATTGGTTCTGACCTTGAGGGTTCTGAACTCGTCTGCCCAGCCCATAATGGTGCCGAAGTTGCCGGAGATCTCTGCGTCAACGGTAGGAATAAGACCGTCGTAGATGTTACCGGTAGAGCCGTCGATGGAGATGCAGTCGCCCTCGTGGTAGGTCTTACCGTTGAGAGTGAACTTCTTGTTCTCCTCGTCCATAGCGATGTCGCCACAGCCGGAAACGCAGCACTTACCCATACCACGAGCAACAACTGCTGCGTGAGAGGTCATACCGCCACGTACGGTGAGGATACCCTGAGATGCCTTCATACCGGTGATGTCCTCGGGAGAGGTCTCAAGTCTTACAAGGATAACCTTCTTGCCCTCTGCCTTCCAAGCCTCAGCATCCTCTGCGGAGAATACTACCTGACCGCAAGCTGCGCCGGGAGATGCACCGAGACCGCGGCCCATAGGAGTAGCTGCCTTAAGTGCCTTAGCGTCGAACTGGGGGTGAAGGAGAGTGTCAAGGTTTCTGGGGTCGATCATGAGAACTGCCTCTTCCTTGGTCTTGTGGCCCTCTGCAACGAGGTCAACAGCGATCTGAAGAGCTGCGGGAGCGGTTCTCTTACCGTTTCTGGTCTGGAGCATATAGAGCTTCTCGTTCTCGATGGTGAACTCCATATCCTGCATATCGTGATAGTGGTTCTCGAGGATCTCGCAAACCTTCTTGAACTCCTCGAAAGCTGCAGGGAACTTGTTAGCCATCTCTGCGATAGGCATGGGAGTACGAACACCTGCAACAACGTCCTCACCCTGAGCGTTGGTAAGGAACTCACCCATGAGCTTCTTCTCACCGGTGGAGGGGTCACGGGTGAAAGCAACGCCGGTACCACAGTTCTCGCCCATGTTACCGAATGCCATTGCCTGTACGTTTACTGCAGTACCCCAAGAGTAGGGAATATCGTTGTCACGTCTGTAAACGTTTGCACGGGGGTTGTCCCAAGAACGGAATACAGCCTTAACTGCGCCGATAAGCTGCTCCTTGGGATCGGTGGGGAAGTCCTGACCGATCTTAGCCTTGTACTCAGCCTTGAACTGGTTAGCAAGCTCCTTGAGATCGTCAGCGGTGAGCTCAACGTCGAGCTTAACACCCTTTTCTTCCTTCATCTTATCGATGAGCTCCTCGAAGTACTTCTTGCCGACTTCCATAACAACGTCGGAGTACATCTGGATAAATCTTCTGTAGCAGTCATAAGCCCATCTTGCGTTGCCGGACTTAGCAGCCATAACCTCAACAACCTGCTCATTAAGACCAAGGTTAAGGATGGTGTCCATCATACCGGGCATGGATGCACGAGCGCCGGAACGAACGGAAACGAGAAGGGGATTTTCAAGGTCACCGAACTTCTTGCCGGTTACTTCTTCCATCTTAGTGATGTATTCCATGATTTCAGCCATGATCTCATCATTGATCTGACGGCCGTCCTCATAGTACTGGGTGCAGGCTTCGGTAGAAATGGTGAAGCCCTGGGGAACAGGAAGACCGATGTTGGTCATCTCTGCGAGGTTAGCTCCCTTACCGCCAAGGATCTCACGCATGGATGCGTTACCCTCGGAGAAGAGATAGCAATACTTGTTTGCCATTTTTGTTTTCCTCCAAAATATAAATTTTTTATAAAAAACTATGTATTTCTTTGCCGAGCCTTAAAAAAAGGCGCAACAAAGGAACGCGCACACGCACGTATCTAGGTAAGTATAGCATAAAATAAATTAAATTTCTACACTTTCAAGAAAAAAAGTCTAAAAAAAGCCAAAAATAAGGCTTTATTTACAATTTGTTCATATTTTATGTGCAATACTTATTAAAGAAAAAGGTAATAGTTGGCAAATGTGCATAGGGGCGCAGGGCTGCGCCAATTGAAAATTGAAAATGGAAAGTTGAAAATGAGGGGGCGATGCGGCAAAGCCGCAAATGCAAAATGCAAAACTTCGGCGCGATGCGCCAATGCAGAATGCAAAATGCAAAATCAACCTTCCCCTTTGGGGAAGGGGGACCACGAAGTGGTGGATGAGGTTGCGATACACTAGCAATTCCTACGTTTCATCAATGCAAAATGAGGGACGAGGCGCAGGGCGCGATGCGCCAATGATATCCGACGATGTCGGATGAAATCCATTGAAATGGATGATATCCCTTCGGGATGATATCCTCGCTCGGCGAGGATGAGAATTAATCGTAGGGGACGGCGCTAGGCGCGGGGCGCCAATGCAAAATGCAGAATGCAAAATGCAAAATGAGGGAACGAGGTACAAACCGTAGGGCGGGGGCTTGCTCCCGCCGAAAATGCGAAACGCAAAGCTGACTAGAGTGTCATCCTGAGCGGAGTGCGTAAGCACGAAGTCGAACCCGTAGGGCGACACAAAGTGTCGGGATCTACTTTGGCTAACACGTTAACTATCTAAAAACAGTAGTTAAGGAAGCCGTCATCAGACTCGTACTAGATCCCTTCGTCGCTACGCTCCTCGGTTTTGCTCCTCGCCGGAGCAAAA